>JAULUH010000394.1:12658-20312 GCA_032111745.1 Anaerolineae bacterium | reverse complement strand
TCCCGTGGCCCCCAGCCGGTCTTCCGTAACCAGGGCAGCATCAATGGCCGCTACGGCCTCTCCATCGCCGCCGGCGAGCTGGAGCCGCAGCACAGCCTGGCCGTGCTGGAGCTGGCCGCGGACAGTTTCGACGAGATCCGCGACCTGGCCGGGCTCACCCGCCCTGCCGTGGGCGTGCTGACGGCCATCAACGAGGTGCACCTGGCCACCTTCGGCTCCCTGGCCGCTATCGCCGAGGAGAAGGGGCGCCTGCTGGAGGTGCTGCCCCCCGGGGGCCTGGCCATCCTCAACGCCGACGACCCTCGCGTGCTGGTCCTGGCCCCCCGCACGGCTGCCCGCGTGGTCACCGTGGGCACCTCGCCCGAAGCTGACCTGCGCGGCGAAGCGGTCGTGGCTTCGGCCGCCGGCCTGGCCTTTCGCCTGGCCGCCGGCTCCCCCTTCCTGCAGGCCGTCGCCCCATCCCCCGCCGCGGCTGCCTCCCTGGCCTTCCGCAGCGCCCTCCTCGGCCACCACCAGGTGCCCCTGCTGCTGGCCGCGGTGGCTGCTGGCCTCTGGTTTGGCATCGCCGTAGACCAGATCGCCGCGGCCCTGGCTGCGTTCCAGCCCCTGCCCGGCCACCTGCGCCGCCTGCGCGGCCAGGGCGGCCTGCTGCTGCTGGACGACACGGTCAACGCCGGCCCGGCCTCCATGCTGGCCGCGCTCGATGCCTTGGCCCTGTTCGACCACCACCCGCGCGTCGCCGTCCTCGGCGACATGTGGGACCTGGGCCGGCAGGAACAGGCGGCCCACTGGCGCGTGGGCGAGCGCGTCGCCCAGGTGGCCGATGGCCTGGTGGTCAAGGGCGAGCGGGCCCAGGAGATCGCCAACGCTGCCCTGGACGCCGGCATGCCGCGCGAGCGCATCTTCCGTGCCCACACCGACTCCGACGTGCTGCGCTTCTGCGAGGACCTGGCCCTGCCCGCGGCCCTGGCCGCACCCGTCGTCCTGGTCAAGGGAGACCGCCCGGCCCGCATGGAGCGCATCGTGGCCGGCCTGATGGCCGAGCCCGCGCGCGCCGCGGAGCTGCTGGTGCGGCAGTCCCCGGGCTGGCTCCAGGTGCGCCTCCTGACCCAGGACCGCCCCACCTGGGTCGAGATCGACCTGGAGGCGGTAGCCGGCAACGTGCGCCGGGCCAGGGAGCTCGTGGGGCCTGAGGTGGACATCTGCGCCGTGCTCAAGGCCGACGGCTACGGCCACGGCGCAATCAGCATCGCGCGCACGGCCCTCAACAACGGCGTGCGCATGCTCTCCGTAGCCTGCCTGGCCGAGGCCGTCACCCTGCGCCGCGCCGCGATCGACGCCCCCATCCTGGTGCTGGGCTACACGCCGGCCTGGCAGGCCCGCGACACCCTGCGCCACGACATCACGGCCACCGTCTACGACCTGGACCTGGCCCGGGCCTTGAGCCAGGCCAGCGCCGACCTGAACCGCCCGGCCCGGGTACACGTCAAGGTCGATACCGGCATGGGCCGCCTCGGCCTGCAGCCGGACCAGGTGCTACCGTTCATGCAGGAGCTGGTCACCATTCCGGGCCTCGCGATCGAGGGCCTGTTCACCCATTTCTCCGTGGCCGACAGCCTCCAACCCGAGCACCTGGCCCACACCCGCAGCCAGCTGGATCAGTTCCAGCATCTGCTGGCCCGGCTCACAGCCGCCGGCCTGCGCCCGCCCCTGGTCCACGCCGCCAACTCAGCCGCCATGCTGGCCCACCCCGACAGCCGCTTCGACATGGTGCGCCTGGGCATCGCCCTCTACGGCCTGGCCCCCTCGGCCGATGTGCCCTTGCCCGCGGGCTTTCGCCCCGTCCTCAGCTGGAAGACCCAGGTGGCCCAGGTCAAGACCCTGCCCCCCGGGGCCACGGTCAGCTACGGCAACGCCTACCGCACCGCGCGGAAGACCACCGTCGCCGTCATCCCCGTGGGCTACGCCGACGGCTTCCGCCGCGCGCCCCGGCACTGGAGCCACGTCCTGGTGCACGGGCAACCCGCGGCCATCATCGGCCGCGTCACTATGGATCAAACCATGTTGGACGTCACCGGCATCCCCGGCGTGCGCCAGGGTGACGAGGTGGTGTTAATCGGCCGGCAGGGTGCCGCCGAGATCACCGTGGAAGACGTAGCCCAGCGCCTGGAAACGATCAACTACGAGGTCGTGGCCGAGATCCTGGCCCGTGTCTCCCGGGTCACCTAAGCAGACTCCATGGACAAAGCACTGGTCATCTTCAACCCCCAGGCCGGCCGGGGCCGGGCTCATCGCCGCACCAGGGACGTCCTGCAGGCCCTGGAAGCGGCTGGCCTGCCCTTCGAGATGATCATCTCCGAGGAGCGAGGCCACGCCATCGAGCTCAGCCGGCGGGCCGTGCTCGCCGGCCGGCACCTGGTCATAGCCGCCGGCGGCGACGGCACTGTCAACGAAGTGGTCAATGGCCTCATGCAAGCCGCCGCGCAGGGCACGCACAGCCGGCTGGGCGTGCTCCCCGTGGGCACCGGCAACGACTTCGCCAGCAACCTCGGCATCCCCGCCGACCTGCGCCAGGCCGCACAGCGCCTGGTTCAGGCCCAGACCCGTTGCATCGACCTGGGCCAGGTCAACGGCCGCTTCTTCGACAACAACATGGGGATAGGCTTCGAGGCCATGATCGGCATCGAGGCCCACAAGCCCACCCGGCTTAGTGGCCGGCCCCAATACCTGGCGGCTGCCTTCCGGGCCATGACCAGCTATCCCCTCCCCGTCGTCGACATCCACCAGGACGGCGGCACCACCCTGGCCAAGGAAATCCTGCTCATCTCCGTCGGCAACAACCGCCGCATCGGCGCCGGCTTTCTCCTCACCCCGTACGCCGAGCCGGACGACGGCCAGCTGGACGTCTGCGTGGTCGACGCCCTGCCCCGCCGTGAGATCCTGCGCCTCCTGCCCAAGGCCGCCAAAGGGAACCATGAGGGCGAGCCGGCCGTGCGCCTTACCCGCACTACCCGGCTCCTGGTCGAATCCGCCGAGCCCCTGCCCGTGCACGCCGACGGCGAGGTCCTCTGGCTCGACGCCCACCGCATCGAAGTCACCGTCGAGCCGGCGCGGCTGGAGGTGATCGTCTAGGCCCGCTGGAGCAGATACCAGGCCACCGGGCGCTCGCCCTGCCAGCTGGGACGGCGCCACACCACGTTAAACCAGGGAGCAAAGCGTTCCGCAATCTCCCCCGGCGCAAACCCCGCCACGCCCCCTTCCCCCTCCGGCATCTCGTCGAAGCCATACAACAGATACTGCCCGCCCGGCTGCACCCGGCGCCCCAGGGACGCCGCGTAGCGCGCCCGGCCGGCCGGCGGCAGCGAATGCAGGCACCCCATGTCCAGGGCAAACATCGCTGGCACCGGCAAAAAGTCCAGGTCGGCCACATCCCCCTGGCAGAAATAGGCCGCCGCCCCTGCCCGCACGGCCTTCTGCCGCGCCTGCACCAGCGCCAGCCAGGCCACGTCGATCCCATAGGCCACGAAGCCCAGCCCGGCCAGGAACAGCGTATTCGTGCCCGTGCCGCAGCCCAGGTCCAGCGCCACCCCTGGCGGCCGCAGCAGGCCGGAGTCCGCCAGCTCGTGCAGCTCCGGCGGCACCACCTCCGTGTTCCACGGGGTGGAGCCCTCGGCATAGCGTTGATCCCACCACGCGGGGGAGCGCGGCGGCGGGGCGGAGGTTTCGGGATTCATAGGCATCACCTGGCGAACGGTGAACGGTATTATAGCACAGGTGGAACACGGACGGACACGGACGAATGCGGACTTCCGGAGGTGAACCGCAAAGGCGCAGAGAACGCAGAGGAGACATGGAGCCGGAGGAGCCGGAGGGGAATGCAGGCGGGGCCAAGGGGCGAGGGGGATGCCTGGGCGCAGAGCGATCCCACATAATGAACTTCCCGGATAAACGGTTAGTGGTACATGGGAGAGCGGATGGCGATGCATGCGTTCGTCATGAGCGCTAAAGCGCTCACTGCGAACGAGAAGGTGCGTAGTGCGCACTGAAGTGCGCATGGGAGCGCTGAAGCGCTCACTACGAGCCGTTGGGGTTATCGCAACGGCTGCAGCTATGCTATAATCCCCCCCATGGCCCGAGACTCCGATCTCCTATTCGACGAAGCAACCATCTACGTGAAAAGCGGCGACGGCGGCAACGGCCTGGTCTCCTTCCGCCGCGAGAAGTTCGTGCCCCTGGGCGGGCCCTCTGGCGGCAACGGCGGTAAGGGCGGCAACGTGATCCTGCGCGCCGACCCCCACCTCAACACCCTGCTCCCCTTCAAGACCAAGGTGCACTTCAAGGCCGAGCGCGGTGGCCACGGCGGCAGCAGCAACAAGCAGGGCAAGACCGGCGCCGACACCGTCATTCCCGTGCCCCCTGGCACCGCCGTCTACCATCGCGACACCGGCGAGCTCCTGGCCGACCTGGTGGAGCCCGGGGAAGAGGCCGTGATCGCCCGCGGGGGCCGCGGTGGCCGCGGCAACGCCGTCTTCAAGAGCGCCACCAACCAGGCCCCGCGCGTCGCCGAGAACGGCGAGCCGGGCGAGGAGCTCTGGCTGCGCCTGGAGCTCAAGCTCATCGCCGATGCCGGCATCGTCGGCGTGCCCAACGCCGGCAAGTCCACCCTGCTGGCTGCGGCCAGCCGCGCCCGGCCCAAGATCGCCGACTACCCCTTCACCACCCTGGTGCCCAACCTCGGCGCCGTCGTCGTCGACAATCGCGACTTCGTGCTGGCCGACATCCCCGGCCTGATCGAGGGCGCCCACGCCGGTGCCGGGCTGGGCGACCGCTTCCTGCGCCACATCGAGCGCACCCGCATGCTCATCCACCTGCTCAACGGCCTCAGCCCCGACCCCGTGGGCGACTACGAGGCCATCAACGCCGAGCTGCAGCTATTCAACCCCCTGCTGGCGGGCAAGCCCCAGGTGGTCGTCCTCAACAAGATGGACCTCCCCGAGGTGCGCGCCACCTGGCCGCAAGTCCGCGACCAGCTGATCGCCCGGGGGGTCGGGGAGCCCCTGGCCATCTCAGCCATCACCGGGGAGGAGGTGCCCGCCCTGCTGCGCCGCGTGGCTACCGCCCTGGAAGAGCTGCCGAAGGCCGCGGCGGCACCCCAAGAGCCCGTGGTCTTCCGCCCTGAGGCCGACGAGGACTACTTCGAGATCGCCCGCGAGCGCGGCCGCTGGCGAGTGCGGGGCATCCGCGTCGAGCGGGCCGCGGCCATGACCAACTGGGACTACTACGAGGCCGGCCTGCGCTTCCAGCGCATCCTGGAGGCCATGGGCATCAGCCAGGCCCTGGAACAGGCCGGCGTCGCCGACGGCGACACCGTGGTGTTCGGCAACACCGAGCTCATCTGGGGCGACCAGGATTAGCATAGAAAGGACGGCCATCGCCATGCGGCTGGGCATCCTCGGCGGCACCTTCGACCCCATCCACGTTGGCCACCTGATCCTGGCCGAGGAAGCCTGGTACCAGCTCGGCCTCGAAAAGGTCCTGCTGGTGCCCGCGGCCGACCCGCCCCACAAGCGGAATCGCTCGCTATCGCCGGTGGCGCATCGCGTCGCCATGATCGAGCTGGCCATCGCCGACAACCCCCACCTGCAGCTCTCCCGGGTCGACGTCGACCGGCCCGGCCCCCACTACACCGTGGACATGGTGCGCCTGCTCTTTGACCAGCACGGGCCCGGCACCGATCTCTACTTCCTGATGGGCCTGGACTCCCTGGCCGACCTGCCCAACTGGCACCAGCCCCAGGTGCTGATGGATCTCTGCCACCTGGTCGCCCTCAACCGGCCCGACTCCGGGCTGGACTGGGACAGCCTGGAGCAAAGCCTGCCTGGCATCCGCTGGCGGGTCATCTTCCTGCCCATGCCCGAGCTGGAGATCAGCAGCAGCACCATCCAGCAGCGCGTGCGCCAGGGCCGCCCCATCCGCTACCAGGTGCTGCCTCCGGTCGAGGACTACGTCCGGGCGCACGGCCTCTACCACGCCACCTGGGACGGCGACGACTCCGGGCAACCCGCTGCTTAGGGAATGGGCCATACCGACCCCGACCCCGCAAGCGGCTACCATTCAGCTACAGAGGCGTCCGTCCCTGATCCATCCTTCGCCAACCCAGGAAAAACCAATGACCAATGAGACAACGTTGTACACCCGCATGGGCGACGACGGCTACACCGGCGTGTTGGGCCGCGACCGGGTGGCCAAGTACGACCTGCAGCCCATGGCCTACGGCACCCTCGACGAGGCCTCAGCCACCCTGGGCATGGCCCGCACGGTGGCCAAACATACCTGCAGCGCCGACATCATCGTCGAGATCCAGCGCGACCTCTATGCCGCCATGGCCGACCTGGCCACCACGCCCGAGGCCGCCGAGCGCACCGGCGTGTGGCTGGGCGCAGAGCGCATCAACTGGCTGGAGGGCATCACCGACGAGGTGGGCCGCATGGTAGACATCCCCCCCGCCTTCATCGTGCCCGGCGACAGCTACGCCGGCGCCACCGTCGATCTGGCCCGCACCATCGTGCGCCGCGCTGAGCGCCACGTCGCCCGCCTGCACCACCAGGCCATGCTGTCCAACCCGGCGGTGCTGCGCTACCTGAACCGGCTGTCCTCGCTGCTGTTCGCCCTGGCCCGCCTGGAGGACCGCGCCGCCGGGGTGCAGGAGTTCACCCTGGCCAAGGGAGAGAAACGCCAATGACCGCACTCCCTGCCCGCCCCCGGCTGGGCGCCCACATGTCGGTCGCCGGAGGCGTCAGCAAGGCGTTCGAGCGCGGCCAGTCCATCGGCTGCGAATCCATGCAGATCTTCACCCGCAACCAGAACCGCTGGGACAACAGGCCCATCGACCCGGCCGAGATCGAGCGCTGGCAGGCGGCCGCTGCATCCTCGCCCATCCACCCGGTCATGTCCCACGCCTCCTACCTGATCAACCTGGGCTCGCCCGACGACGCCCTGTGGGAGAAGTCGATCGAGGCCGTCGTGGACGAGCTGCAGCGCGCCCAGTCCCTCGACCTGCTGGGCGTGGTGCTGCATCCCGGGGCCCACATGGAGCAGGGCGAGGAGGCGGGCATCGCCCGGGTGATCGCCGGCCTTGATCGCTGCCACGCCGCCACCCCCGGCTTCCGCACCCTCACCCTGCTGGAGATCACCGCCGGCCAGGGCACCACCCTGGGCTACCGCTTCCAACACCTGGCCGCCATGCGCAACGGCGTGGCCGAGCCGGCCCGCATCGGCATCTGCTTCGACACCTGCCACGCCTTCGCCGCCGGCTACGATTTTCGCTCAGCCGAGGGCTACACCGCCATGATGGACGAGCTGGATCGGGTGCTGGGCCTCGACCTGGTCAAATGCTTCCACCTCAACGACTGCAAGGGCGCCCTGGGCTGCCGCAAGGACCGCCACGAGCACATCGGGCAGGGCGCCATCGGCCTCACGGGCTTTGCCCATCTGCTCAACGACCCGCGCTTTGCCGGCCGGCCCATGATCCTCGAGACCCCCAAGAGCGACGACATGCATGAGGACGTGGAGAACCTGGCCGCGCTGGCCGCGCTGTTGCCGGGCGCGTAGGCCAGCACACTGGAGTCGAGGCTGTAGCCGGACGGGCCCCAGA
>JAULUH010000394.1:450-12648 GCA_032111745.1 Anaerolineae bacterium | reverse complement strand
AAAGCCTCGACTCCGGCGTTATGAACCTGGCTCTTGGGCCTGGAGGCGAGAAGACTATGGCGACCAACGTTATCATGCCCCAGTTTGGCGAATCCGTCGTCGAGGGCACCATCAGCCGCTGGCTGGTGCAGGAGGGCGACGCCGTCGACAGGCTCACCGCCCTGATGGAGGTATCCACCGACAAGGTGGATACCGAGGTGCCGGCGCCGGCTTCCGGCGTTCTGCTCAAGATCTACTATCCCGAGGGCAGCACCGTGGCCGCCGGCACCGTCGTCGCCCTGATCGGCCAGCCCGGGGAATCCCTGGCCGGCCCACTCCCGGCCCCGCCACCGCCCACCCTGGAGGTCCGTGAGGAGGCCCCGCCGCCGCCCATCCTGGAGGCCCGTGAGGAGGCCCGGCCGCCGCGCCCGGCCCGCGACCTCGGCCGCATCTCCCCCATCGTCGCCCGCATCGCCCGCGAGCACCAGGTCGACTTGCACCAGGTGCCCGGCACCGGCCGCGACGGCCGTATCACCAAGAAGGACATCCTGGCCTACGTCGAGGGCCGCGACCAGGCTGCACCCGTCCCTGCTTCCCTGCCGGACGAGGCTCCCGGCCAGCCTACGGCCGCACCCGCGCCCCTGGCGCCCGGCCCTGCCCTCGACGAGGAACTGGTCCCCTTCAGCCGCCTGCGCCGCCTCATCGCCGACCACATGGTACTGAGCAAGCGCACCTCACCCCACGTCACCACCTTCATGGAGGCCGACCTGACCGCCGTGGTCGCCCACCGCCAGGCCCACCGGGCCGAACTGGCCGCCGCCGGCGTCGAGCTCACCTACACCCCCTATTTCCTCCAGGCCGTGCTGGCCGGGCTCAAGGCGGTGCCCCAGGCCAACGCCATGTGGCGCGACGACGGCCTGCTGCTGCGCCGCCGCTATCACATCGGCATGGCCACCGCCGTGCCCGATGGGCTCCTGGTGCCCGTGATCCACGACGCCGGCGACTACAGCCTCCAGGGCCTGGCCCGTAAGGTCAACGACCTGGCCCGCCGCGCCCGGGCCGGCCAGCTTCAGCCCGCCGAGATCCAGGGCGCCACCTTCACCGTCACCAACCACGGCACCAGCGGCAGCCTCTTCGCCACCCCCATCATCAACCAGCCCAACACCGGCATCCTCGGCGTGGGCGCCATCCAAAAGCGCGCCGTGGTCATCAGCCGCGGCCACCCCATCGAGCCCAGCGCCGAGGACTACCTCGCCATCCGCCCCATGGTCTATTTGAGCTTCACCTTCGACCACCGCGTCCTCGACGGCGCCAGCGCCGACCACTTCCTCATGACCGTCAGGCAGGCCCTCGAGGGGTGGCCCCGCCCCGCCTGACCGGAGCCCGGCCGCCGGTCAGGGTGCCGGCGGTGCCGGCAGGGAGGGTATGATCTCCTCGGCTACCACCACATGGCCGGCTGGATTGTAGTGGGTGTTCTTGGGCAGGTAGAGCCCCCCTTTCGCGCCCTGCGCCTTTAGAGCAGGCAGCAAATCAATGCACCGGATGTTCCGCTCTCGGCAGTAGCTCCGCAAAAATGCCTGCGGCCGGTCCAGGTCATACTGGCCCAGGTCGACCTGGTAGAAGGTCTCCAGCTGCGCGCGCAACTCCTCCTCCACCTGAAGCTCGTCGGGGTGGATCACCATCACGTATTCGCTCTCCATAGCTTCGACCTCGGCCCGGATAGCATCCAAGACCGCCAGCGCCTCGTGCCACTGCGCCTCCTGGGAGGAGTCGTCGCGGAAGATCTCCAGCCGTTTGCGTTCCACCCGCAGGAAATCATCCTCGGAGATCACCAGGGCCGCCGGCTGCGCGGCCGGCCCGGGCGCCTGCCCACCCGGCGCGCCAGACGCCGCAGCCTGCCCCAAGGCCTGTCCACCCGGCGCCCTAGGTGCTGCGGTCTCACGGCGCAGCTGGAGTCGATCCCGCAGCAGGATCCCGTACAGCTTCAGCCACTGGAAGAGCCAGAAATTGCGCGGGCGGTACGACCACAGCCCGGTCTCCTGGGGCCTGAACTGAATGTCCTGGTAGGTATACAGGGCCTCGGAAGGAGTCAGGAAATCGTTGCCGACGAAAAAGCCGTGAAGCACAAGGTCGGGCGCATACCGGCCGCCAAAGCGCTGGAGTATGGTCAACTCGTCAATCAGCTCATAGCCGGGCACCGAGATATTCACTACCTCTGCCGGCGTTCCCTGTTCGTTCAGCAGGCGCTCCAGCGCATAGTGGTAGTTGTCATGGCCCGCGGCCTGGCCAAATGAGTCGGCCAGGCCCAGGATCCGGTAGCTCTGGCCATCCCTGGCCATGGGAACAGGCCGCGGCCACGTATCGGCCACCAGCCGCGCGAAGTCCTGATCGGTCTCCGGGTTCAGATTTCGCACCAGCACCCCGCGGAACAGAACCTCTGCGATGAAGAGCGCGGCCAAGATGGCACCGGCCAGCAGGGCCAGCTCAGCCAGCCGTTTCGCTCCCAGCACGGCCTCGGTCACAGAGCTGGCCCTGTCCGACGCAAACCAGGCCATGAACACGGCCAGGATCAAGGGCAACAGGGATAGCATAACCCCCACATCCCGGGCAATATCCACCAGAGCCAGCAAGCTGGCCAGGAGAATGGCCAGGGCCAGGGTCGACGGGCGCAACGCGCGGGCAAACAGGCGGCCACTGCGGCCCTCGTCGACTGCCACCCACCACGACGTGGCCACCAACCCGCCCATCGCCAGCAGAAGCCGGAAGTACTGCTGGCTATAGCGGGAGAGTATCTGCACCTCCCCACTCATGTGCCCCAGCATGACCATGAACATGGCCGTGATTAGGATCGGAACCACCCACCGCAGATACCTGGCTAAGCGTTTTCCCATGGCTTGATCGAGGTGTGGACGAAACGGTGCGTACGCTGCAGACGGCGTTGCCCGATTATAGCACCCCGCGCCCTGCGCACAAAACCCACCGAAAGTGCTGGATCGGACCCACAGCAGCGCGGTCCAACTCTCTCCTCGCAATAGCACGCAACTCAAGAACATGGTATACTCCCTTGCGGTACGCCACCGGCACCCCATGGTACCCTGGGCGTAAGCACAGAAAGATCAACGACAGTTCCTTCACTCAACATCTCAACCTTGGAGTTCTCATGAGCACTCAATTTGACGTCCTTGTCCTTGGTGGCGGCCCCGGCGGCTACGTCGCCGCCATCCGGGCCGCACAACTGGGCCTCAAGATCGCCGTCGTGGAGCGCGAGGCCCTGGGCGGCGTCTGCCTGAACTGGGGCTGCATCCCCAGCAAGGCCCTGCTGCGCAACGCCGAGCTGGTCGAGATCATCCATAACCAGAGCAAGGATTTCGGCTTCACCTTCGACAATTTCAGCGCCGACTTCAAAAAGGCCTACCAGCGCAGCCGGCAGGTCAGCACCCGCCTGGTAAAGGGCGTGGGCTTCCTGATGCGCAAGAACAACATCGAGGTCTTCGAGGGCACGGCCCGCCTGGCCTCCCCTACCAGCGTGGTGGTGGAGCCTGGCGGACAGACACTAGAGGCCAAAGCCATCATCATCGCCACCGGCGCGCGCAACCGCACCTTCCCCGGCCTGGAGACCGACGGCGAGCGCGTGCTGGGCTACCGCGAGGCCATCGTGCTGGAGGAATCCCCCCAGAGCCTGGTGGTCATCGGCAGCGGCGCCATCGGCACCGAGTTCGCCTACGTGCACAACGCCTACGGCGCCAAGGTGACCCTGGTGGAGATGCTGCCCCGCATGCTGCCCCTGGAGGACGAGGAGTCCAGCCAGGAGATCGAGAAGGTCTACGCCAAGCTCGGCATCGACGTGCGCACCAACACCCGCGTCGAGCGCATCGAGAAGACCGGCGATGGCGTGCGCGTTTACGCCAAGAATACAAGCTCCGGCGAGGATGCGACCATCGACGCCGAAAAGGCCCTGGTATCCGTGGGCGTGCAGCCCAACGTCGAGGGCCTGGGGCTGGAGGCCGTGGGCGTCAAGACGGGCAAGGGTGGCTTCGTCGAGATCGACGAGTTCATGCGCACCAGCGTGCCCACCATCTACGCCATCGGCGACGTCACCGGCAAGCTGATGCTGGCCCACGTCGCCAGCGCCATGGGTGTGATCGCGGCCGAGCACATCGCCGGCCACGAAACCCAGGGCCTGGCGGACGACGACTACCTGTTCATGCCCCGCGCCACCTACTGCCAGCCCCAGGTGGCCTCCATGGGCCTCACCGAGCAGCAGGCGAAGGACCGCGGCTACGAGATCGCCATCGGCCGCTTCCCCTTCCAGCCCAACGGCAAGGCCCTGGGCCTGAACGAGAAGACCGGCTGGGTCAAGATCATCTCGGACCAGCGCTACGGCGAGATCCTCGGCGTGCACATGGTCGGCCCCGAGGTCACGGAGCTCTTGCCCGAGTTCGTGCTGGCCCACAACAACGAGCTCACAGCCCACGAGATCGCCCGCAGCGTGCATGCCCACCCGACCCTCTCCGAGGTGCTTATGGAGGCGGCGCACGCCGTCGAAGGCGCGGCCATCCACATTTAATATGTCCACCAAATCCCCCATCGAGCTCACCCCGCCGCCCGCGGAGGCCAGGCCCTTCCGCCCCGGCCGCGAGCCGGCGGACACCCTCACCCGCGGCCGTCGCCCCGAGTGGCTGCGCGTGCGCATGGCCGACAGCCCCGGCTACCGCCAGCTCAAGCAGATGATGCGCGGCCATGGACTGCACACGGTCTGCGAGGAGGCCATGTGCCCCAACATCGGCGAGTGCTGGGGCCGCGGCACGGCCACCTTCCTGCTCATGGGCGACACCTGCACCCGCTCCTGCGGCTTCTGCCACATCAAGACCGGCCGTCCCCCCATGCTGGACGAGGACGAGCCCCGCCGCGTGGCCGAGACCATACGCCTGATGGGCCTGCGCCACGCCGTGCTCACCAGCGTCAACCGGGATGAACTGCCCGACGGCGGCGCCCACATCTTCGCCGAGACCCTCCGCCACATCCGTGACCTGGTCCCCGGCTGCACCGTCGAGGTGCTGATCCCCGACTTCCAGGGCAACTGGGACGCCTTGCAGCTGGTCCTGGACCAGCGGCCGGAAATCCTCAACCACAACACCGAGACCGTGCCCCGGCTCTACAAGCGGGTGCGGCCCCAGGCCAAATACGCCCGCTCCCTGGAGCTCCTGCGCCAGGCCCGGGCCATGGTGCCCACCGGCCTCACCAAGACCGGCATCATGGTGGGCCTGGGCGAGACCATGGACGAGGTTCTGCAGGTGATGGACGACCTGCGGGCCGTCGACGTGGACATCATGACCATCGGCCAGTACCTGCAGCCCAGCCGCTTTCACCTGCCCATCGAGCGCTACGTCACCCCCGACGAGTTCGCCCGCCTGCACGACGAGGGCATGGCGCGGGGCTTCAAGTGGGTCGAATCCGGCCCCCTGGTGCGCTCCTCCTACCACGCCGACGGCCAGGCCGACCAGCTGGTGCTGAAACCGGCCCCCGTGCCGGCCTGAGGTAAGAATTGCCCGGGCCAGGCCGTCAAGGTGGGAGCCGGACATGAAACCTTTCCGCCGCCTCATGCATCCAACAAGGCGATGCGGTCAGACCTGAAGACAACAAGATAGGAGTTAATGATGGCAAACCTGTTCAAGAAGATCATGGGTGAGAAGGAGCCCGAGACCGTGAGCGCAACCAACACCGGGCCGGCCGTGGAGCCGGTGCACGTATCCGACGACGACTTCGCGGCCATGGTCCTGGAGTCGGACAAACCCGCCGTGGTCGACCTGTGGGCCGAGTGGTGTGGCCCCTGCCACATGATCGCCCCCGCCGTGATGCAACTGGCCACGGCCTATGACGGCCGCGCCGTCATCGCCAAGCTCAACGTCGACGAGAACCCGGTCACGCCGGGCCGCTATGGCATCATGGGCATCCCCACCCTGCTCTTCTTCAAGAACGGCAAAGAGGTGGACCGCCAGGTGGGCGTCACCAATTACCCGGCGTTGGCTGCCAAGCTGGAGCGCCTGCTGGACTGACGCCGCGCACTGATCGGCGATAACAAAGCGGCCGGGTTCGTGTTGACCCGGCCGTTATTTGTTGGGGGGTGTTTGAGGCTGGTTGAGGGCATGCCCCTACGATGCAATTGCGACAATGCACGCGTTTGGTTTGCCGGCGATTTTTGCCCTCAAAATATGCGCTGAATCATACTCAATCCCGCCAATTGATAGTACAATACCCTCTAACCACCCAATCCGTCCCGGGCGCGCGCCTTCGCAGCCCCACGGCACCAGTCCTCACCGACGAAGGAGTCAGAGATATGCCAAAGTTCGAATACAAGAACCCTGTTCCCACCGACATCGAGATCGCCCAGGCCGCCGCGATCCGGCCCATCCTGGAGATCGCAGCCCAGGTCGCGCTGACCGAGGACGACCTGGACCTCCACGGCAAGTACAAGGCCAAGGTCCACCTGGACGTCCTGGAGAAGTTCAAGGATCACCCCCAGGGCAAATACATCGACGTCACCGCCATCACGCCCACCCCCCTGGGCGAGGGCAAGACCACCACCACCGTCGGCCTCAGCCAGGCCCTGGGCGCCCAGCTGGGCAAGAAGGTCTTCACCTGCATCCGCCAGCCCTCCCAGGGCCCCACCTTCAGCATCAAGGGCGGCGCCGCCGGTGGCGGCTACAGCCAGGTCATCCCCATGGAGGACTTCAACCTCCACCTGACCGGCGACATCCACGCCGTCAGCGCGGCCAACAACCTGCTAGCCGCGGCCATCGACTCCCGCCTCATGCACGAGCGCAACTACGGGCTGCGCTTCAAAGAGGTCACCGGCCTGGACCCCCTCAACATCGACCCCTACGCCATCACCTGGAACCGCGTCATGGACATCAACGACCGGTCCCTGCGCAACATCGTCGTCGGCCTGGGCAAGAAGGACGATGGCTACCCCCGCGCGGCCGGCTTCGACATTGCCGTGGCCAGCGAGGTCATGGCCATCCTGGCCCTCACCACCAGCCTCAAGGACATGCGCCAGCGCCTGGGCCGCATCGTCATCGGCCAGAACACCAGCAAGGAGCCGGTGACCGCCGAGCAGCTGGGCGTGGCCGGGGCCTTGACCGTGTTGATGCGCGACGCCATCATGCCCAACCTCATGCAGACCATCGAGGGCACCCCGGCCCTGGTCCACGCCGGCCCCTTTGCCAACATCGCCCACGGCAACAGCAGCATCCTGGCCGACCAGATCGCGCTCAAGCTGGCCGACTACGTGGTCACGGAGTCCGGCTTCGGCGCCGACGTCGGCATGGAAAAGTTCATGGATATCAAGTGCCGCTACTCCGGCCTGGTACCCAGCGTCGTGGTCCTGGTCGCCACCATTCGCGCCCTCAAGATGCACGGCGGCGGGCCCAAGGTCGTGGCTGGCCGCGACCTGGACAAGGCCTACACCGAGGAGAACCTGCCCCTGTTGGAGGCCGGCTTCGCCAACCTGGCCAAGCACATCGAGATCGCCCACCTCTTTGGCGTTCCGGTGGTGGTAGCCATCAACCAGTTCAAATACGACACCCCGGCCGAGGTCGCCCTCATCCGTCGCCTGGCCGAGGAGACCGGCGCCTACGCCGCCGTGCCCAGCAACCACTGGGCCCGGGGCGGCGAGGGTGCCGTGGAGCTGGCCGAGGCCGTGGTCAGCGCCTGCGAGCAGCCCAGCAATTTCCAGTTTCTCTATCCCCTGGACGTGCCCATCAAGCAGAAGATCGAGGCCATCGCCACCAAGGTGTACGGCGCGGTCGGAGTCGACTACACCCCGGAGGCCAACGCCCAGATCGCGGCCTACGAAAAGGCCGGCTTCGGCGGCCTGCCCATCTGCATGGCCAAGACCCATCTCAGCCTCAGCCATGACCCGGCCCTGAAGGGGGTGCCCACCGGCTTCACCCTGCCCATCCGCGAGGTGCGGGCCAGCGTCGGCGCCGGCTTCATCTACCCCCTGTGCGGCGAGATGCGCACCATGCCCGGCCTGCCCTCCAAGCCGGTCTACATGAACGTGGACCTGGACGACGACGGCAAGGTGTTGGGGTTGTTCTAGCGCGTTACGCTAACCGTAGAGACGCAAGATTTTGCGTCTCTACGTTCATCCATCATCAGCGTAAAGACGCAAGATTTTGCGTCTCTACGTTCATCCATCATCAGCGTAGAGACGCAAGATCTTGCGTCTCTACGTTCATCCATCATCAGCGTAGAGACGCAAGATTTTGCGTCTCTACGTTCATCCATCATCAGCGTAGAGACGCAAGATCTTGCGTCTCCACGCTATCGCTTGAAGACAAAAACGTATGCAGACCGTGGAACACCTGCGGCCCAACCGCGAGCACCTGAATTCCGACCTGGTCGCCGCCCTGACCTTTGCCGTGGTCAACGTGCCCCAGGCCATGGCCCATGCCCTGCTGGCTGCGGTCAACCCCGTGTGGGGCATCTACACCCTGATGGTCGCCGTGCCCGTGGGAGCCATCTTCACGGGCTCGGTGTTCATGAACGTCTCCACCACCAGCGCGCTCTCGGTGGCCACGGCCGCGGGTCTGGCCACGGTGCCGGAGTTCGAGCGCGGCCAGGCCCTGGTCGTGTTGGTGCTTCTGGTGGGTGCCATTCAGCTGCTGGCCGGGGTGTTCCGGCTGGGCTTCCTCGTCCGCTTCGTGGCCAACTCCGTGATGACGGGCTTCCTCAACGGCATTGCCGTGCTCATCATCCTGGGCCAACTGGGCGATCTGACCGGCTATGACAGCGCCTTCCAGAACAAAGTGGCCCAGGCTCTGGACCTGATGCTGCATCCTCTGCAGGTGGACCCGTACACCACAGTGATCGGCCTGCTCACCCTCGGCCTGATCGTGCTCTTCCTGGCTACTCCTCTGCGCAAGTTCGCCTTCATCCTGGCCATCGCCATCGCCACAGCGCTGGCAGCCCTCCTGGGCTGGGATTCCGTAAAGACCGTCGGCGACATCGCCACCATTCCCCGCTCCCTGCCCGACCTGATCATCCCCGACGTCTCCCTGGTACCGCGCATGCTGATCCCGGCCCTTTCCGTCGCCATCATCGGCCTGATCCAGGGCGCCGGGGTCAGCCAGGGCTACCCCAATCCCGACGGCAAATACCCCAACGTCTCGCGCGACTTCCTGGGCCAGGGCATCGCCAACCTCGCCACCAGCTTCGTCAACGGCATCCCGGCCGGAGGTTCCATCTCGGGCACCGCCCTGATCCTCAGCGCCGGCGCCCGCTCGCGCTGGACCAACATCCTCGCCGGCCTGTTCGTGGCCGTCATCGTCCTCGTGGCCAGCGGCATCGTCGGCTATGTGCCCATGGCAGCCCTGGCCGCCCTGCTGATCGTGGCCGGCGTGCAGGGCTTGCGCATCCAGCCCGCCATCACCGTCTGGAACACCGGCCGCGTGCCGGGCACGGTCATGGTCCTGACCTTCGTCGCCACGCTGTTCATCCCTCTCCAGTATGCCGTATTGCTCGGGGTGGCCCTCAGCATCCTGCTCTACGTGGCTCGCCAGTCCAACAAGGTCGTCATCGTCCAGTTCGTGCCCGTGCCCGGTGGGTTCCCGGAGGAGCGTACGCTACCCAGCGAAGTACCAAGCCACCAGGTGACCATGCTCCAGGTCTACGGCAGCCTGTTCTTTGCCGCCGCCAAGAGCCTGGAGGAGATGCTGCCAACCCTGGACAACACCACCAACGCCGTGCTCATGCTGGGACTCCGGGGGCGCGCAGAGATCGGCAGCACCTTCGTCACGGTGCTGCAACGCTACGCAGCAGAGCTCAAAGCGCACGACAGCAAGCTGGTGTTGGTGGGCATCGGCCCCGAGGTCGAGGCCCAGCTGGTCAAGACCCGCACCATGGACATCATCGGCCGCGAGAACATCTACCTGGCCCACCCCCAGCTAGGCCTGGCCGTCAACGAAGCCCTGGCCGACGCCTATCGCTGGCTAGGCCAGGAGCCCGGGCCCGGCCTGGTCCCCACGCAGCCCCCCGCCGCGTCCCCGCCCTGACGTAGAGACGCAAAATCTTGCGTCTCTACGGGCGCGTGTGGCCCCTTAACTACCGTCGCCAAAACCCGGCACGCAGGCGCTGAGGAACTCCTCCACCTGGGCCTGATAAGCCCCAAAATCGTCGTCAATCGAGTCGGCATGCTTCGAGCCCCAGCCGGTCAGGTGCAGGCGATGGCATCCCGCCTCCCGCAGCTGCCCATAGATCTCCTCCGAGTGCCGGGGCACGGTGTACTCATCCGTCGCCGAGTGCGAGAGAAACACCGGTACCTGGATATCGCCCGCAATCTCCACCGGCGCCACCTGGTCCGTGTCAAACCCCGCCCGTAGCCCGGCCACGACCAGCGCACCGGGCACCAGCGGCTGGAGCGCCGGGCCAAACAGCTGCACGGCCTGCTCCCCGACGATGGCCTCCAGGCTGCCATAGGCCGAGTCCGCAGCCACAAAGGCCACTCCCGGCTCCAGGGCGGCCGCCTCCAGGGCCGTGGCCGCGCCATAGCTCTCGCCCATCATGCCGATCCGATTGATAGGCAGCCCGCTGCGCTGCGCAAACCACTCCAGCGCGACCAGGGTATCCCGCTTCTCGTAGAAGCCATAGGTGCCATACTCGCCCGTGCTCCCACCGTGATAACGATGGTCGTAGATCAGCAAATCGCAGCCCCGGGGCCAGAACAGAGGCGCATACTTGAGCATGCCGTAGCGACTCCCCGTGATGCCGTGCATCAGCACCACCCCGCAGTCTCCCTCCCCTGGGTTCTCGAAATACCAGCCGGCCAGGGTAACCCCATTCGCAGGGATCTGCACCTCCTCCGGCGCCGGTAGCCCATAGCCGGCCGGATCGCCGTGCTCGGCCCGTTCCTCCGCCAGATCATCAGTGTCGAACTTGACGATCATGTCCGAGAAATACCAGCTGGCCACCAGGTAGGCGGCCAGCAACACCAGCAGCACCACGCCGATGATTACCAGAGCC
The DNA here is from genome assembly GCA_032111745.1 of Anaerolineae bacterium. Classification (GTDB taxonomy): domain Bacteria; phylum Chloroflexota; class Anaerolineae; order JAAEKA01; family JAAEKA01; genus JAULUH01. Next base: position 1,647 of record JAULUH010000394.1, on the reverse strand, counting down.
CTGTTCACGGTTTTCTAGCCTCCTCAGCCGCCATGATCCCACCAGCCTGGCCCTGAGTATACCCGGAAACCCCTGCAGCCCCAAACCACCCCCGCCACAGACCGTAGAGACGCAAGATCTTGCGTCTCTTCCCAGGTCTACGTAGAGACGCAAAATCTTGCGTCTCTACGTAGACGGGTTCAACCTATTGCGCGGCCAGCGCGGCGTCGATGAACTGCGCCAGCTGCTCGTAGCTCTGCGCGCCCGGGATCAACTGCTCGCCGATCAGAAACGTCGGCCGCAGCCGGATATTATCCCCGCGGCGCTGCCGGTCCAGCTGCTGCGTCTTCTCCGCATACTGGCCACTGTCCAAACACTGGCGGAACCGGTCCAGGTCAGGCACCCCGGCCCGCTGCGCGAACTCGGCATACAGGCCCGTATCCGCACGCCACAGCCGGTCCTGCTCCTCGTAAAGCAGGTCGTGGATCTCCCAGAACAGCGCTGCCCCCTGCTCGCCCGCGCACTCCGCCGCCTCATACGTCTTCTGCGTCGGCCCATGGTCCAGCACCGGCCAGTAGACGTAGCGAATCTTGCCCGTATCAGCGTAATTGGCAATCACCTGCGGCTCAGTGGATAACACGTATCCACGGCAGGCACCTCAGAGAAAATCGGAGTAGTCGACGACCGTCAAAGCCGCCGGATCAGGGCTGCCAGTGAAGTACAACCCCTGGTCCGTCTGGCCCACCGTCGCCAGGATCGCCGGTGCTGCCGTGGCTGCCGGCGCTTCCGTGGGTGCCGGTGTTTCCGTGGGTGGCACCACCTCGGTGGCGACGGTCGCCGCCGTCGCCACCACTGTGGGTGGCACGGGCGTGCTGGTGGCTGGCGGCAGGGCAGTCGCCGTAGGCGCCTCGGCCACTGCGGCGGTCGTCGCCGTGGGCTGGGCCGCGGCCGGCGCAGCCGTGGGTTCCGCTCCACCACCGCATGCGCTCACTGCCAGCACCACGCCCAACAGCGCCGCCACCAGCCAAAGGGATCGGGGCCACACGCTTGCACTCCTCATCAGACCTCCTGTATACCAACCAGATCTTCCAGCCCTCCCATTGTAACGACATCGCCCCCATCCACGAGTAAGCCCGCTTTCAATGGGCGCACATCACCCCATGTGTGGGGTCCGTGGCGCGAACGCAGGCATGAATGGTCTGGCGTGGTCTGGCGTGG
>JAULUH010000394.1:0-440 GCA_032111745.1 Anaerolineae bacterium | reverse complement strand
CGGCCTACTTATACAGCTCGCGGCTGATAATATAGCGCATGATCTGCGACGTGCCCTCGTAGATCTGGTAGATCTTCGAGTCGCGCATCAGCTTCTCCACCGGGTACTCGGCGCTGTAGCCGTAGCCGCCGAACACCTGCACCGCGTCTGTCGTCGCCTTCATCACCGTGTCCGCGGCAAAGGCCTTGGCAAAGGCCGCCACCATCACGTTGGAAATCTCCTGGTCCACCATCCACGCCGACTTGTGCACCAGCAGCCGGGCCGCCTCGATGTTCATCGCCATCTCGGCCAGCATGAACGCCACCCCCTGGTGCTCGTGGATCGGCCGGCCAAAGGTGTGGCGCTCGCCCGCATAGCGCACCGCCTCCTCCAGCGCCCGCCGGGCCACCCCCACCGCTGCCGCCGACACCGTCGGCCGGCTACGGTCGAACACCTTCATG
>JAULUH010000393.1:0-6035 GCA_032111745.1 Anaerolineae bacterium | reverse complement strand
TTGAGATCAAGCACCGCGCTCAGCCCGATGGCGCCGAACAGCACCACCAGGCCGGCCGGGAGCTTCTTGTTCCAGCGCGGCAGCAGGAAGAGCAGCGCCAGCGCGGCGGCGCCCACGGCAAACGCCACCCAGTTGGCCTGCGGCAGCTCCTGGATGATCCCCAGCAGCTTCTGCACGGTGTTGCCCTCCGGTTTTTCCACGCCGAAGAGCTTGTTGAGCTGTCCCACCGCCACGAAGATGGCCAGGCCCATCACGAAGCCGTCCATCACCGGCTTGGAGAGGAACTGCGTGATGAAGCCCAGCTTGGCCAGGCCCGCGGCCAGAAAGACCAGGCCGGTGACCAGGACGAAGGCCGACGCATAGGCCTGGTAGGTTGCCGGATCGGACGCGTTGGCCGCGGCCGTCGCCACCAGCGCCGCCGCCACTGCCGAAGCGAGCAGCGCGGCCGTGGCCGAGGTGGCCTGCACCACCAGATGGCGCGACGTGCCCAGCAAGGCGTAGATTAGCAGCGCAGCCAGCAACGTGTAAAGACCCGCTTGCGGCGGCAGGCCGGCGATGCCCGCATAGGCCATCGCCTCCGGCACCACCAGCCCCCACAACGTCAGCCCGGCGATGATGTCGACGGTCAACCAGGAGCGATCATAGCTCGGCAGCCAGGACAGGATGGGAATGAAGCGCTTGATTCCGGTTGTGTTTTCGCCATTTCGGGTATCCGTTGTCATCGTAGCGTCTCGATTAAGTGCGTCGCAGTGATGCTAATACTGCCCGGTGTAGCCCGGCACGCGCTTGCGGAATCCGCCGCCAGCCCACCAGGCGACATCGGCCAGCAGACCCAATCCGAGCCCCAGCCAATCCCAACCGGCGACGCCGGCCGGGGCGACGAGGACGTACATGATGGTGGTCCAGGGCACAAAGATGATGCCCAGGATCGGCCAGAGGATGTTGTTGTTGAAGGCAGCGCTCCAGCGAACCGGCTGGACCAACCACTAGATCGGCGCCGCAATGCGGGGACCGAGAAAGACCAGGATCGTGAAGAAACAGCACATGATCAACCTCCAAACTGATGGGTGTGATGCGCTGCCGGCGGGTCCGCGACCCGCCGGCAGCGGTATGTACGGGATCAACCGCTCAGGAGCTTCGCCTTCGCCGCGGCGAATTCGTCGTCGCTCAACACGCCGGCGGTGTGCAACTGCGCCAGTTGTTGGAGCTGGGATGTCAGGTCAGACCCGGCGGCCGGCGCCGCAAGCGCTGGCGCTGGCTCGGACGCAACCTGTGGCGGGGGCGGCGCATACTGTTGTTGACCCTGCGCGTCGGCCATCCCCTGCTGATAGGCCAGGTCCTGCTGTTGCTGCGCAGCCGCATTTTGCTGCGCGTACTTCTGCTGTTGGTGGTGGCTCACAGCGCCCGCGGTCCCAGCAACTACGGCGGTGGTGGCCGCGACGCCTGCGGCGCGGACTAGCGGTCTTGGTCGCATTCGTCGAAACATTTGATCCTCCAATGATCGATTGGCTCCGGCATCCGCTCCGCTTAGAGCATCGCCGGAATCTGGTTCTTACGCCTCGGTTGCAGCCAGGGCCCCGATGTCGGCCAGCGCCTCTTCCACAACATCATGTGGGATGCGCTCGAACATCACCGCCCGGCCGTTGGCATCCAACATGGCCTGCTGCGTCTTCTTCGCCCACAGGTTCTCAATCAGGAGTAACGCCGCGGTGCTGTTGTCGGCGAGCTTCTCCGCAATCAGGTTGATGTCGATCACGGTGATCATCTCGCTCACTTCAGCCTTCAACGGGCTGAACAATTCGACGTGCGCGGGATCGAGCTCGCGCAACTCGCGAACGGTAACCTGGCCTTCCTGATCCTTCATGATAATGACCAGGTCGATGACGCGGATGATCTCCTTGTCGACCAACTCTAGCAGGTCAGGCAGAATCTCACCCCTGAACCGATTGCCGGGGAACTCCAGTGCGATGAAGTCGATGGGACCTAATGTCATTGAATATCTCCTTTCAAGAAGCGTCACGATCTATCGGACGGACAAGCGCTCCACCGAAACCACTGACAGATGCAGCTCGACCAGCGTGTTGAGCACGCCGGCCAGGGCGACCTGATCGGCCAGCTCACCCACCAGTGTGGTCACAGGCGGCTCGGCCTCCGCTGAGCCTTCCATGATGGCCATGCCTTCCAGACGATCGCACCATCTGGCTGGAATGCGGCCCTGTACGTCAATTCGGTACGTTGCCGGGCGATCAAACCCTGAGCGACTCGGAGGCAGCACAGCATTCATGCTGCTATTGTCGCGCCAATACTCGAGATGTGATACCACCAAAAGGGTGAGAAAAGGGTGACAAAAAGGTGATGGCGATCAACCAGGAGGGAAAAGGGCGGTCAGCGAGGAGGAAGGATGCCGAGGGCTTCCGCTTCGACCACGGCGTCCCGACGCTTGTTGACGCCGAGCTTGGCATAGAGATTGGCTGTGTAACGCTTCACGGTCGTCGTGGAAAGGACCAGTTGGCTGGCGATCTCTTTGTTGCTCAGCCGCTCGCGCAACAGCGATAAGACGTCCAGCTCGCGGTCGGTGAGGGGTTCGACTAGCCTGGCGTTGGCCGCGCGGCTCCGGGATCCGACATCTCCGGTCGCGATCTTCTCTTGAGGCTCAGGGAACGCAGCCAGGATGCGGCGTACGGTCTCGGCGGCGAAGCCTTGCCGGTCAAGGCGGAGCAGCATGGTGCGCATGGGTGATCCCAGGTCGACGAAAACCCGGATGAAGCCCCCGGGCCGCGCGAGTTCCACCGCCTGCCGCAATGCGACGACTGCGGCAGCGGCTTCCCCTTGCATCTCGAGCGCCAGGGCTCGGAGGGCCAGGACTTCGATCTGGACGCGGACGTTGAAGGTATGTTGTGCAAACTCGCGCAGCACATCCAAGATATCGAGCGCCGATTGCACATCCTCGCCCGTGCCTCGCGCCAGGAGGATGCGGGCCTTTGCCAGGTGCGGGTCCTGTAGCCAGAGCAGCGACCGGCCCACTACCGGGGCTGCTAAGCTATCTGCCCAGCGAAAAGCCGATTCGCTGTCACCCTGCCAGTACGCCAGTTGCGCGCGCATAGAACGCGCATCATCGCCATCCTGTCCCAGGCGATCCAGATCAAACTGGCCAAGGAGCTCCATGACCGACCAGGCTGCAGAGATCTCTGCCCTGGCCACATACACCCGCGCCAGGCCGATCACGCCATTGCGTGCGGCCTGCGTATGGACGGCGAAGCGTTTGACGACGAGCTCCTCGAAATGTTGCCTGGCAGCGTCCAAGTCACTCCGGTAGTAATGCACGACTCCGAGAAGGTAGTGCGCAAATCCTACGGCAAGGGGTAGCCGGCTCGCCGTCGCATGATCAAGCATCGCCTGCGCTAACAGCTTTGCTTGCTCGAGGTGGCCGGCCTCGATGGCGTTGAAGCAGGCCGTAAAGAGCAGGCGCAGCGCATACACATCAGTTTTCTCGAGCAGACCCTCGTACTCGTCGATCAGCACGCGCTGGGCGGCGTCGCCGTGGCCGGTCGCTTGCATGCCCAGACCCCAGTAGAGGACCGCGATGCCGCGCACATACTTCCACCGGTTCGGGAGCAGCGCCAGCGCCTGCTCGCCGTAGGCGATAGCATGGCCCGGCTGGCCGTTGCCGAACGCCTCCTGGCCCCGCAAGGTGGCGATGATGCCGCGCAGCACCGGCAGATCGTGCGGGTCGATCGAGCGCAGTGCATGCTCGTCCCCTTCGTCCAGCAGCGCCTCGATCTGTCCGAGCAGCTTCCACGTGGCGGCGAGCTGCCAGGATAACCCCAATGCAACAGCCTTGATCGTCAAGAGCCAGGGGTGACGCTGGATGAACTCACCGGGCAATAGCCGCAGCCAGCGATCCAATGTGGACCGATCCTCCCGGTTGAGCGCATCGCAAAGCCCCGCTACCATCAGTTGCGCGGCCAGGTCCAGGTCGTCGATGGCCAGAGCGTGGCGCAGGGCTTCGTCGATCAAACCCTGTCCCGCGAGCCAGGCCGCGGCCCTGCGGTGGAGCTCGGTCACCTGCTCTGGCCCCATCTCGTCCAGCAGTCTTCGTTGGAGCAGTTCCTGAAACAGGCGGTGGTAGCGGTACCACTGCCTATCGTTGTCCAGAGAGGTCACAAAGAGGTTGTTGCTCTCCAGCCACTGAATACAGGCCCTGACGTCGCACGGGGGATCATCGCGGCCAGCGCCGCTGTCTAGGACGTGTGCGCACAGCGCAGCGCAAAACCGGTCCAGGATGGAGGTCGCCAGCAGAAACCTGAGGATAGCCGGCGTCTGACCGGCCATGACTTCGTCCACCAGATAGTCGGCGATCTCGACAGGGGCGCCCGCCAGGCCGGTCAACTCGCCTTCCACGTTGGCTCCGGCGCCCAGCGACAGGATCACCAGGCGCAGACCGGCGATCCAGCCCTCAAACTGCTGGTCGAGCAAGGCTATCGCAGAACGGCTGAGCGGCGCCGCCAATGCCTTGTCCAGGAACGCGGCGGTTTCCGAGGGCGTGAAGCGCAGATCACGAGTCCGGATCTCGACGACCTGGCCTTTGGCGCGCAGGTTCGCCAGCGGCCAGGGCGGATTGCTGCGCGAGATCAACACCAGGTGCAGGCGTTGCGGCCAATGGCGCAGCAGCTCGCTCAGAAAATCGTGTACAGTCTGGCCGCGAATAGTATAGTAATCATCCAACGCCAGGACGGCGCGGCCAGGCAAGCGCTGGAGATCATTGCCGAGCGTAACCAAAAGCTGCGCCTCAGCTATCTGGTTTGGCGTCCGGAGCAACGCGAGGGTTTCGGCGCAAGATTCGGGGAAGACAGTACGGATCGCGGCCACGAAGTAACTCAGGAAGACCGTCAGTTCGCTGTCGCTTTCGTCCAGCGATAACCACGCCGCTGGTATGGGCCGGCGCTCGCTCGCGGCCAGGCTCTCGAGCCACGAGCTGACCAGCGTGGTTTTTCCAAAGCCGGCTGAGGCGCAGACCAGGGTCAGCGGGCCCTGCTGCAGGCTGTGGTTCAGGCGCTCGATCAGGCGCGGGCGATCGACCCAGTCACTCGGCACCGGTGGCCGGTTCAGTTTTGTGAACAAGAGGGCTGAAGTTTGGGCAGGCATACGACCCGAATTGTAGCACATTCGGACTCACCAACAAGAATCTGTCTGACCTACCTACCCGGTCGCTTTGCCTTGCCGTCCAGAAAACGCACCAGCCCCTGAAGGTGGGGGACGGTACCAAAGCCCCCGACTACAGCTTCCGCATCGGCGGCCTGCGCAAGAAGCTTGCGGCCGAGCAGGCGCCCCACGTCAGGACCGTGCTCAGCACGCAGCCGTTCCTTACGCTCAACCCTCGGCTGTCACCCTGGCGCGCTCAGCAGGTGGCAATGCCTACACGACGAGTACGGCTTCGTTTGTGTCGCTGGCTGGTGCTGCATTGTCGCCGGCTGGCGGCAATTTGCCGTACAACAACATGATGCCGTATCTCACCCTCAGTTTCTGCATTGCGCTGCAGGGTGTGTTCCCGCTCCGCGTGCGGTGCCGCTTCATGCGGCAGCGATGTAACGTGGAGGCCACCGAGCAGTACGTAGGATCCGCGGGCACGGTAGTGGTCCGCGATCTGGAGGGATGAGCTCATCAAAGGGATCAAATGCCCCAATGTTGAGATCGCCAGCCTGTAACAAGACCACAGTCGGACTCCCTGCATGTTCGGCATGTCTCGCTTGCTTCCAGCTTCGTTTCGTTCATTCGACTGGATAGTTACACTGTTTCCACCGCCGAAGGCGCGTATGGCACTGCCAGAACAAGAGGTCAACGGGAATGCGAACGCACTCGATCTGGCAACGTCTATGGTTGCCGGTTCGTTTCAATTTGCCGTTATCGGGGCTTTCATTTGGCCGAAGGGAAAGTTTTCATTTAGCCGAAAACGAATAGAATTAGGACAACCATGTCTGAACCGACTCTGTACCCTCGCTACGCCCGCTCACGTCTAGAGGAAGCGTTAACCGACA
>JAULUH010000392.1:0-3414 GCA_032111745.1 Anaerolineae bacterium | reverse complement strand
AGGCATTCTGTACCTGCTCAAAGTAGCTCACAGTCACGCCGCCGGCGTTGCACAAAAAGTCGGGGATGACGTAGACGCCGTTCTGGTACAAGATGTGGTCGGCCTCAGGGGTGGTGGGGCCGTTGGCCAGCTCGGCGACGATGCGGGCCTTGACGCGGTCGGCGTTGGCAGCGGTGATCACGTTCTCCAGGGCCGCAGGCATGAGGACGGTGACGTCCAGCTCCAACAGATCCTGGTTGCTAATGGGAGTGCTGCCGGGGAAGTTGATCACCGAGCCGGTCTCGCGCTTCCAGGCGTCGAGCTTCTGATGGTCCAGGCCAGCGAGGTTGAGGATGCCGCCCCGGGAGTCGCTGGCGGCAATGATCCTCAGGCCTAGCAGGTCGGCGCCCAGCTTGTGGCCGAAGAAGCCGGCGTTGCCGTAGCCCTGCACGGCGGCGGCGGCGTCCTCCAGGTCGATGTCCAGGGCCCTGGCGGCCTCACGGATGGTGTAGATGCCGCCGCGGGCGGTGGCGTCATGGCGCCCCTGGGACCCGCCCAGCTCGATGGGCTTGCCGGTGATGATCCCGGGAGCTTGGTGGCCTATGATGGCCTCGTACTCGTCCCGCATCCAGGCCATGACCTGGGGATTGGTATAGACGTCCGGCGCAGGCACGTCGATCTCGGGGCCGATGAAATAGGCGACGCGACGCACGTAGCCGCGGCTGACCCGCTCGAGCTCGGCCTGGGACATCTCCTTGGGGTTGCAGGTGACACCGCCCTTGCCGCCACCCAGCGGGATGTCGACGACGGCCGTCTTCCAGGTCATCCAGGCCGCCAGGGCGCGCACGGTGTCGATGGTCTCCTGGGGATGGAAGCGCAGGCCACCCTTGGCCGGCCCGCGGGCATCGTTGTATTGCACCCGGTAGCCGTGGAACACCTGCACCGAGCCGTCGTCCATGCCCACAGGAACGGTGAACTTCAACTCACGCATGGGCCAGCGCAGCATGTCGTGGGTGGCCTGGTCCAACTCGAGGATTCCCGCGGCCTCGTCCAACTGTCGCTGGGCGATGGCAAAGGGGTTGAGCTCGATCTTGGGTTGGTCACCGTTGGCTCCGATGTGCACCTTCGGCTGCGCCGCTGCTATCGCCATGAGGTCTTTCTCCTGTCAACGCCGGTGTCCGTGTTGTATTAAGGCAGGTTGCCACTGGCGCATGACGCACCAGTGGCAACCGGGACTCCGTGCGTCATTGCACGACTCCGTCTTATGATCATTATCGCCCCTTTTGCGCTTTCGGCAAATGATCTAGGTCATATTTGCCGAGGGGAATTTAAGGGTAAGGGATGAAGAGGGATGAAGATTGGGAATTGACACCGGCAAGGGGTGGTAGTATAATTGCATTTGTCAGACGATTGCCGTCCCTCCATAGTCGTCTTTGGGTTGTCCCCTGCGAGGGTTGTTTGCAGCATGCTGATCCAGCGCCAACGGTCGGTAACCAGCCAGGTGAACAACATCCTGTCGGAGCGTATTCGCGTGCAGGAGTATGCACCGGGGAGCCGGCTGCCCTCGGAGACGGAGCTGGCGGCGGAGTTTGGGGTGAGCCGCGCTTCCATTCGCAGCGCGCTGGGCCAGCTGGCGACGGCCGGGCTGGTCATCCGCAAGCAGGGAGATGGGACATACGTCAACGCCCACCTGGAGCACATCCCCATGCGCCACGGCGCGATGTGGAACTTCATGCGGCTGATCGAACATAACGGCTACCAGCCAGAGATCCGCGTGCTGGCCCGGGAGATTCGCCCGGCGACGGCAGCAGAAGCCGCGGCCCTTGCCCTGGGACAGCCCGAGCCGGTGCTGGCGCTGAACCGGCTCTTCTTCGCCGACGACACGCCGGCCATCCTCGCCCACAACACCATACCTCTCGGCCTGCTGTTGGTGCCGCTGGAGCAGCTGCAGGGCGAGCTATCCATCGGCGACTTTGTCCACCGCTATCTGAACACGGATGTTGCATATGTGATCTTCAACATCGAGGCCTGCCTGTCCGATGGGGAGACTGGGCGCGCCCTGCAGCTGCCCGCGGGCACGCCCTTGCTGAAGCTGATCCAGGTGTTCTACGACAAGATGAACCAGCCGGTGGTCTACTCGGTAGCCGACTACCACGACAAGCTGATTCCCCTGCGCCTGGCACAGGCCTGGGAATAGATACATACCCTTTGGATAAGACAAGGAGACCAACCATGAGGAGTTTCGCCGGGAGGGACATCCTGTCCCTGAAAGAATTCGAGCGCCATGAGTTCTTCCACGTCTTCGACGTGGCCCAGACCCTGGAGCCCATTGCCCGCAATCGCCGCAACAGCGACCTGCTGGCGCAGAAGACGATGGTGACGGCCTTCTACCAGCCGTCCACCCGCACCCGGCTGGCCCACGAGGCCGCCATGCACCGCCTGGGTGGCCACGTCACGGGCTTCTCCGACGCCAAGATGACGCGGGCGGGCGACTTCTACCAGGAGAGCATCAAGGACACGGTGAAGATGCTGGAGTTCTACGGCGATGTCATCGTGATGCGCCACTTCCAGCAGGGTGCGCCCCACGAAGCGGCCAGGTGGGCGTCGGTGCCGATCATCAACGGCGGCGATGGCTGGGGCGAGCACCCCACGCAGATCCTGACCGACCTGTACACGGTGCTGCGGGAGAAGGGGCGCATCGACGGCCTGAAGTGGCTGGCGGTGGGCGACATGCGCATGCGCACCATGCACTCCCTGGGCTATGCGCTGACCCAGTTCGACTGCCCCATCACCTTCGTAGCTCCGCCCGAGATGAACCTGACCGAGGAGTTCAAGGCCGAGCTGCGCCAGTATAGCCTGAACTTCCAGGAGGCCGAGCATGTCGAGCAGGCCATTGCCGAGGCGGACGTGATCCTGGTGGAGCCGGTGGTGCAGCCGGACTACACCAAGTCGCGCGACGAGCGCAGCGGCGATGTGGGGCTCACGCCGGCCAACTACAAAATCACCCGGGAGCTGCTGAGCACCAAGGCCAAGCCGGACGCCATCCTGCTGCACTCGCTGCCGCGCATGGACGAGATCCCCACGGACGTGGACATCACCCGCTGGTCGCGCTACTGGCAGGAGGCCTTCAACGGCGTGGTGATGCGCATGGCGCTGCTGGCGTTGGTGCTGGGCGCGATGGAATAGGCTGGGCCTGGCCCGGCCGGGAGGCCGGCCAGAGCCTGTGTTGACGGCGAACCAAGGAGAGAACCATGCAGACTTTTTTGCGCAACCGCGACCTGATCGGCGACCTCGATTTCAGCAAGGAAGAGGTGGAGACCGTCCTGGATGTGGCCCTGGACCTGAAGCGCCAGCGCGCGCTCAGCCAGTCCCATCCCTTCCTGCGGGACAAGGTGTTGGCGATGCTGTTCTTCTTCAGCAGCACGCGCACCCGGG
>JAULUH010000391.1:17336-24642 GCA_032111745.1 Anaerolineae bacterium | reverse complement strand
CTCCCGGCCCGCATCCCAGGCCTTGTACGGCCCCCATTCCGGGCGCCATTCCACCTCCTCCCACACCAGCGGGATGCTCATGGACATCCGCACCGCCCATACCACCGGGCAGTCAGGCGCCGTGCGATGGTTCAACAACAATAGCCGCGCCGCCGACGTGTCCGCCGCCACCACGGTTAACTCCTGCCCGGTCGCCTCGAAGAACTCGCTCAGGGTCAGCCGGCCAAAGCGCCGCGGCCGGCCCTGCCATTGCCCTTCGTCCAGCTTGCGCTCCATCCACGCCACGAAGGCGTCCGCCACGTACCAGCCCCCCCGTTCCACGAGCGCAAACAGGTGGCGGCCTAGCTCGTGGCCGGCCAGCCGGCGCACGATCCAGCTGTCGAACGCACCCTCCACCGGCTCGGGCAAGCCGGGCAGGTCCAGGTCGGCCAGCAGCTCCCGCAGCGCACTGTCCTCTAGCGCCTGCTCGTCCGGCCGGGCCGGCTCGCCGAGGAATCCGGCAAACACCGGCCGGCCCTCGTCGTCGGTCTCGGCCAGGGCTGCCAGCATCTCGTCCGGCGTGTAGCCCGCCGCCAACAGCACCGCCGCAATGGCCCCCGCCGAGGTGCCCAACAGCCGGCCTGGCTGATGCCCGGCCTCCGGCCTGAACAGCTCCTGCAAAGCGCCGACGAACGCCATCCCCTTGGCGCCGCCGCCTTCGAAGACCAGGTCGATGGTCGACACCGCTCACCTCTTCTACTACCGGCAAAAAGAGCCCTTGCCGCCTGCCTCGTGCTGGAGTCCACGTCCCGCTCGCTGATCATAGCACAGCCCGCCCGGACAGCCAAGCCCACGCCCCGGTCGTGTCGCAACACCTGCTGGGGACGCTTCGTTACAAAAACCTCATCCGTATCTTGCATTTCCCCTGGACTCCGCGTATACTGCTCTCATCCCAAACCAATCGCCAGCACCCGGCCGATCTGTGGGAGAGTATGCGCTGGCCGGTGCCGGCTTATCGCCGCGCTCTTGCCCTTGATGGGCACCGCCAACGAGGAGGTTGGTCCGCATGAACAGGCATAGGCTTTTCTCCCTGCTTCTGGTAATCGCCCTCGTCGTGAGCAGCCTGGTCCCGGCAGCCAGTCTCGCCGCGCCCCCGGCCCTCACCACCAACGACCTGCTGGTCACCTTCCCCGGCAGCTACCCCGAAGCCGCCGGCCTCGGTAGCAACTGGGATCCCGCCAACCTGAACACCCAGGCCACCGACGCCAACGCCGACGGCGTCTGGAAGTTCATCGCCACCACCATCCCCGCCGGCAGCTATGAGTTCAAGGCCACCGTCGGCGGCAGCTGGGACGAGAACTACGGCCTCAACGGCCAGCCCGGCGGCGCCAACGTCCCCTTCACCGCCACCGGCGGAGACGTTCACTTCTACTACGACCGGGACAGCGGCGACAACTTCGTCGCCAGCCGGCCCAACTACACCATCCCCGTGGTCGCCGGCAACTTCCTCAGCGAAATCGGCGGCCAGGACTGGTCCCCCGACCACCTCAAGAGCTGGATGAAGGACCCGGACGGCGACGGCGTCTATACCTACACCGCCGTCGTGCCCGAGGGCAACTGGGAGTACAAGGTCGCCCTCAACGAGAGCTGGGACGTGGCCTTCCCGGCGAGCAACAAGCTCTTCAGTGTCCCCGCCGACGGTGCCACCGTTATCTTCTCCTACAACGGCGCCACCAACGAGGTCAGTGAAACGGTAGTCAGCGACGTGCCCGACGAGGACCTGGTTCGCGACGCCATCCAGGTCCCCGTGCAGGACGAGGTCTTCTACTTCGCCCTCACCGACCGCTTCGATAACGGCGACCCCTCCAACGACGAGGGCGCCGCCCCCGGCGGCAGCCTGGCCGAGACCGGCTTCCTCCCCGAGGACAAGGCCTTCTACCACGGCGGCGACCTCTCCGGCCTCACCGGCAAGCTCGACTACCTGCAGGACATGGGCATCACGGCCATCTGGATCACGCCCGTCCTCAAGAACAAGCCCACCCAGCCCGATAGCACCACCGCCTTCGGCATCGGCGCTGCCTATCACGGCTACTGGATGCTGGACCTCGAGAACACCGACCCCCACCTGGGCACCAACGCCGAGCTCCAGGCCTTCATCGCCGATGCCCACAGCCGCGGCATGAAGGTCTTCTTCGACATCGTGGTCAACCACACCGCCGACGTCATCGCCTACGCCGAGGGCGAGTATTCCTACCGCAACAAGACCGACTATCCCTTCCGCGATGCCGGCGGCAACATCTTCGACGACCTGGACTACGCCGGCACCGATACCTTCCCGCCCCTCGATCCCAAGATCAGCTTCCCCTACACGCCCATCTTCCCCAACGCCGGCGACTCCACCGCCAAGACTCCCGATTGGCTGAACAACCCCATCTACTACCACAACCGGGGAGACTCCACCTTTGCCGGCGAGAGCTCCCTTTACGGTGACTTCTTCGGCCTCGACGACACCTTCACCGCGCACCCCGACGTGGTCAACGGCTACATCGCCATCCTCAACAACCTGGTCACCACCTTCGACATCGACGGATTCCGCGTGGACACGGTCAAGCACGTCAATATGGAGCTGTGGCAGAAGCTGATGCCCGCGGTCCTGGCCCATGCCCAGTCCCTAGGCAAGGCCGACTTCACCATGTTCGGCGAGGTCTTCAGCAACGATCCGGCCCTCATGAGCCGCTATACCACCGAGGGCAGGCTGCCCTCCGTGCTGGACTTCGGCCTGCAGACCGCGGCCACTGGCTTTGCCTCCCAGGGCAACCCTACCGACAACCTGCAGGACCTCTTCGCCAGGGACGACTACTTCACCGACGACGATAGCAACGCCTACGGGCTCGGTACCTTCGTCAGCAACCACGACGGCGGCATCGAGCGGCTGGGCCATCGGCTGCGCCAGTCCCAGCCCGGCGCCGACGACGCCGAGCTGGTGGACCGCATGGAGCTGGGCTACGGGCTGCTCTTCCTGGCCCGCGGCTTCCCCGTCATCTACTACGGCGACGAGCAGGGCTTCGTGGGCGGCGGCAGCGACAAGCTGGCCCGCGAGGATATGATGCCCAGCCAGGTGCCCGAGTACAACGCCAACGACCTCATCGGCACCGACGCCACCACCGCCGACGCCAACTTTGACACCACCCACCCCCTCTACCAGGCCATGGCCGACCTGGCCGACCTGCGCCAGGACAACCTGGCCCTGCGCCGCGGCGCCCAGATCCATCGCTATAGCGAGGGCGGCACCGGCATCTACGCCTTCTCCCGCATCGAGCGCACGGAACAGGTGGAATACGTGGTGGCCCTCAACAACGCCACCAGCGCCAAACAGGCCACTTTCTCAGTTTACCTGGCTAACACCGAATACGCCGCGGTCTACCCGGCCGGCGGCTCCTCCGTAGTCTCCGACGGCAGCGCCAACCTCACCGTCGACGTGCCGGCCCTGGGCTTCGTGGTCTACAAGGCCACGGCTCCCCTGCCGGCCAGCGCCGCCGCTCCTGGCGTCGCCTTCACCCAGCCGGCCCCCGGCGGCCAGCTCAGCGGCCTGGCCGAGGTCGCCGTCAATCTCTCCACCGGCCAGCTGGCCGAGGTCACCTTTGCGGTCCAGGTCGGCAGCGGCGACTGGGAGGTCATCGGCACCGATACCAACGCGCCCTACCGGGTGTTCTACGACGTCAGCCAGCTGCCACCAGATACCGTCGTCTCGTTCCGGGCCATCGCCAACGACCTGAACGGCCACCTCAGCTCGGCCAGCACCTCCGCCACCGTCGCCGCACCGCCTCCGCCCAGCGGCGCCCGCTACGCCATCATCCACTACTACCGCGACGATGGCGACTACGGCGACCACACCACCGGCAACTACAACGACTTCTGGGGCCTCCACCTGTGGGGCGACGCCATCGACCCCTCCGAAGTCACCGAGTGGACCTCGCCCAAGCCCTTCCTGGGCGAGGACGAGTACGGCCGCTTCGCCTGGATCAAGCTGGCCGATCCCACCAAGCCGGTCAACTTCATCATCCATCGCGGGGATACCAAGGACGGCACCAACAACGACCGCGCCTTCACCCCCTCGGTGGTGGGCCCTGAGATCTGGACCCGCCAGGACGACGGCACCGAGTACACCTCGCAGGCCGCCGCCCAGGGCTTCGTCACCATCCATTACCGCCGCCCCGCCGGCGACTACGGCGACTACAGCAGCAGCGACTACGCCGACTTCTGGGGCCTTCACCTGTGGGGTGATGCCATCGACCCCTCGGAGGGCACCCAGTGGACCTCGCCTCGCAAGCCGGACGGGGAGGACGACTACGGCGTCTTCTTCCGGATCAAGCTGCAAAACCCCAACCTGCCGGTCAACTTCATCGTCCACAAGGGCGATGTCAAGGACCCGCCCGACAGCCCCGATCGCAGCTTCGTGCCGGTGGACAATCCGACTATCTGGCTCCTGCAGGATGATGGTGCGATCTACGACCAGCGCGGCGCGGCGCAGGACTTCGTGATCATCCACTACCGCCGCGATGCCGGCGACTACGGCGACTACACCAGCACCAACTACAACGACTTCTGGGGCCTCCATACCTGGGGGGGCGCCGACGACCCTGGCTGGACCACCCCCCGCAAGCCCGCGGGCCAGGATTTGTTCGGTATCTACTTCCAGGTGCCCACCTTCCCGGACGCCACCCAACTGAACTATATCCTGCACCGCGGCGACGAGAAGGATCCCGGCCCCGACCAATTCCTGATCTTCGCCGACGACGGCCGCGAGGTCTGGCAGCTCCAGGGCGCCGACCCCGAGGATCCCTACATCCTGCCTGTGTCCGGGGCCCCTGGCGCAAACCCCGGTAATATCGCCGAGCAGAGCGCCTACTGGGTCACCGCCGACACCATCGCCTGGGCTGCGGCCGAGTCCCCAACTAATCAGTACCAGCTGTGCTACGCTCCTGATGGCGGCCTGGAGGCTACCGAGTCCGGCATTACCGGCGGTGACTGCATCCCCCTGGCCCTCGACCCGGCCGGCCTGCCGCCCGATGTGCAGGAGAAGTTCCCTCACATCGCCGGCCTGCCAGCCCTCAAGCTCAGCCCGGACGACCTGGACCTGGTCCCCGAGATCCTCAAGGGTCAGTTCGCCGTGTCGGCCTTGGACGCTAGCGGCATGTCGGTGAACGCCACCGGCCTGCAGATCCAGGGCGTGCTGGACGACCTCTACACCTACGACGGCGAGCTGGGCATCAGCTGGGACGGCGCCGTGCCCACCATCCGGGTCTGGGCGCCCACCGCCAAATCGGTCACCTTCCACCTCTTCGCCGACTCCAACCCCGCCACCACCAGCACCACCTGGCCTATGGCCTGGGATGCGGCCACCGGCGTCTGGAGCATCACCGGCGATCCCGGCTGGAAGGGCCAGTACTACCTGTTCGAGGTCGAGGTCTGGGTCAACTCTACCGCCAAAGTGGAGCACAACGTCGTCACCGACCCCTACTCCCTCAGCCTCGCCATGAACAGCGCCCGCAGCCAGATCGTCAACCTGGCCGATGACAGCCTCAAGCCCCAGGGTTGGGACCGCCTGCGCAAGCCGCTACCTGTGGTGCCCGAGGACATCAGCGTCTACGAGCTGCACGTACGCGACTTCAGCGTCAACGATCCTTCGGTTCCTGACAACCTCAAGGGCACCTACCTGGCCTTCACCCTGCGCAACAGCAACGGCATGCGCCACCTGCGGGCCCTGGCCCAGAAGGGCCTGACCCACCTGCACCTGCTGCCGACCTTCGACATCGCCACCATCGACGAGGACAAGACCACGTGGCAGTCCCCCAGCTTCGCCGAGCTGGCCGCCTTCCCGCCCGATTCCACCGAGCAACAGGAGCTGGTCGAGGCCACCCGCAACGTCGATGCCTTCAACTGGGGCTATGACCCCTGGCACTACACCACTCCCGAGGGCAGCTACGCCACCAACCCCGACGGCCCCACTCGCATCGTCGAGTACCGGGAGATGGTCGGGAGCCTCAACCAGTTCGGGCTGTTCGTGGTCATGGACGTGGTCTACAACCACACCAACGCCGCCGGCCAGAGCCCCAAGTCGGTGCTCGACCGCATCGTGCCGGGCTACTACCACCGCCTCGACGACAAGGGGGCCATCACGACCAGCACCTGCTGCCAGAACACCGCCAGCGAGTTCAACATGATGGAGAAGCTCATGATCGACTCCCTGGTCACCTGGGCCAAGGAGTACAAGATCGACGCCTTCCGCTTCGACCTCATGGGCCACCACATGAAGCGCAACATGCTCAAGGTGCGTGAGGCCCTGGATGCCCTGACCCTGGCCAAGGACGGCGTGAACGGCAAGGCCATCTACCTCTACGGCGAGGGCTGGAACTTCGGCGAGGTGGCCAACAACGCCCGCGGGGTCAACGCCACCCAGGCCAACATGGCCGGCACCGGCATCGGCACCTTCAACGATCGCCTGCGCGACGCCGTGCGCGGCGGCGGGCCCTTCGACAAAGGCCAGGACCTGATCCGCCGCCAGGGCTTCGCCAACGGCCTCTACTACGATCCCAACGAGCTCAACAGCGGCTCGCCCCAGGAGCTGTCCACCCTGCTCCTCGCTGCTGACCAGATCCGCGTCGGCCTGGCCGGCAACCTGGCCGGTTACCAGTTCGTCGACCGCAACGGCAACCTGGTCACCGGCGCCGAGGTGGACTACAACGGCCAGCCCGCCGGCTACACCGCCGACCCCCAGGAGAACGTGGTCTACGTCTCCAAGCACGACAACCAGACCCTCTACGACATCAACGCCTACAAGATCCCCGTGGACACCGCCATGGCGGATCGCGTGCGCGCCCAGAGCCTGGGCCTTAGCATCGTGGCCCTCAGCCAGGGCATGCACTTCTTCCACGCCGGCAGCGATATGCTGCGCTCCAAGTCCCTGGATCGCGACAGCTACGACTCCGGCGACTGGTTCAACAAGCTGGACTTCACCTACCAGGACAACAACTGGGGTGCTGGCCTGCCCGTGGCTCGCGTGAACCAGGACAACTGGTTCCTCATGCAGCCCCTGCTGGCCGCGTTTAAAGATTGCTTTCCGCCTGGTGTGGTCAAAACGGTGTATGGTGACGGACGCGCGGTACTGGGACCCCTTATGCACTCAGGACTCATCAACAGCCTGGCAGTTATCGGTTCGTCAAAAGTCGCGGATACGCTGCTGCAGCAACACCCCAAGCCCCACAGACTTCGCTGCGTACTGGGTCTGGGCGCAAAAAACACAGGGATTATTCTACCCGATGCGGAT
>JAULUH010000391.1:0-17326 GCA_032111745.1 Anaerolineae bacterium | reverse complement strand
GCCCTCAAGCCCAACCTGTTGAACATTGCCGAGTCCGTCAAGGTGTTCACCGAGTGGATGGAGGTCCGCAACAGCTCCCCGCTGTTCAACCTGGAGACCGCCGGCGACGTCCAGCAGCGCCTGGCCTTCCACAACACCGGGCCCGATCAGCTGCCCGGGCTCATCGTCATGAGCCTCTCTGACATGGTCGAGCCCGACCTGGATCCGCGTTACGAGTTCATCGTCGTGCTCTTCAACGCCAACGACGAGGCCCAGACCATCACCGTCGGCGAGCTCGCCGGCCTCCAGTTGCGGCTGCACCCGCGGCTGCAGAGCTCCTTTGACCGGGTCGTGCGCGGCGCCACCTTCGACCGGGCAAACGGCACCTTCACGGTACCCGCCCGCACCACTGCTGTCTTCGTCAACACAGGCAACTCCTCCGTCAAGCTGGACATGGACGGCCTGCGCTTCCTCCCACTGCTGTACATGAACTGACCTTCGTGATCGGGAATCAGAAGGGGGGCGGCCAGGCCGCCCCCCTTCTATTCTTTGGCCTGGGTCAGTTCTCCCACCCCAGGTTTGACCTAATCCCATCCTCCCCTCGCCAGATCACATGGCAAGCGAACGCACGTGCCGTATCTCATCGGCCAGTAGAGGCTCGATCGCCGACTCGGGCAAGGTGATCACGGCAATGGTATCACCGACGGCATTGAACACCTCCAGCGAATAGCCATCCTCCCCGTCTCGGCCCGGGTGATACTCGACCACCGTGGCCACGTCACCTCGCTTGAGTCCCTTCTCCGGCATGTCCTGCGCCAGTGCCATCTGCTGGAAAAGCTTGAACGTCATGGGTTGTGCTCCTTATCTGGGTACATCGTCACAGACTTGATCCGTCCTCCATGGGTCTCGATCATCCAGATGCTTCGCACTGCAAGTCTGCGCCCATTTGGTCCAGTCAGATCGGCTCGAATCTCGACCATCCTGCCATATTGGTTTTCCTCGACCAACAATGCGTCGAGGTGCAGTAGTTGCTGCCGCAAATCCCTCTCCAGGTCTCGCCAGTTGTACGAGGCATAACCGGCAGTTGCCAACCAGCCTGACTTGTCGTCTCTTGGGCGCCAGGAAAGCAGATAGTCCACCAGCTTAACCTGCAAAATGATCGTATCTGGTGGAAGCTTCACGCTCCGTACTCCTCCCCCTCTGGTCGTTTGTCTGGTATGATTATAACCCGATCATCGGAGCAGTACAAGGCAGGGTCTCTCAGAGGTCCTCCTCGATAAATACACGGTTCACCGGGGTTGTATGCGGCGCGCCATCCATGCCAGGATGGTATCCCCCACGCCCAGCCTGCCCCAACGTCTGGGCAGGGAGACCCCGCCCTTCCGTGGAGCTCCCGCAGCGAAGGCGTACTTCCCCGCCTTGCCCATCGTTCCCTTTTGTAGATAATAAGTTCGAGCCTTCTACCCGTGGCCGGTCGCCTCACCAGCCTGAGAGGCGCCGCCGGTGACCCTCACCCAACGTCCGTGCCACCCATAGAAAGCGAGCCATGCTTTGACCCTGGAAATCGCATCGGCACCCTTCCGCATGGGCATCGATATCGGCTCAGTCTCAGCCAAGGTGGTCGTGCTCGATCCCCGGTCCCAGGTAGTCTTCCGGGACTACTGCCGCCACAAAGCCGAGACGCAGGCGACCCTCGCCACCAGCCTCCAGCGCGCCTTCCGGTCCCTCGGCAACATCGCCGTCCGGCCGATGATGACCGGCTCTGCCGGCATGGGGGTAGCTGAACGATACGCCATGCCCTTCATCCAGGAGGTCATCGCCTCGGGCGAAGTGGTCAAGCAGCTCTATCCGCAGATCCGTACCCTGATCGACATCGGCGGCGAAGACTCCAAGTTGATCTACTTCGACGCCCATGGTGCACCAGACATCCGCATGAACGGCTCCTGTGCCGGCGGCACCGGGGCCTACATCGACGAGATGGCCGGCCTGCTGCACGTGCCGGTCGCCGAGCTGAGCGCGCTGGCCAACCAGCATTCCTGCATCTACCCCATGGCTTCCCGCTGCGGCGTCTTCGGCAAGACCGACGTGCAGAACCTCCTCAGCCGGGAAGTCCCGCACCCGGATATTGCCGCCTCCATCCTGCACGCCGTGGTCCTGCAGACCCTCGCCACCCTGGCCCGTGGCCTCGAGCTCCAGCCCCTGCTACTATTCAGCGGCGGTCCCCTCACCTTCATCCCCGCCCTGCGCAGCGCCTTCATGCGGGAGCTGCAGCTGCGGCCAGAAGATGTCCTGCAGGCGCCCCACATGGAGCTGATGCCCGCCACCGGCGCTGCCCTGGCCGTCAACGGCCACACCGACACCTGGCCGTTAGCCGGGCTGGTCGAGGCCCTCACCACCTTGCGGCGCTCCTCTGCCCCCACCAACCGCCGCCTCCAGCCCCTGTTCGAGAGCGAGGCCGCCTGGCAGCGCTGGCAGGAAGCCCGCGCCAGCCACCGCGTCGAGCGCGTGCCCCTGGCCCAGGCCGCGGGCCAGCCCTGTTTCCTCGGCCTGGACTCTGGCTCCACCACCAGCAAGCTCGTGCTCGTCGACCAGCAGGGACGGGCGCTCTTCACCCACTATGCCAACAACCAGGGCAATGCCATCCAGGCCGCCGAGGAAGGGCTGGAGCTGCTGCACCAGGCCTTTGCCGGTTGCCCGCAGCCTCCCATCATCGCGCGCAGCGCGGCCACGGGCTATGGCGAGGACCTGGTGCGGGCCGCCTTTGGCTTCGACGACGGCCTGGTGGAGACCATCGCCCACTACCGCGCCGCCAGGGCCTTTGACCCGCAGGTGTCCTTCATCCTCGATATCGGCGGCCAGGACATGAAGGCCATCTATGTGCGCAACGGCACCATCGTCAACATCGAGCTCAACGAAGCCTGCTCCTCGGGCTGCGGCACCTTCATCGAAACCTTCGCCCGCTCCATGGGCTATGGCGTGGCCGATTTCGCCCACATGGCCTGCACCGCCCCCGAACCCTACGACCTGGGCTCGCGCTGCACCGTTTTCATGAACTCCCGCATTAAGCAGGCCCTCAA
The DNA here is from genome assembly GCA_032111745.1 of Anaerolineae bacterium. GTDB lineage: Bacteria > Chloroflexota > Anaerolineae > JAAEKA01 > JAAEKA01 > JAULUH01. Next base: position 14,270 of record JAULUH010000391.1, on the reverse strand, counting down.
GGATGCCGCCGAAGTCCGGGACATCTCCGCCGGCCTGGCCTACTCGGTGATCAAGAACGCCCTGCACAAAGTTCTGCGCATCACCGATCCCACCGTCCTGGGCGATCACATCGTGGTCCAGGGTGGCACCTTCCGCAACCCCGCCGTGCAACGCGCCCTGGAGATCATGCTGGGCCAGCCGGTTATCTGCCCGGACATGGCGGAGTTGATGGGGGCCTACGGCGCCGCGCTGGCTGCCCGCGACGCCTGGCAGGAGAGCGGGCGCCCTGCCAGCCGTTTCGTTGGCCTGGACCTGCTGGCCGAGGTGAGCCACTATGAGAAGCGCCTGATCCACTGCCGGGGCTGCGAAAACCGCTGCACGGTCACCAGGCTGGCCTTCCCCAACGGCGGCATCTTCTTCACGGGCAATCGCTGCGAACGCATCTATACCAACCATGGCGATGGTTTCGTCAAGGGTACCAGCGTCACGTCTCGCAAACTGGCGCTGCTCTTCGACCGCCCGCTGCAGCCGGCCGGTCCACCCACCTTGACCATCGGCGTGCCCCGGGCGCTGAACACGTACGACGATTTCCCCTTCTGGTGCACCCTTCTGGTCGGCTGCGGCTTCGCCGTGCGACTGTCCGCTCCCTCCACGCCCGATCTGGCCCACAAAGGGGCCGGTACGGTGATGTCAGAGAATATCTGCTTTCCGGCCAAGCTCGTGCACGGCCATATCCTCGACCTGGTCCACCAGGGGGTCGACCGCATCCTCTATCCCATGGTCTTCGCCGAGCGCCAGGCTTTCGCCGATGCCGCCAACTCCTACAACTGCCCCATCGTCACCGGCTACCCCGACGTCATCCGCAGCGCCATCGACCCCCAGGGCCGCTACGGCATCCCCCTGGACATGCCCGCGATCACCTTTCAGGACCAGGAACTCCTGCGCCAGGCCTGCTATGCCTATCTGCGGCCGCTCGGCGTCCGCTCCCGCACCTTCCACCACGCCTTTCAGGCCGCACTCCAGGCCCAACACGCCTATCGCCAGGCCGTCGTCGACGAGGGGGCCCAGATCCTCCAGCAAGCCCGGGCCGCCGGCCGCCACGTCATCCTGCTGCTGGGACGTCCCTACCACCACGATCCCTTGATCAACCACGGAGTCACCCAGGCCCTGGTCGACCTGGGCGTGGACGTGATCACCGAGGACGCCGTGCCGCGCGAGGGTGAGCTGCTGCTGGGGAACAGCACCAGCCTGACCCAATGGGAATACGTCAACCGCTACTATCATGCCGTGCGCTGGGCCAGCCAACAGCCGGATGTGGAGGTCGTGCAGCTGAACTCCTTTGCCTGCGGGCCCGACGCCTTCACCCTGGACGAGGTCAAAAGCCTCCTGGACTCCCACGGCAAGGGCCACACCACCCTGCGCATCGACGAGATCGAGAGCACCGGCTCCACCCGGCTGCGCCTGCGCTCCCTGGTCGAGACCCTGCCGGCCGGCGCCACACCCCCGCGCCAGCCGCGGCCGCGGCCCCAGATGAAGCTGTATGAGGTCGAGGACCGGCACAGAACCATCCTCATCCCCCATTTCTCCCACTTCTGTGCCCCCATTATTGCCGGCCCGCTGCTGGCCATGGGCTATCGCATCGAGACCCTGCCGCCGTCTGACCAGGAGTCGATCGAGATCGGGCTCCGCTACGCCCATAACGAGATCTGCTACCCCGCCATCGTCGTCATCGGCGACCTGATCAAGGCCCTGCAGTCCGGGAAGTATGACCTCGCCAACGTCGCGGTGGGCTCCTGGCAGACCGGTGGCCAGTGCCGGGCCTCCAATGTGCTGTCCCAGCTCAAGAAGGCCATGATCGCCGCCGGGTACCAGGACGTGCCCATCAGGGCCTTGACCACCAATCCCAGGCTCCACCAGCAGCCCGGCGACGATCTCAGCTACCGCCGCTACCTCGTCAAAGCCCTGCTAGCCGGCCTCTACGCCGATTCCATCTCCACCATGTATTACGCCACCGCCATCAGGGCACCGGATCGCCAGCCGGTCCTGGCCCTGGCCGACGAGCTGCTGGAGCCATTGAACCGGGGCGTGCTGCCGCTGGACCGGCAGTCGGTCATGGCCCGCCTGCAGGAGGCTGTCGCCCGTTTCAACCAGGTCGCTACCGCGGACCGCGCCTATCCCCGTGTGGGCATCGTGGGCGAGATCTACGTCAAAGTCAATGCCTTCGCCAACAAGGGCGTCGCCCAGTGGCTGATGGACAACGGCCTTGAGGTAGTGGTGCCGGACTTCCTGACCTACTTCCTGGGCTGGTTCGTGAACACCGAGGTGCGGGTGCAAGAGCACCTGGCCCGGCGCAATCTGGCCTGGGCCGTGGGGCACCTGGTCGAGGGCCGTGTGCAGCACGTGGTGGACCAGGCCGATGCCATCATGGCCGGCTTCCGCTACTATACCCCCCGCCACTCCCCGCGCGATCTCGCCGCGACGGCCCGCGAGGTGATGAGCCTGGCCCACGCCTATGGCGAGAACTGGCTCATCGCTGGCGAGATCGGCGCCCTGGTGCAGGACGGCACCCCCAACGTCTTGTGCCTGCAGCCCTTCGGCTGCATCGCCAACCAGGTCGTGGCCCGCGGCATGGCCAGGCGGCTCAAGGAAGCCTATCCCGGCCTCAATCTGCTCTACCTGGATGTGGATGCCGGCCTCAGCGAGGTCAACTACTTCAACCGCATGCACTTCTTCGTGAGCCAGGCCCGGGGTACGCTGTCGCCAGCACTGCCCTGGCAACCCGCGGCCAGCTAACGCTCCTCGCCCCGGCAACTACTTCATCCTGTAGAAAATAAGGTCGATATCGCCCGGCGACTGCCCTGCCGCGGTCAGCAACTGCGCCATCTCCGCGTGGTGCTGCATCCCATGCAACACCAGGTGCTGAAGCACCCACCACCGCGCCACCACCGCCACATCGCCCCGCCGTGTCGTCAGGCTCACCTCGCCCATGATCTCCTCGCTCGTGAGAGCTCCCAGCAACGCCTCCCACGCCGCCCGCTCCCGCCCGAACCCCTCTTGCAGCGCCAGCATATCCGCATACTCCTCCGCCGGCAGCGCCGGCGGCTGCTGCCCCATCTCCAGCGCGCCCCGCCACCCCGCGTCGGTGCGCAACAGGTGGAACAACAGGTCGTGCAACGACCCGCGGCCGTACCCCGGCTCGGCCCGGTACTCTTCCGCGCCCAGCCGGCCTGCGGCCTCTAGCATTCGCTCCGTAGTGTCGAAATGATAGGCAAACAAAGCCCTATACTGCTCCTGGGTATCCATAGCGTCCTCCGATTGTGATGTTCACCCGGCCACCGTCGCCGCCACGCATACGCGCAGCCCGCCGTCCTCAACCCGCCGCAAGACATACCGCGACGCCTCCCGCGAGCGCTCTACACTATCCGCATCCAGCGCCAACCATGCCACATCCACCGACACCAGCCCCGCCGACAGCTGCTCCACCCGCAGCACCTCCGGCACCGTGCTCATCAGGCCCTGGCTCTGATACCAGGCCACCGCCGCCGCAAAAAACTCCTCCACCTCTTCAATCGCCAGCACCGCCCGCGCCCCCTGGTCCGCCACCACCAGCGCCGGCACCTGCCAGCAGCTCCCCACGCCCGGCATATCGCCCGCGCTGAGGGCCTTGCCATAGCGCCCCAGGAACTCTTCTACCTCTGCCCACATCGCTTCCACGAGAAGCCTCCTTGTCTGAGCTACCACACCTCGCCTATTTATCCACGTTCCCGCCAATCCTGCAAGCCAGCCTCGACCACCACCCCCACCCCATCGCCTGCGCGTCCCACCTTTGTTTGTCCGTGTTCCGCTCCGGCGTCCGTGTTCGTCTGTGTTCGTCCGTGTTCCGCTCCGGCGTCCGTTTTCCGCTTCGGCGTCCGTGCCTTTGTGCCCCTTCGTGCAATCGTGTACCAAACCCCTGCGGCCAACTCACAGCCAATTGCCACCCTCCCTCCCTTCATGCTACAATTGCCCCAACACTAATCTCCGAAGGATGTTCGCTGCAATGGCCATACCCTTCCTCGCCTTCGACCTCGAAATCGCCCGTATCGTCCCGGACTTCAACCAATGGCGCCAGCATCGCCCCCTGGGCATCGCCTGCGCCGCCACCCTGGACGAGACTGGCACCCTCCGCCTCTGGACCAACCCACAGCCCGACGGCACCCCCGCCCCTCAGCTTGCCCAGCCCCAGGCCCTGGCTCTCCTTGAGTACCTGGCTCAACAGCAACAGGCCGGCCGGCCCGTGGTCACCTGGAACGGCCTCGCCTTCGATTTCGACATCCTCGGCGAAGAAGCCGCCAACCGGGAGCTGGCTGCGCAGGTCGCCTGGCATCACGCCGACCTCATGGCCGCCTTCCTCTGCGTGCGCGGCCACCGGCTGAGCCTGCAGCAGGCAGCCACAGCCTGTCGCTCTCACAAAGGCGCCGCCGGGATCGAGGGCGGCGCCGAAGCGCCAACACTCTGGGCCAGGGGCGAATACGAGCGCGTGCTCGCCTACCTCGAGCAAGACGTGCGCGCCGTAGCCGATGTTGCTCAATACCTTCTCACCAAACGTGGCTTCACCTGGACCAACAGCAAGGGCCGCCCCACCCGCTTCGATCTCCCTACCCACGTGCGCAGCCTGCAGGACCTGGCTGTGCACAAGGCCATCCAATGGCCGGAACCGGATACATCGTGGATGACGTCCCCTCCACGGCGCAGTGACCTGATGGCCTGGATGCCCATATCCAGCTGACAGCCCTGACCCACTGGAGCCAACACCTGGTGACCACAACAATCCTCCTCCGCGACGTCGCCGAAAGCGACCTCCCCATCTTCTTCCAGCAACAGCTCGATCCCGTCGCCAACTCCATGGCCGCCTTCACCCCCAAAGACCCTGCGGACCGCGCTGCCTTCACCGCGCGCTGGGCCAAGATCCTGGCCGACCCCACCATCACCGCCAGGACCATCCTCTTGGAGGGACAGGTGGCCGGCCACATCGTGAGCCACGCCTGGTTCGGCCAGCCCGAGATCAGTTACTGGATCGGCCGCGAATACTGGGGACAGGGCATCGCCACCGCTGCGCTGGCCCAGTTCCTTATTTATGTCAAAACGCGCCCCCTTTACGCCCGCGCCGCCAAGGACAACATGGGCTCCATCCGCGTCCTCCAAAAGAACGGTTTCACCATCGCCGGTGCCGACAGGGGATACTCCAACGCCCGCGGTGAGGACGTCGACGAAGTGATCCTGCAGCTGGCAACGACCGAACACTGCGCCGCAGACTCCGTTAGCCCGGATGCGCAATGAGTTCTATTCAATTCGGCTTCTGCATGCCCGCTGAAAACCGCCATGGCGAGCGGCGCGCCACCTGGGTCACTGACCTGAACCGCGCTCTGGCGCTGATCCAGGGACACTTCGACTCCGCCTGGATGGTCGATCACTTGATGTTCGGTGATACGGACGTCCTGGAGGGCTTCACCGCCCTGACATACCTGTCGGCCCTCCACCCCCAACTCAAGTTCGGTCACGCCGTCCTGTGCCAGTCCTTTCGCAATCCTGCTCTGCTTGCCAAGATGGCCGCCACCCTGCAGTTCATGAGCGGTGGCCGCTACATCCTGGGCCTCGGCGCCGGATGGCACCAGGAGGAGTACCGGGCCTACGGCTATGATTTTCCCCCAGGCTCCGTGCGAGTGCAGCAGCTCGCCGAGACCGTCCAGATCATCCAGGCCCTGTGGACCGCAGGCCAGGTCACCTTCCACGGTCAGCATTACCGTGTCGTCGAGGCCCGCTGTGAGCCCAGGCCCGATCCACCACCCTTCATCATGATCGGTGCGTTCCGCCCCCAAATGCTGCATCTGGCCGCCCAGCACGCCGACTGGTGGAACGTGTCATCCACCAGCATTCGGCACTACCGGCCCATGGTCGAGGAACTGGAGCGAGCTTGCGCCGCCTGCGGCCGCGATCCATCGACGGTGCGGCGGTCATGGATTGGCGGCTGCGCCTGCGCCCCCACTGAGGAGCAGGCCAAAGCCCTCGCCGCAGACCGCTGGAGCCCAGACGACGACGAGGACTTCGGCTTCGCCGGCACCCCCCGGCAACTGATAGCCCAGATGCGCCCCTTCGTCGACCTGGGCGTGGACTACTTCATGTTCGACTGTGCCGGGTTTCCCGATCTAACCACCCTCGAGATGCTGATCGAGGAGGTGCTGCCGGCATTGAATGAATGACCGCAGTACCCGGGGCAACCACGCGAAGAAGGTTTGATTCCCATCCCCCCCTCGTGCTATAATGTGGTCGTCGGAACACTGCATGAGCTTGCAGGGTCCAATTCGGCGGAGTGTAAACAATGGCCACACGCACTGGCCCAACCAAAACCAGGCTGGTCACGGCAGAGGATCTACTCGCCATGGGCGATATCGGCCCCAGCGAGCTAGTGGAGGGGAGAATAGTTCGCATGAGCCCAACCGGATCCGCCCACGGCTGGATCGAGTCATACCTCGCGCACCTTCTAAGTAACTTTGTTCTGCCGCGCAACCTGGGATGGCTGCTGACCGGCGAACCCGGCATCTACATCCGGCGCAACCCAGACACCGTGCGCGCCGCTGACGTCGCCTTCGTGTCTCGCCAGCGCACACCTCAACTGCCCAGGGGGTATCTCGATGTGGCCCCCGAGTTGGTGGTAGAGATCATGTCCCCTGGCGACCTATGGCAGGACGTGCGCAGCAAGCTCCATGACTACTTCTCCATCGGCGTAGACCAGGTGTGGATCGGTGAGCCCGAGCGGCAGACGGTGCTGCTCTATCGCTCCCCCACAGACTCCGAGGAATTTACCCTGGGTGACGTGCTCCAGGGCGAAGGCATCCTCCAAGGTTTCGAGCTCCCCGTGGCCAGCCTCTTCGCCGAGCTCTGATCGCTCTCGCAAATCGCTCACGTCCTCTCCGTCAATCGCTCAAGCCGCGCCACATACCCGCCATCCTCCATGGGATCATACTCTCCCCGCCCATGCCGCCGCAGGAACAGCTCCAGCGCTTCCGGCTTGACCGTGTCCAGCCCCTGTCTCAGTTCCCAGTCCGCCTCCCCCAACAGGCACGCAGCCTGCACCAGCACCGCCAGCTCGTCCACCACCCGCCGCGCGTGGGCCTGGTGAAACAGCGGCTCCCCGCCCACCACCCGCTCCACCCGCTCCCGTGCCGGCTCCATCCTGGCCACGATCTCATCCTGCAGCCCGGCCAGCCTCGGCTCCGCCACCCGGTCCACCAGTTGCCCCAAATAGTCGAACAACTGCCGCTGCAGCCCGAAGCGCTGCATGTCCCGCGTCACCTGCAAGCACAGCACGTTGTGACTCCCCTCCCAGCTCTCGAACACCACTGCATCCCGGTATAGCCGGGGCACGATGGAGAAATCCTCGATCGCGCCGTTGCCGCCCAAGATCTCCTGCGCCCGCCGGATGCCCAGGCTGGCCTGCACCGAGGTCTGATATTTGTTGATGTTCACCAACAGGCGGTGCACTGCCCGCTCCTCCTCGCTGGCCAGGCCCAGGTCCAACCGCTGCACCAGGGCGCTCAGCCGCATCGTCGACGCCAGCATGACATATAGGTCGGTCTTCATCTCCGCCAGCGCCTCCATCACCAGCGGATAGCGCCCTATCGGGCTGCCAAAGGCCTGGCGGGCCTGGGCAAAGGTCCAGGCCTCTACATAAGCCCGCCGCAGCAGCCCCGCCGAGCCCAGTGCGTTGGCCCAGCGCGAGGTGTTCAGCACCAGCTCAACCACTGTCTTGAACCCCTCCCCCAGCTCCCCAATCTGATAGGCCAGCGCACCCTCGAAGTCGATCTCCCCCGAGGCCATCGTCCGTGTACCGAACTTGGTCTTCAGGCGCCGGATGTGGAACCCGTTCAGCTCGCCGCCCGGCAGCCGCCGCGGCACCAGGAACACCCCTAACCCTCGGGTGCCCGCGGCCGCGTCCACCGGCTGCGCCGTCACCAGCATCTGCTCTGCATTGGCCACCGAGCAAAACCACTTCTCTCCCCACAGCCGCCAGGTGCCCGGCTGCCCCGCTCCCGGCCGTGCCTCCACCGCGTTGGCACCCACGTCCGAGCCGCCCTGCACCTCGGTCAGGAACTGCGACGCCACCTGCTTACCGTCGTAGTCTCGCGCCAGTAGCGGCGGCAGGAACGTCGCCTGTAGCTCTGCACTCCCCCTGGCCTGCAGTGCGCGCACCAGCCCCAACGTGCACACGATAGGACAGGCGTGCCCCATCTCCCCGCACTGGGTTAGCAGGTAGAACAGCGCGCTCTGCTGCAGCACGTGGCCCGGTTCCGCCGCGAGAGCCACCAACCCTGCCGCATACGCCGGCCACCCCGCCGCGTGGTAGCTGGGGTGGAACTCGATCTCCTCGGTGCGCCGGCCGATCCCATCCCACCCTACCAGCCGCGGGTGGTTGTGCGGCCGGTCGTTCACCGCCGCCGCCGGGTCGATCGCCGTAGCCACCACGCGGCCAAAGTCCTGCAGCTCAGCCTCATAGCTGTCACACCCCGGATCCCACATCCGCAGCACCCGCTGCAGGTTTTCATCGCAGGCATAGAAGTTGTCGGGAAAGGCCGCGCGCCAGCGGGCGAGGTCCCCGCGGCCCTGCACAATAGCGGACATGGCTGCCTCCTGTCACCAAAACACACGCGCAATCGCAACGGATCACCTGACCCCTCGCCATTTCGGCCAAGTGTAAGTTGCGTGCCTGACCTGATATCAGTATAACTGTACCATGATGCCTGTCAAAGGCACCCACCGACCTTTTGCCTTGTCATTGCGAGGCGGCCGCCGGTGATGAGGAGATCCAACGCCCATGAGGTGAGAAAGGCCGCCGATCGCGCAGCATCCCGCAGGGAAGCAATCTCATGCCACACCCATATCCATGCAGTTGAGAAAGACCACCATGCCCGACCCTCTACCCATTTCTAGACGGCGCCTCGGCCCCACCGACGTCGAGGTCACCCCCATCGGCCTCGGCGTCATGCAGTTCTCCGGCGGCCGCGGCCCCTTCGGCCTCATGTTCCCCGACCTCTCCCAGGACGACATGAACGCCATCGTCCAGGCCGCACTCGACGGCGGCATCAACTGGTTCGACACCGCCGAGATGTATGGCCTCGGCCGCTCCGAACAGGCCCTCGCGGGCGCCCTGCACGCCGCCGGCCAGGGTCCCGCCGATGTAGTGGTCGCCACCAAGTGGCTCCCCCTCCTGCGCACCGCCGGCAACATCCCCCGCACCGTCGACAAGCGACTCCACCACCTCTCAGGGTATCCCATCGACCTCTACATGATCCACCAGCCGTGGAGCTTCTCCTCCGTCGAGGCCGAGATGGACGCCATGGCCGGCCTGGCCCACGCCGGCAAGATCCGCGCCGTCGGCGTCAGCAACTTCACCGCCCAAGCCATGTGGCGCGCCCACGCCGCCCTGGCCAAACACGGCCTGCCCCTGGCCGCCAACCAGATGCAGTACAGCCTGCTGCACCGCAAGATCGAGGCCGACGGCGTCCTCGACATGGCCCGCCAGCTGGGGGTCACCATCATCGCCTATACCCCCCTGGGCGCGGGCATCCTCGGCGGCCGCTACCACCGCAACCCTGAGCTCCTCGACGCCGCCCCCGCCGGCCGCCGCCTGCGCCTGCGCCGCCTCGTCGAGCGCAGCCGCCCCCTCGTAGAGGCCCTGGAGGCCATCGCCCCGCGCTACGACGCCACCCCCGCCCAGGTCGCCCTGAACTGGGTCATCAACTTCCAGGGCGACACCGTAGTCGCCATCCCCGGCGCCACCAGGGTCTCCCAGGCCGCCGACAGCGCCGGCGCCATGCGCTTCCAGCTCTCCGCCGCCGAGCTGGCCCAGCTGGACGAACTCTCGCGGGTCTTTCGCTAAATCGTCGGGCCGGCTCGCTATCCATACCTGATTAGTAGGGATTCCCCCCGTCCTTATCCCATCGTACGGGCGGCTCGCCATCCATACCGATTAGTAGGGATGCCCCCGTCCTTGTCCCATCGTAGGGGCGGCCCTCCGCGGCCGCCCGGTGCGTTCCTACCAGGTCGCGGCCCGCAACCCACAGTCGCGTCCCCCCTGGCCATGTTGGCACGATTGGTCACCGAATAAGAGACCTCCCTTGGGTGGCCGGGCCCTTGCGCACCCAGCCACCTCCAGGAGGTCTTTTTTGCGGCGTAATACTCGAAAAGCGGGCTGATCCCGGAAGCTTTGGCCGGTTTATCCGCCGGCCCACGCGGGACAGGTCAAAGCAGCTCAGCGGTTACTTCACCGGCTCAAGGGCTGCAAACAGCACCTGCGCCAGCTCTGTGTTGTCGACATACAGGCCGCGCACCGGGTCCACCTGGTCGGCATAGACGCGGAACAGCCGGCCGGCGTCGCCCTTGGCCCACAGGGGGATCAGGCTGTTGGTGTGGTTCGGGGAATGCCACACCAGCCCAGACTCAAACTCGCCCACCCGGCCTGAGTGGGCCGCCACCGCTCGCACAGTGCGGCCGCCCTGGTTCTTGAGTAGTGCTCGTTTGCTTCAAATAAGTTCTTGACATGTACAAATATTGTATGGTATACTTGCAGGTACTTCACGCTGGCTGATCAAGGAGGAAAACATGCGAACGTTACGAGTGGTCCTTGTACCTGTACTGTTGGTGTTCATGCTGGTTGGCCTGGTTCCATCTTCCTTCGCGGCGTCTGTCACGCACTTTAACGTGCGCCTTGACAACGTCACCATCCCATGGATATTTCCACCTCCGGAAGGGCTGAGCAGCTTCTGTCCGGAGATTCCCGATGGCGTTCATATCAACCCTGACGACTTTGGTAGCGACCGGGTGAAACAGGCCAGCCTGAAGGAAATGCCAGATGGCACTGCACACGTCGTGGTGACCGACCTGATTAAGGGCACGGCGACCGACAACTTCGGCGTTTCTTACAAGTTCGTTTACAAGAACAATCTCACCATCGATTTTGACGGCTCCGTAGCTGATGTCGCAATGCAGGACACCTTCGAGCTGAAAGGTGGTGACGTCAACTACACCCTCGGCTTCAACTGGCGCTGGGCCTATCCCACGGATAGCCTTGAGCTTGTCGAGGTAATCGATGGTGGGGAGACGGTCGATGTTGTGCCCAATCCTTTCTTCTTCGCCACGGCTGATGGCGTCTCCGAGGCTCCCGAAATCGTCCCCGGTTCGTGGCAGCAGGTGAGCACACGAGGGGACGTCATCAACTGCGATCCGCTTTAGCCGGCGGTTGGTTAGTGCGTGTTTGAAAAGACTTCGGAAGTCTCTGGCGAAAGGTGATCGTCTCGCCGAGGGACAGGATCTGCGTCCTGAAAGCGCTTCATAGGCTTCCGAAGTCTTCTTCTTAGCGCGCTTGCGCGTCAGAGTACCACTCCCCTTCAGAATAGAGGTCGCAGGGAGCCACGTCATGCTGAAGCCCCTGTCCCGCAGCATAGCATTCATCCTCGTCCAGTGCCTCGCCCTGCTGGTTGTATCCCTCGCTACCGATCAGGCGCGTGCCACATCCGGAGACGACAGCCAGTTGGATCAGGCCTTGGAGGCGCTCCTCCATCAGGCAGGCTTTACGGGCAGAATCGAGGCAACGCTCGAGCAAAGGCTCGGTCGTCGGCTAGACCCTCAACTCGCCGAGCTCGGGCGCTTGCTCTGGTTTGATACCATTACGGGGTTGAATGATGACAATTCCTGCGCGGGTTGCCACTCGCCAACCGCCGGTTTCGGCGACACCCAGTCCATTGCCATTGGCATAGATAACAATGGCGTGGTCGGACCGAACCGCACGGGACCACGCAATATGCGCCGCAGTCCGATGGTGATCAACGCGGCCTTCTATCCCCATCTGATGTGGAACTCGCGTTTTCGCGCTCTTTCAGGCGATCCCTTCGACAACAGCGCTGGATGGTCGTTTCCGCCCCCGGAAGGGCTCTCCCTTTCCGATCAGCCACACTTGCTGGTCGCGCAGGCCTTCATACCTCCCACCGAGCGCACGGAAGTCGCCGGCTTCGATTTCCCTGGAGATAATGATGCTATTCGGGCTGAGGTGCTCAACCGTTTGAATGACATCCCAGCCTACAGAAAGTTGTTCGGCAAGGCTTTCCCTGAAGTCAAGGCCGGCGCTCCCATTACTTTCGAGATGTTCGGGAAGGCCATCGCGGAGTTTGAGTTCACACTCACCTTCGCTGATGCCCCGATCGATCGCTTCGCGCGTGGCCAGCGGAATGCCTTGACCGACGCAGAGAAGAAAGGCGCACTGCTGTTTTTCGGGGAAGCACGCTGTGCGATGTGCCACAGCGTGGGCGGCGAGTCAAATGAGATGTTCAGCGACTTTAAGGACCATGTGATTGGCGTTCCTCAGATCGCTCCCCAACTGACCAACAACACCTTTGATGGTCCAGCCGCCAATGAGGACTTCGGCAGAGAACAGATCACGGGTGACGCCCAGGATCGCTACAAGTTTCGCACATCACCCCTCCGCAACGTCGCGGTGCAGCCCACCTTCATGCACAATGGGGCGTTCACCAACCTCGAGGATGCTATACGTCATCACCTCGATGTGATCGAATCGGCACGCGCTTACACCCCCATCAGCCAGAATCTCGACGCCGATTTGTCCGGATCCACCGGTCCGATCGAACCGGTGCTGGCACGCGTCGATCCGATCCTGACTACACCGATCAGCCTTACCAGTGACCAGATCCATCAACTCGTCGCCTTCGTGGAGAACGGTCTGCTCGATCCGCGAGCAAGACCGGAGCACTTGCGGAAGCTCGTGCCGCAATCAGTGCCGAGCGGCAGGCCGGTGTTGGAGTTTGAATCCCCGTAGACCAATAACAAAGGGCCGCTGCTCCGCGGCCCTCTGCGCTTGCCGGGGTGACCCTTCCAGGCCACCCTGCCCTTCCATACCCTCAACTGGGTCGATAACCCATCCAACCTACGGCGTCGCCGTCCCGGCCACCGGCACCGTTCCCGTGGCACCCGTCGCATCCGCCCCCACCAGGGCATAGGTCACCTGGATCAGCGACTTGATCTCCTGCTGTCCCGGCGCAATCGGCCCGGCGCCGCCACCCAGGCCCGCCGCCGCCTCCATCCGTGGGAACGCCGGCCCAAAGCCCGTGTCGATCACCTCGCTGATCTGCACCACCTTGCCCACGCCGACACCGTTTAGCGCTGCCAGCTCCTCGGCCCGGGCCCGGGCATCGGCCACAGCCTCAGCCCTGGACTCCGCTAACGCCACGCTCTTGTCCTCTACCGCGAAGTCCACGCCGAACACGTTGTTGGCCCCGGCGTCGATCGCTGCATCCAACACCTCGCCCACGATGTCCAGGTCCCGAATGGTCACCAACACACTGTTATTGACCCGGTAGATGATGGTGTCCTCTACACCCGGGGCCATGCCCTCCGGCACCCTGCGCTCGACGTAGATGGAATAGCCCGAGGTCTGGATGTCGTTGCTCGCCACGCCGGCCGCCTGCACCGCGTCCAGGATCGCCTGCATCGTCTCCGAGGCCTCGTCCGTCACCTCACGCAGCGTCTCCCCGGCCACCTCGACGCCAATCGTCGTCCGGGCAATGTCCGGCTCCACCGTCGCCGTGCCCTCGCCTACCACGATGATCGTGCCCGTTGGAACCTCAGCCGCCGGTTGGGCCTGGGCCACCGCCTGCGCGCTGGCCGGCTGCTCTCCACTGACAGCAACCGCTACCGCCAATGCCGCCACGGCAATGGCCGCCGTCATCCATCCTGACCACTTCGCAATCCGATTGTCACTCATGATGTTACCTCCATGGAGTATTCTCAACAGTCTCGCCAATCAACCTTTTCACGCCGTACCCGCCCTCCAGGTTCACGCCCCTCACCTGGCCACCTGGCCAGTTTTCTTGGCCACGCCCATCGTCCCGGAGCACATGACCTCTGGGGATAAGCGGCCCCGGCCTTAGTCACCGCCAGACAAATCTCAGTCCCCCCGGTGCCGTTGCTTAGCGCCCGTCCGAGTCAATCCGTGTCTGTCCGTGTTCGTCAAGGCCCGCCAACCAATCCCATTCGTTGTCCCCCCATTCGCCGCAATATGGATTGTCTCTCCCCCTACGCCGTATACACCCCCACCCGCAAATTCCGCCGCACCTGCAGCACCTCCCGTAGCATCCGCACCGTATCGTGCACCGGCCGCACCCGGCTGTCCGCGTCGAAGTACCAGTTGATCGGCACCTCGATCACCTGGTACCCCCGCGCCAGCGCAATCGCCACCGCCTCC
>JAULUH010000390.1:0-6733 GCA_032111745.1 Anaerolineae bacterium | reverse complement strand
TGCCTATTGCCCCAGGACATACCGCGCCATAATGCCATGCACGATCTGTTCGATCGGCGCCCTGTCGTCGGTGAGCACCGGCCCGGCCAGCGATGCCGGCCGCGCCGTGGGCAACGCCCGTCGCGCCATCTCCGCCAACAGCGGTTGTTCACCCGCCAACGCCGCGGTTGCGTTGGCCTGAAAGTCCGCCAGCGTGGTGGGCCGCATGGTGGCCACCACAAGCGAGTTGCCGAGGCTGTAGTCCTCGGTCGATTCATCCACCACGTACACTGCGGGAAAGACCTGCCCCATGGTTGCCGCCAGCGCGTCGACCAGGCTGTAGTCGTCCCGGCTGCGGGCCACGTTGACAGCCACGACGCCGTTGTCGGCTAGATGGTCTCGCACCAGCTGGAAGAACTCCACCGTGGCCAGGTGGAAGGGGATATAGGGCGGCCGGTAGGCGTCGACGGCGATCAGGTCGTAATGCTGGCCAGCCGGCTGGGCCAGTAACCAGCTCCTCCCATCCGCAGCGACGGCGCGCACGTTGGGGTAATCCTCCAGGTGGAAGAAGGTGCGCGCCGCCGCCAGTACCTCCGGGTCCAGCTCCGCGCCGTCGATAGCGACCGGCCCATACACATCCGTGACCAGCTGCGCGGCCGTGCCCCCAGCCAGCCCCACCAGGTACATGCTGTCCACGGCGGGCAAAGACGGGGCTTCTGCGGAGGCGGCGCCGAACAGCGGCGCCACCAGGAAGTAGTCCCAGATTCCGTTGCTGAGCGCCGACTGGGGGTGATATACGGAGTGCAGGCCGATGCCCTCGTTGAGCTTCAGCCAGGTTTCCGGCCCCCGCTGCAGCACCTGGTAGTAGTTGTAGACCGACTCTCCCTCCAGGAGCAGCCCCTGCTCCGGCTTGATGGCGCCCTGGCCACTGGCCCAGGCCAGGCCGGCCAGCAGCGGCAGGCTGGCCAGCGCCGGCCAGGCCGCCCGCCCGCGCTCCAGGAAAAGCCCGGCCAGGGCCACCAGGGCCAGCAGCGCCCCTAACACGACGAAGGTGAGCCGGGTGCCGATGGCCGGGATCAGCACCAGTACGGGCAGAAAGGTACCCACCAGGCTGCCCAACGTGCTCAGCGCGTAGAGCCTGCCGGCGACCTGGCCGCCCGTGGCCACGTCGGCCAGGGCCAGGCGCACGGCAAAGGGGGAGACGGTGCCCAGCAGGACTGTGGGCACGCTGAAGAGCAGGCAGATGCCGATGGCCGCCGCTGCCAGCCCCCCGGCGCTCACCTCTTGCAGGTTTAGAGAGCTCAGCGCGGCTGCGCGCAGGATAGGCCGCGCGGCCAGCGGGATCGCTGTCACCAGCAGCGCTGCGGCCAGGGCCAGTCCATAGAGCAGCTCTGCCTGCGGCCAGCGGTCGGCGATACGCCCACCCAGCCAGTAGCCGATGCTCAAACAGGCCAGCACCAGGCCGATCAGGGTCGCCCACACCAGGATCGAGTTGCCGAACCATGGGTCCAGCAGGCGGGCTGCGGAAAGCTCGACGCCCAGCGTAACCAGCCCGGCGACAAACACCAGGACATTGAGAAAGGCGGGATGGCGCACAGCTGGGATAGCCACGATCGCCAGTCTAGCACAGGCATCCCCCTCCCGTCAAAGCCATCGTCGGGGTGGGACGCCGTTCCGGCAGGGACGGTGGGCCTTCCGAGATGAAATGGCATCTGCTCCCATGAATGCCGCCCGCCGGCCCACCAGCGGGCATTCGTGCGTTCGTGATCCAGGGACCGGCGCGCCCCTCGCTTGCCAACCACCGCCACCCCAGGTACAATTGAACCTGTGCGAATGCGCCACTGTGTTACTATCGTGAAGTGAACGAACTCTGCATACTGAAAAAGGCCAGGGGCCCGTGCTTGACGACGGACAGTTGATCCACCAGATCCGCAGCGGTGACACGCGTGCCTTCGAAGCCCTCTACGACCGGTACAAGGGCCACGTCTATCGCACCGCGGTGGCCATTACCAACGATCCGGCGGCGGCCGAGGATATCCTGCAGGATTGTTTCCTGCGCCTGCACGCCAACATCGACCGCCTGGATGGCTCCACCCCCATCTCACCCTGGCTGCACCGGGTGACCGTCAACCTGGCCTACAACTACGTGGCACGGCGGAGGCGCTCCGCCGGCCTGCTGGATACGATGTTGGAGAGCATCGCCACGCCCCTCAGGGCTGCTCCCGATCGCCTGGCCGAGAGCAGCGAGCTGGCCGGCACCGTGCGCGCCGCCATCGACCACCTTAGCCTTGACCACCGGATCGTCGTCATCCTGTTCTACCTGGGCGAGTTCAACCTGGAGGAGATCGCCTATATCCTCGACTGCCCGGTGGGCACGGTGAAGTCACGCCTGTACTATGCCCGCCACCGGTTGCGCCAGGAGCTGGGCGGGGAGGAAAGGCAGGGCTCCGAGGTACCTTATGGATTGGCAAGAGCTTCGGCCTGAGCCCGAAGACACCCTGAACGACGCCTTGGATCAGGCCATTCGCCACGCTTTGCGCCAGGAGGCCGGACGGGTGGTGCCACCTGAGCGCGTCTGGCATCGCATCAACAGCCAGATCTCGGCCGGTCCCACCCGTCCCCGCCGGCGTCTGGCCGCGCCTTCCCGCGGCAGCTTGCTCGCCCCGCTGGTTCAGGGCCTGGCAGCCATGGTGTTGGTGCTGTTGGTGGGACTCAATATACTGCCCTATGTGGTGGTGGAGCATCCGGCGGCTATCACCGAAACTACCCCCTTGCCCGCAGACCTTCCCACACCGGCGGGAGCGGACAGCCTGCCTGCGACCTCCATCCCGTCCCGTGATCCCCTTGAGAATATCGACACTCTGAAGGCCAGCCTGCGCCAGCAGCAGCGTCAACTCCAGGCCTCGGCTCCGGCGGAATCGGAAGCCGTGCGCCCCGCCAGTGATCAAGAAGCGGCCGCCAGCCTGTCCAGGGCCCACAAGAACCCCACGGCTGCCGTGCAACCGTCTGAGGACCAGAACTGGTCGCCGCCCCGGCCGCGCTCGCCGGCCGTTCGCCCCGTTTTGCCCCGGGCGCCGCGTTTCTGATCCAACAGGCCCCGGCGGCACGCGTTTGACAAGCCGTGGCGTGATGTGTTAGCATACACCTCCGACCATCCCTGGTGGCGGCTGTGCATCCATTCCAATCGCCGGCTGATCGACGCGTGTCAAACAAGCTATCCCCTGGCTTCGCACTCTTCCCAATGGCCTGTTACTCCCATAACGGCCGCGCCAGCTTCGACAGCAGTACAATCACACTAGCCTGGAGGCCTGCATGGGTCCACTCTTGGAAGTGAAAGACTTGCGCACGCAGTTCTTCACTCAGGACGGCGTGGTGAACGCAGTCAACGGCATCTCCTATACTGTAGAGGAGGGGGAGACCCTGGGGATCGTGGGCGAGAGCGGCTGCGGCAAAAGCGTGGGCGTGATGTCCCTGATCCGCCTCATACCCATGCCGCCCGGCAAGGTGGTGGCAGGCGAGGTCTGGTTCGAGGGACGGGATCTCCTGAAGCTGGACGACGACGAAATCCGCCAGGTGCGCGGCAATCGCATCGCCATGATCTTCCAGGATCCCATGACCTCTCTCAACCCGGTGCTGACCATCGGCCGCCAGATCACCGAGGCCCTGGAGCTGCACCTGGGCATGGACAAGGAACAGGCCCGGACCCGCAGCGCCGAGCTCTTAGAGCTGGTCGGCATCCCCAGCGCCCGCAATCGCCTGGACGACTACCCGCACCAGTTCTCCGGTGGCATGCGCCAGCGGGTGATGATCGCCATGGGCCTCTCGTGCAATCCCCAGCTGCTGATCGCCGACGAGCCCACCACCGCCCTGGACGTGACCATCCAGGCCCAGATCGTGGACCTGGTCAAGAAGCTGCGGCAGGACATCGGCATGGCCATCATCTGGATCACCCATGACCTGGGTGTGGTGGCCGGCCTGGCCGACCGGGTGATCGTCATGTATGCCGGCTTCATCGTCGAAGAGGCTCCGGTCAAGAGGCTCTATGAAGACCCTCGCCACCCCTACACCCTGGGCTTGCTAAACTCCCTGCCGCGCCTGGACGAGGAGCGACCCGTGCGGCTGCGCTCCATCGAGGGGCTACCGCCCGACCTGATCGACCTGCCCCAGGGGTGCCCCTTCTACGCCCGCTGTACCTACCGCCTCGACAAGTGCCTGCAGCAGAACCCACCGCTGGATTTCGTCGGCCCCGGCCATAAGGTGGCATGTTGGGTAGACGTCCGGGGAGGTGTCGCATGAGCGACCAGGTTGGGTCGAACGGCAGCCAGGTGCTCCTCCAGGTGCAGGGGCTCAAGATGTATTTCCCCATCACCTCCGGCATCTTCCAGCGTACCATCGGACACATCAAGGCGGTGGATGGCCTTAACTTCTCCGTGGTCAAAGGCGAGACCCTGGGCCTGGTAGGCGAGTCCGGCTGCGGCAAGTCCACCACCGGCCGTGCTATTCTACAACTCTACAAACCTACCGAGGGGCACGTCTACTTCGACGGCACCGACTTGACCCTGCTCAAAGGCGACCAGCTGCGCCAGCAGCGCCGCCGCATGCAGATGATCTTTCAGGATCCCTACGCCTCCCTCAACCCGCGTATGACCGTGGGCGCTATCGTCGGCGAGCCCCTGGAGGTCCATGGCTACGGCAACAAGCAGGAGATCCGCGAGCGGGTACAGGAGCTCTTGCGCATCGTCGGGCTCAACCCCTATTTCGTCAACCGCTATCCCCACGAGTTCTCCGGTGGCCAGCGCCAGCGCATCGGCGTGGCCCGGGCCCTGGCGGTGAACCCGGATTTCATCGTCTGCGACGAGCCCATTTCGGCCCTGGACGTCTCCATCCAGGCCCAGATCATCAACCTGCTGGAGGATCTGCAGGCCCAATTTGGGCTGACTTACCTGTTCATCGCCCACGACCTGTCGGTGGTGCGCCACATCTCCGACCGCGTGGCCGTGATGTACCTGGGCAAGATCGTCGAGCTGACCGACCGCAACGAGCTCTACGAGAATCCGCTGCACCCGTACACCCAGGCGCTGCTGTCGGCCGTGCCCATCCCTGACCCCGAGATCGAGGAGAAGCGCCGCCGCATCATCCTGGAGGGCGACGTGCCCAGCCCGGCCAACCCGCCCGTGGGCTGCAACTTCAGCACCCGCTGCCCGCGCGTCATGGACGTCTGCCGCCAACAGGAGCCGGAGTTCAAGGAAGCAGGCGCAGGCCACCTTGTGGCCTGCTGGCTCTACTAGCAACCAAGGAGTCGAGGCTTTAGCCGGTCCGTGTGCGCAAGACCCCGCACCACCGGAGTCGAGGCTTTAGCCGGTCCGTGAACGCCAGGCGCGCTGCTCTTGCCTTGTCATGCTGAGCGGCTCTAACCGCCAACGTCGCTAGCGCCGAGGCCGCCGCCAATACATATCGTCCGTACGAGCACGCGACGCAGCGAAGCATCTCTTTTCGCATGGGGTGCGACTCTTCCACCTCGACCTGCATGATTAACAACACCAAAAGCCTATTCACCGCCGCCACCCTGCTCCTGGCCCTCCTGGCCGTCGCCGCCTGCGCTCGCGGCACGCCCACCCCTGTGCCCCCGGTCCGCGAGACCGTCGTCGTCACGCAGGAGGTCGTCCGGGTCGTCCGTGAGACCGTCGTCGTCGAGGTTACCCCCACGCCGCCCGCGCAGCCAGTCACCCTGCGCCTGAACCTGGGCGTGGAGCCCTCCAGCATCGACCCAGCCCTGGCCACCGGCAGCGCCGCAGAGGACGTCGTCGAGGCCCTCTTCCTGGGCCTCACCGATACGGACCAGGTGGGCAACGTGCTGCCCGAGCTGGCCGCGGGCTGGAGCGTCTCCGAGGACGGCCTGGTGTGGACCTTCCAGCTGCGCGACGACGTGTCCTGGGTAGGCTACCGGCCCAGCACCGGCGCCGCGGCGCGGCGGCCCGTGGTGGCCGGCGACGTGGCCTATGCCGTGCGCCGGGCCTGCGACCCGCGCACCGGCGCACCGCTGGCCTTCCTGGATTACATCATCGCCGGCTGCCAGGCCCTGCACACGGCAGACCTCGCCCTTCTGAGCGATGATGAGGTCCAGGCCCTGGTGGAAGGCGTCGGCGTCAGGGCCCTGGACGACACCACCGTGCAGTTCACCCTGGCCGCCCCTGCTGCCGGTTTCCCGGCCATCGCCGGCTTGCCGGTCAACCGGCCCGTGCCTGCCGAGGTGATCGCGGACCTGGGCGTGCGCTGGACCGAGGCCGGCCACGCCGTCACCAACGGCCCCTATGCCCTGGCCGGCTGGGTGCACGGCGACAGCCTGACGCTGGAGCGTAATTCCCTCTGGCCCGGCTGGAGCCAGGTGCCGGGCAACGCCCAGCGCATCGAGCTGGCCATGATCGCCGAAGACGCCGCCGCCCTGGAAGCCTACACGGCGCACAAGCTTGACAGCACCCTGGTGCCGCCGTCCGTGCTGGACCAGGTGCGGACCGACCCGCAGCTCAACCAGGAGCTGGCCGTGCACCAGGTGCCCTGCACCGAGGTCCTGAACTTTAACAACGCCCGGCCCCCGCTGGACGATGTGCTGGTGCGCCGGGCCCTGTCCGCCGCCGTCGACCGTGCGGCCCTGGTGGCGGAGGCCACCAGGAGCGGCGAGATCCCGGCCCACACCCTGGCACCCGCTGGTGTCTTTGGCAGCGCCGCCGGCGACCCCGGCATCGCTCCCTGGGCC
>JAULUH010000389.1:0-2621 GCA_032111745.1 Anaerolineae bacterium | reverse complement strand
CTCGATGCCGGATGGGACGATGAACTGCTGGCGCTGGAACTGGCGGAGCTGTCCGAGGCAGGCTACGACCTGCTGCTTACCGGGTTCGAGGATGACGAACTTGCCAAGATGCTGGCTGATCTGGGCGATGGCGATACGCAAGCGTCAGATGAGGATCCAGCCAGCGAAGAGGACGAGGATGTCCCTGAGCCGCCGAAGCAACCGATCTCCCGCTCTGGCGATGTCTGGCAGTTGGGCCCGCACCGCCTGATCTGCGGCGATGCCAGCGATCCATCGGTGATCGCTACCCTGATGCAGGGCGAGCAGGCGAGCCTGTGCTTCACCTCGCCACCCTACGGCAACCAGCGCGACTACACCTCCGGTGGCATTGCCGACTGGGATGGCCTGATGCGCGGTGTGTTCGCCCAATTGCCCATGACGGCCGATGGCCAGGTGCTCGTCAACCTCGGCCTGATCCATCGCGACAACGAGTTCATCCCGTATTGGGATGCCTGGTTGGCCTGGATGCGAACCCAAGGTTGGCGGCGCTTCGCCTGGTACGTCTGGGACCAGGGGCCAGGCATGCCCGGTGACTGGCAAGGACGACTTGCCCCCAGCTTCGAATTCATCTTCCATTTCAATCGCCAGACCCGCAAACCCAACAAGACGGTCCCCTGCAAGTTCGCCGGCCAGGAAACCCATCTGCGTGCCGACGGCTCATCCACCGCCATGCGCGGCAAGGACGGCCAGGTCAACGGCTGGACGGCAGCCGGTCAACCAACCCAGGACCATCGCATCCCCGACTCGGTGATCCGGGTCATGCGCCACAAGGGAAAGATCGGCCAGGGCATCGATCACCCCGCCGTGTTTCCCGTGACGCTGCCGGTGGAGGTCATCGAGGCCTACACCGATGAAGGCGAAATCGTCTTCGAACCCTTTGGCGGCAGCGGCACCACGCTGATGGCCGCCCAGCGGACTGGCCGCATTGGCCGGGCTGTCGAGATTGCGCCCGAATACGTCGATGTGGCGCTGATCCGTTTCCAACAGAACTTCCCCGGTGTTCCGGTCACCCTGACCACCACCGGTGAGCCCTTTGAGGTCGTCGCTGCCCAGCGCCGGCAGGAGCACCATGAAACTGTCTGAACATTTCGAACTGGCCGAGTTTCTGGTCTCGGAGACCGCGGCACGCCGAGGCATCGCCAACGAGCCCACGCCGGAAGTCATCGAGAACCTGCGTCGGCTGTGTCAGTTGGTGCTACAGCCTTTGCGCATCAAGCTTGGCCGCCCGGTGGTCATCACATCTGGGTACCGATCGCCGGAACTCAACCGTGCGGTGGGTGGCAGCAAGACCAGCCACCACATGCAAGGACGCGCCGCCGATCTCATCGTGCCCGGTATGACGCCCCTGGCCGTCTGCCAGACCGCGCAGCAAATGAAGCTGCCCTGCGTGCAGATCATTCATGAGTTCGGGCGCTGGGCGCATATGGCCGTGGCCCTCCCCAACGAGCGCACCCAATTGCTGACCGCCAAGTTGGCGCAGGGCAAGACGATCTACGAGCCGGGGTTGGTCCATGTCTGAACCTTGGCTCTCCACCCACATTGAGCGTTGGTCGACAGACAAGCTGGTACCCTACGCCCGCAACGCACGCACCCACTCCGAAGAGCAGGTGGCTCAGATCGCCGCCTCCATCGTCGAGTTCGGTTTCACCAACCCGATTCTGGCGGGATCCGACGGCGTGATCGTGGCCGGCCACGGTCGCTTAGCCGCCGCCCAGAAGTTGGGCCTGGACACTGTGCCCGTGGTCGTGCTCGATCACCTGACCCCGACCCAGCGCCGCGCACTGATCATCGCGGACAACCGCATCGCCGAGAACGCTGGCTGGGACGACGCCATGTTGCGCATCGAGCTGCAGTCGCTGCAAGAGGATGGCTTCAACCTGGACATCACCGGCTTCGATGCCGACGCCCTGGCCGAGATCATGGCCGGCGAGGAGACCACGGTCGATGGCCAGACGGACGACGATGCGGTGCCCGAAGTACCGGTCACGCCGATCTCCCGTCCGGGGGATGTCTGGGAGCTGGGAAACCACCGCGTGCTGTGTGGCGACGCCACCGACCCGGCGAGCTACGACGCGCTGATGGCTGATGGCCAGGCCGACATGGTGTTCACCGACCCGCCGTACAACGTTGACTACGCCAACAGCGCCAAGGACAAGATGCGCGGAAAGGACCGCCCCATCCTGAACGACAACCTGGGCGATGGCTTCTACGACTTCCTGCTGGCCGCGCTGACCCCGATGCTGGCGCGATGCGCCGGTGCCACCTACATCGCCATGTCGTCCAGCGAGCTGGACACGCTGCAGCAAGCCTTCCGGGCAGCGGGCGGCAAGTGGTCGACCTTCATCATCTGGGCCAAGAATACCTTCACCCTGGGTCGCGCCGACTACCAGCGCCAGTACGAACCGATCCTCTACGGCTGGCCCGAGGGGCAAAACCGCCACTGGTGTGGTGATCGCGACCAGGGCGATGTCTGGAACATCAAGAAGCCGCAGAAGAACGATCTGCATCCGACCATGAAGCCGGTGGAGCTGGTCGAGCGGGCCATCCGCAACTCCAGCCGACCGGGTGACATCGTGCTTGAT
>JAULUH010000388.1:1904-2225 GCA_032111745.1 Anaerolineae bacterium | reverse complement strand
GCCAGGCGCCTGCTCAGAGAGACTGACCACACCATCACCCAGATCGCCATGGACGTGGGCTTCTCCGACAGCGGCTACTTCAGCCGCGTCTTCCGTCGCGAGACCGGCATGTCCCCAGAAGCCTACCGCCGCGCATAAAATACGCTCACACCGGTCTGGTCCTCACGTGCATCGCACGGGCACACGTGTCAGGGTCTCATATCTATCGTGGGGCTCCACGCGCCATGGCCTCATTGGCATCGCCGGGGCCTACATGGCAGGGCCTCTTGGGTGGCGTAGGGGCATGAATGGCGGTGCCGAGCAGGCCGGGCTGCGGCAGCC
>JAULUH010000388.1:0-1894 GCA_032111745.1 Anaerolineae bacterium | reverse complement strand
GCTTGCTTGGCACCGCCATTCATGCCCTGGTCGTTCATGCCGCAAGATCATTCATGGTCGCGCTTTCCATGAAACATCCGCTTCCATCTCGCTTTTCTCCAAGCCCTCGCCCGTGCAATCCTGTACAATAAGACTAGCCAATGGTAGCGCTCCCAACACGACGGAGAAAGGAGCATCATGGCCCTCACTCTGGAAGAGATCGCCAGGCTGGCCGGCGTGTCTCGCTCTACGGCCTCTCGAGTGATCAACGACCAACCCAATGTACGGCCCGAAGTGCGCGAGCGGGTCTGGCAGGTCATCCACGAGCACGGCTATCAACCCAACCAGGCCGCCCGCTCCCTGGCAGCAAGACGCTCAGGCGACGCCACCCAGCCGAGCCCAGGCGGATAACCCGCAGGAGGTCATACCACGCCAAGCAAACGCGCCCATCCTTGCATCTATCACTGTCCCTCTCACCATTACCCCTACTAAGAAGGAGAAGACTGCCATGTCCAAGAAGACCCTGACCCTTGCGCTCTCGGCGATCCTATTGCTGAGCCTGCTGCTGGCGGCCTGCGGAGGCGGCGCCGAGCCGACCCCGGCCCCGGCGGCACCAGAGCCGGCTGCGGAAGAGCCTACCGCGGTCCCGGCTGCCGAGGAACCCACCGAAGCACCCGCCGAAGAACCCACTGCAGCCCCGGCTGCCGCAGCACCGGCTGCGGGCGAAGCCGTCGAGATCCGCTGGTTCATCGGCCTGGGCGCTGGTGGCAACCCCGAGGAGATCGAGCGGGAGACCGCCTTCGTCGAGAAGTTCAACGCCAAGTACGGCGACAAGTACAAGCTGGTTATGGACATCGTTCCCAACGAGACGGCCTATGACGTGCTGAAGACCCAGATCGCCGCCGGCGATGTGCCCGATATCGTGGGCCCGGTCGGCATTCGCGGCCTCGCCAGCTTTGAGGGCGCCTGGCTGGACCTGTCGCCTTTTATCGAGGCCTCCAACTACGATATGAGCGACTTCGATCCGGCACTGGTGGAATTCTACAAGTTCGGCACCGATAACCAGCTCTTCCTGCCCCTGTCCGTCTTCCCATCGGCCATCTGGTACAACAAGGCCCTCTTCGACGAGGCCGGCCTGGAGTATCCGCCGCACGAGTGGGGCGCGGCCTATGCCGACGGCGACGAGTGGAACTGGGACAAGCTGCGCGAGCTGGCCCTGTTCCTGACCGTGGACGGTAGCGGCAACGACGCCACCATGGACGGATTCGATCCCTCCAACATCGCCCAGTTTGGCTACGACTCCCAGTGGCAGGACATCCGGGCCGACTGGAGCCACATTCACGCTGGCACGTTCGTGGATGACGCGGGCAACGCAGTCGTGCCGGATGTCTGGCGAACGGCCGCCCAGTGGTACTACGACGGCATGTTTACCGACTACTTCATCCCCAATGACAGCTACGTCAACAGCGACCTGATGGCCCAGGGCAACACCTTTGGCTCCGGCAACCTGGCCATGGATGCAGTCAACCTCTGGTTCACCTGCTGCACCGAGGATGTGGATTGGGACGTGGCTGCAATGCCATCCTTCGAAGGCAACCTCACGTCCAAGCTGCACGCCGACACCTTCGGCATCCTGAAGGCCGCCAAGAATCCCGAGGTCTCCTGGGAGGTCTACAGCCTGTTCATGGGTGAGTTCGCCGGCGACCTGGTCGAGGTCTGCGGCGCCTTCCCGGCCCGCCAGAGCCTGCAGGACCAGGCCCTGGCCGCTCTGCAGGAGCGCTTCCCCGACGTGGACTTCCAGGTCTTCGTCGATGGATTGGCCTATCCCGACGATCCCAGCCATGAGTCGGCGCTGCCCAACTTCCTGAAGGCCAGCGATACCTACGCCACCTTCGGCGCTAAGTATCAGAGCACG
>JAULUH010000387.1:14937-21486 GCA_032111745.1 Anaerolineae bacterium | reverse complement strand
CACGCTGATCGGCTTCGCTACCTATATCGCCATGCTGGTACGGCCCATCCGCCAGAGCGGCATGGTGCTGAATATCGCCCTCTACGCCCTGGTCGCTGCCGAGCGAGTCTTTGAGGTCCTGGACATCCCTCCTGAGATTCAGGATGCCCCGGCCGCCATCCCCCTCCCCTCAGGCCCCGGCCACGTGCGCTTCCAGAGCGTCGATTTCGCCTATGACAACGGTCACCAGGTGCTGGACGATATCACCCTGGAGGCCAAACCCGGCGAGCTGGTCGCCCTGGTCGGGCCTTCCGGCGCCGGCAAGACAACCCTGGTCCACCTACTGCCCCGCTTCTACGACCCCCAGCACGGCCTGATCGCGGTGGACGGCCACGACATCCACCAGGTGACCGTTAAGAGCCTGCGCGACGCTATTGGCATCGCGCTTCAGTCAGTGTTCCTGTTTGACTCCTCCATCCGCGAGAACATCGCCTACGGCCGGCCCGACGCCACCAAGGACGAGATCGAACAGGCCGCCCGCGCCGTGCAGATCCATGACTTCATCATCTCCCTGCCGCTGGGCTACGCCACCCCTGTCGGCGAGCGCGGCTTCCGCCTGTCCGGCGGCCAGAGGCAGCGCATTGCCCTGGCCCGGGTCCTCCTGCGCGATCCCCGCATCCTCATCCTCGACGAGCCCAGCTCCGCCGTGGACGCTGAAACCGAGCAACATCTGCAACAAGCGCTAGCCACGGCCCGTCAGGACCGCACGACCTTTGTCATCGCCCATCGCCTATGGACGGTGCAGCAGGCCGACCAGATCCTGGTGCTGCGCCACGGCCGCATCGTGGAACGAGCGCACTCCACCACGGCGCGCACCGCGCACCAGGCCCTGATGGCCACCGGCAGCTACTATCGACAGTTGATCGAGTTGCAACGCCACGGTGAACGCCTGGCGACCGGCAGAGGACAGTCATGACCATCCGCGGCGGCTTCTTCTACCAGGTCCAGGATGTCGAGGAGACGCCCTACCGTCTGGCCGACCTGGATCGCCAGGCCTTGCGCCTCATCGCCGGCTACGCCCGGCCCTGGATGAAGCAGCTCCTGCTGGCCGGCCTGGCCATGCTGGCCGTCACCGCCTCCTCCCTGACGCTGCCCTATCTCAGCAAGGTGGCCGTCGACCGCTTCATCGCCCAGGGGAATCCCCAGGGCCTGGCCCTCATAGCCCTGCTCTACCTGGCCCTCAGCGGTGTCTACTGGCTGGGATCGTACTGGGAGAGCTACCTATCGGGCTGGGTGGGCCAGCACATGGTCTATGCCCTGCGCCGTGACCTGATCCACCACGTCCTGGGCCAGTCCATGGATTTCTACCGCCGGCAGGGAATCGGCCAGATCGTCTCCCGCCTGGCCGGCGATGTGCTCGCCCTCTCTGAAGCTGTCTCGCGCGGTGTGCTCACTCTGACGGGTGACCTGCTGACCGTCTTGGGCGTTCTCCTGGCCATGGCCCTGCTCGACTGGCGCCTGATGCTGGTGGTGCTACTCTCGGTGCCCGTGGCCATGCTCAGCATCCGCTACCTCGGCCAGCGCATGCGCCACGCCTATCGCCAGGTCCGCCAGGCTTATGCCGGCGTCAACACGGGGGTAGAACAGGGCGTCGCAGGGATGCGGGTCATCCAATCCATCGGGCAGGAGTCCTTCACCGTGGAGCAGTTCGAGAGCCTGAGCCTGCGCAGCATGGATGCCAGCCTCCAGGTCGGGCGGCTCTTCGCCGCCTTCTCTCCCATCATGGGCATCACCAACATGCTGGGCACGGTGCTGGTGCTGGTGGCCGGCGGCCTCATGGTTGCCAACGGCTCCCTGACCCTCGGCACCCTGCTGGCTTTTTTCGCCTACGTCCAGCTGTTCTATAATCCGCTGCGCGAGCTGAGCCTGGTCTATAACTGGTTCCAATCCGCTGCCGCCGCCCTGGACCGGGTCGGCGAGTATGTTGCCGCACAGCCCAGCCTGGTCGAGCCAGCCCAGCCCCAGCGCCCCCCGGGCGGCTTCCACGGTGAGGTCGGGCTGCACGGCGTAACCTTCGCTTACGACGGCGAACCGGTACTGGCGGACGTCACCCTGCATGTGCCAGCCGGCACCGCCGTCGCCCTGGTCGGGCCGACCGGCGCCGGCAAGAGTACCCTGGCCGGCTTGTTGGCCCGCCTCTACGATGTACAACAGGGTGCCATCACCCTCGACGGCGTCGATCTGCGGCAGGTCGCATCCGCCGACCTGCGCCGTCTGGTCGCGATGGTTCCCCAGGAGGTCTACCTCTTCGCCGACAGCATTCGCCAGAACATCCGCTACGGCGATCCCACCGCCACCGATCAACAGGTCGAGAACGCCGCCCGCCAGGTCCAGGCCCACGACTTCATCGCCGCCCTTCCGGCCGGGTACGACTCCCAGGTTGGCGAGGGCGGGGTGCTGCTCTCCGGCGGCCAGCGCCAGCTGATCGCCCTGGCCCGCGCCCTGCTGGCCAGCCCCCAGGTGCTGATCCTGGACGAAGCGACGGCCAACGTGGACGTCGAGACCGAGCAGCGCCTCCTAGCCGCCTTGGACGTGCTGCGTCGCGACCGCACCCTGCTCATCATCGCCCATCGCTTCTCCACGCTGCGCCTGGCTAAGCAGGTCGTCGTGCTCGAGGGCGGCCGTGTGCGGGCTCAGGGTCGCCATGAGGACCTCATGACCGCTGACGACGACCTCTACCGGCGTCTCTATGCCCGCCAGTGGAGCAACTGACCCAAGGTGGTGCAAAGACCATGGACAAAGTCATCATCTTCGGCAACGGCCAGAACGCCAGCCTGGCCTACGCCAGCCTCACCCACGATTCTCCCTTTCGAGTTGTTGCCTTCACCGTGGATCGCGAGTACGTCCATCCCGGCGGCCTCATGGGCCTCCCCGTGATCCCCTTTGAGGATATCGAGGCCGCCTTTCCCCCGGCCAGCTACGCCATGTTCGTCGCCATCAGCTTTCGCATGGTCAACCGCCTGCGCGCCGTCAAGGTAGCAGAGGCCCAGGCCAGGGGCTACACTCTGATCAGCCATGTCAGCTCCCGGGCCATCGTGCCGCCTGATTTCCGGCCTGGCCACAACTGCCTGATCGGCGCCGGCAACATCGCGCCTTTTGTCGAAGTGGGCCACGACGTGGTCATCGCCAGCGGCTGCGTCATCGGCCACCACACTGTGATCAGCGATCACTGCTACCTGGGGCCGGGCGCCGTGATCTCCGGCAGCGTCACCGTGGAGCCCTACAGCTTCATCGGCTCCGGCGCCGTCATCCGCGATCGGGTGACGGTCCGCCAGGCCACCGTCGTCGGCGCCGGTGCCGTCATCCTCGAGGACACTGCGGAGCGCGGGGTCTACCTGGCTGCACCCGCCCAACAGTTGCCCATCCTCAGCGATCAACTCCCCGTAGGCTGACGCGCACAATATGACGCGCGTCATGGCGCGCCCCCAGGACTCGGTGTATCCTGGGGGTGGTTGACCAGACCCTGGCGCTGTGGCCAGGATTCAGGCCGCTGTGGCATACCATTCGAGGAGGAACATCCATGGCCAAGACCGTCGTTCTAGTAGGTGCATTGGATACCAAGGGCAAGGAGTTCGACTTCGTCAAGCAGCTGGTCGAACAGGCCGGCCTCGATACACTGGTGATCGACTTCGGCGTCATGGGTGAGCCCACCCTGACCCCAGACATCACCCGCGATGAGGTTGCCGAGGCCGGAGGGGGCAACCTGGCTCACCTGGCCTCGGGCGAGCACAAGGATGAGGCCATGCAGGTCATGGCGGCGGGGCTGGCCGCAGTGGTGCGCCGCCTCTACGACGAGGGCGGGCTCGACGGCATCCTGAGCATGGGGGGCAGTGGCGGCACCTCTATCGCCACCACCGCCATGCGCGCCCTGCCCGTGGGCGTGCCCAAGGTCATGGTGTCCACCCTGGGTGGCGGCGACGTCAGCGCCTATGCTGGGACCAAAGACATCACCTTCATGCCCTCCATCGTCGACGTGGCGGGCATCAACCGTATCAGCCGGGCTATCTACAAGAACGCCGCCGGTGCCATCGCAGGTATGGTCCAGGCTGAGGCACCCCCTGCGCCTGGCGAGAGGCCCCTGGTCACCGCCTCCATGTTTGGCAACACTACCGCCTGTGTCGACCTGGCCCGCAGCATCATGGAGAACGCCGGCTATGAGGTGCTGGTCTTCCATGCCACCGGCTCCGGTGGCCGTACCATGGAGAGCCTCATTGCCGATGGCTATATTGCCGGTTCCCTCGACATCACCACCACCGAGCTGGCCGACGAGGTCTGCGGCGGCGTGCTCAGTGCCGGACCGGAGCGCGGCATGGCGGCCTCCCGGGCGGGCATCCCGGCGGTGATCGTGCCCGGCTGCGTCGACATGGCCAATTTCTGGGGAATCGAAAGCGTGCCCGAGAAGTATCGGGAGCGCAACCTCTACAAGTGGAACCCCAACGTGACCCTGATGCGCACCAACGTCGAGGAGAACACCCGCATCGGCGAGATGCTGGCCGCGGCCGCCAACGCCGCCACCGCTCCCGTCACCATCGTGCTTCCCCTCAAGGGCGTGTCTATGCTCGATAGCCCCGGCGGCCGCTTCTGGGATCCCGCCGCGGACCAGGCCTGCTATGATGCCATCAAGGCCAACCTCAAGCCCGGCATCTCGGTGGTCGAGCTGGACCACAATATCAACGACTCTGAGTTCGCCGAGCAGTGCGCCGAGCTCATGCTGGAGCTGCTGGATATCTCCAAGGAGTAAGCTACCCATGGCCTTCATCACCCGCGAGGAAGCGCTCAAGCGCCTGCGGGCTCAGGGCGCCGCTGGCAAGCCCATCGTGGGCTGCGGTGCCGGCACCGGCATCTCGGCCAAGTTCGCCGAGAAGGGCGGCGCCGACCTCATCATCATCTACAACTCGGGCCGCTACCGCATGGCCGGCCGCGGCTCCCTGGCCGGCCTGATGCCCTACGGAGACGCCAACGGCATCGTGGTCGAGATGGCTGCAGAGGTCCTGCCCGTGGTCAAGGACACGCCTGTGCAGGCGGGCGTCTGTGGCACCGATCCCTTCCGCCTGATGCCTGTTTTCATCAAGCAGCTCAAGGAGATGGGCTTCACCGGCATCCAGAATTTCCCCACCGTAGGCCTCATCGACGGCACCTTCCGGGATAACCTGGAGGCCACCGGCATGGGGTACGACAAGGAGATCGAGGCCATCGCCATCGCCCACCGGCTGGACATGTTGACCACGCCCTACGTCTTTGACCCCGGCCAGGCCCGGGCCATGGTGGCCGCGGGCGCGGACGTGTTGGTGGCCCACGTCGGGCTCACCACCGCCGGCTCCATCGGCGCCGCCGTGGCCTTCACCCTGGACGAGGCCATGGCCAAGGTCATGGCCATCGCCGAGGCGGGCCGCTCCGTGCGGCCTGACATCCTGGTCATCTGCCATGGTGGCCCCTTCGATGAGCCGGAGAACGTGGGCACGGCCCTGGCCCGCATGCCCGGTGTGGCGGGCTTCTTCGGGGCCTCCAGCATCGAGCGCCTGCCCACCGAGCGCGCCATCACCCAACAGGTGCAGGACTTCAAGACCCTGCCCCTGGCAGGGTGAGTCTCTTTGCGTCACCTCGTCGTCCCCCGTACCCTCTGTTTCGTCTTCCACGGCGACGACGTCCTGGTGCTCAAGCGCGCCCTACACAAGCGCCTCTTCCCCGGCAAGGTGAACGGCGTGGGCGGCCACGTGGAGCACGGCGAGGACGTCGCCGCCGCGGCCCGGCGCGAGATCCTGGAGGAGACTGGCCTGCACGTCCCTGACCTATGGCTGGCCGGGGTGCTGCATGTCGACGGAGGCTTTGGCCAGACCGACCCATTGCTGGAAGGGTATCTTCCAGGGGTCATGGTCTTCATCTTCACCGGCCAGGCGCCCACGCGGGAGGTGATCGCTTCTGAGGAAGGCGAGCTGGCCTGGGTACCCCTGGAGGCTGTAGGGGACCTGAATTGGGTTGACGGCGACCCGGGCCTCCTGCTCCAAGCCCTGGAGTCCCACCGCCTCGGCCGCCCGTTTTTCGCGTACAAAGCGTAGGGGTTTGAATGACGAGGCGGGGCTGCCGTGAGCACGCGAATGTTCCCCACTTGCTCCAAAGCCAGCAGATCGCGATCGCCGCTGACGATCACGTCAGCCTCGCCGGCAACGGCGCAGGCGATCACCCGGTCGTCGTCAGGATCGCGGCAGATGCGCGGGATGCTTTCGGGCAAGTCCACCATCTCGCTCAGGGCCATGACCAGGGCCACAAACCGCACGCGTTCTTCCTCGGTGTAGTACCTCTGCAACTTCGGATACGCCAGGACCCGGTCGAGCTCAGCCATCAACTCCGGCGCGATCACCAGCACGAAATCGTCCCGAGCCAGATGATGGTCAATCAGCACGGCCATGGTATGCCATCGTGTTCCAAACTCCATCTCCACCCCTTCTTGACAAAACCCCCCGCCCTATGCTACTATCCCCGGCACAATTTCATAGCTGATGACGCTCTTAT
>JAULUH010000387.1:0-14927 GCA_032111745.1 Anaerolineae bacterium | reverse complement strand
ATCACCAGCACGAAATCGTCCCGAGCCAGATGATGGTCAATCAGCACGGCCATGGGCGGGCGATGAGTCAACAGATAACTCACCAACAGGTTGGTGTCTACGACTGCGCGGATCACGATGGTACTGGCTTCAAGCGGCTGGCCGTCTCGCGAGCCGCCTCGTCAATCAAATCCGCTGCTTCATCGTCGGATAGCGCAGCCCGAGCACTCACCTGCTCGGCGATGGACCGCAATTGGGCCAGCCAGGCCTCACGATCCCTCCGGCGATCCTGCCAGGCTTGAAATGCTTCGAACTGCTCGTAGGGGATGAGCACCGCCTGCGGCGTATCGTACGTGCGCACGATGACCGGCTCCTGCTTACGCCGCACACGGTCCAACACCTCCCGCACCTGCCGCCGTAGATCGCTGGATTGAATGGTTTCAGTCATATGGCACCTCCAAAGTAGCACAACATACATCCCTATTATGTGCTAGAATAGCACATATTCCGCAGTCTGTCCAGAAGCACCTCCCCTCCCCCTTCGTCCCTTCCGGGATGATAGGCCATCGTGTTCCAAACTCCATCTCCACCCCTTCTTGACAAAACCCCCCGCCCTATGCTACTATCCCCGGCACAATTTCATAGCTGATGACGCTCTTATCCAGAGAGGTGGAGGGACCGGCCCTGTGAAACCTCGGCAACCGGGTAGGAACCCGGGATTGGAGAAACAACCTCCATTCCCCGGCCTCCAGCCTTGGTGCCAATTCCGGCAGCGCTAGCTGGGAGATGAGAGGCGATGGCGTTGACGCATCCCCGCCCGGCAAGCCCACGCTGTGCGGGCTTTCTTTATCCTCTCGCCCTCCCCTCGCCCCTCTGGTACCGATGCTAATCCCTTCCGCAGGAGGCTTCTCATGCGCGTACTCAAATTCGGCGGCACATCGGTCGGCAGCGCCGACGCCTTCCAGCACGTGGCACACATCGTCGCTCGCGAGCGGGAGGCCGACTCCCAGGTCGTCGTCGTCACCTCAGCCATGAGCGGGGTGACCGATGTCCTCATCAACGCTGCCCGGGCCGCCGCCGGCGGCGATCGCAAGCCCTATCGCGAGGCCCGCGACGATCTCATGGCCCGCCACCAGATGGTTGCCGGCCAGCTGGTCAACGATGGCGTGGAACGCGCCGCCCTGGGTCGCCTCTTCGAGTCCCGGCTGGCCAGCTTCGAGCGCCTCTGTCGTAGCGTCGACGTCCTGGGTGAGCTGACCCCGCGCGGCCTGGACGTCATCTCAAGCACCGGCGAGCGGCTCGCCGCCCCTCTGCTGGCCGCCGTCCTGCGCACCCACAACGTGGCCGCCGAATGGGTGGATGCCGCCGAGATCATCGTCACCGACGACAACTTCGGCAGTGCCGATCCCCTGATGGAGCCTACCACGCGCCACGTCCAGGCCCGTCTCTTCCCCCTCCTCACCGGTGGCATCGTGCCTGTGGTGACCGGTTTCCTGGGCGCCACCGAAAATGGGATCAGCACCACGCTGGGCCGCGGCGGCTCCGATTACTCGGCTGCCATCCTCGGCGCTGCGCTCAACGCCGGCGAAATTCAGATCTGGACCGACGTCAACGGCATCATGACTGCCGATCCCCGCATCGTGCCCGAGGCCCGCACCATCCCTGAGATCTCTTACATCGAGGCCGCCGAGCTGGCCTACTACGGAGCCAAGGTCCTGCACCCCAAGACCATCCTGCCTGCCGTCGAGCGGGGTATTGGCCTGCGCGTGCTAAACACCTTTCAACCTGACCATTCCGGCACCCTGATCGTCAAGGAACCCAGACCTACTGCCAACGTCGCCAAGGCTATCTCCGCCATCAAGGGCCTGACGCTGATCACCGTGGAGGGCCGCGGCATGCTGGGTGTGCCTGGTATCGCCGCCCGCACCTTCTCCGCCGTCGCCCGCGCCGGAGCCAATGTGCTGATGATCAGCCAGTCCTCCTCAGAGCAGAGCATCTCGTTTGTGGTCCGGGACAGTGAGCGGGATGCTGTGGTTGCCCAGCTGGAGCTGGAGATGTCTCGGGAGTTGGCCAGCCACCACATCGATCGCGTGCGCGCCGACACAGGTGTCGTCATCGTGGCCGTGGTCGGCGCCGCCATGAAGGGCACCCCGGGCATCGCCGCCCGCATCTTCACCGCCCTCGGCGAGGCCGGCATCAACGTCATCGCCATTGCCCAGGGCAGCAGCGAGTGCAACATCTCCCTGGTCGTCGCCCAGGGCGATGCCGACCAGGCCGTGCGCCACATCCACGCCGCCTTCAGCCTCGACCAGCTCCCCGCCTGACCCCACGGAGTCGAAGCTTCAGCCGGGTGCGGTTCGTAGTGGCGGCTTCAGCCGCTCCGGGTCCGGAGTCGAGGCTTTAGCCGGAGACTGGGGCGTCACCCGGCCAGGTGTCCTGCGGCCCTTAACCACTCCACCGCCCCCTCAATCGTTGCCCGCAGCGGCGTCACGCTGAACCCCAGCTCCCGCACCGCCTTACTGTTGTCGGCATACCAGTACCGCGCCCCCATCCGCAGCAGGTCCCCTGAGAGCGGCAGCCTCCGGGGCGAGACCCGGTTGGCTGCATCCACCACGCGGGCCACCGGCGCCACCACCGCTGGGGGAATCGCCCCCCGCGGTGGCCTCACCCTCAACACCGCAGCGATCTCACGTCCCAGGTCCAAATTGGTCACGTTGTGCCCGGCCAGCAAATACCGTTCCCCTGGCCGGCCCCTCTCGAAGGCCCGCAGATGGCCCCAGGCCAGGTCCTGCGCGTCCACCACGTTCATGCCCCCTGGCGGCACCAGGGGCAGCCGCCCGCGCGCCACCTCCAGGATGATCCGGCTGTTCTGCAGGTAGGTGTCGCGCCGGCCCATCACCACCGCTGGGTTCACGATGATCGCCTCCAGCCCTCTCTCCACCCCCGCCAGCACCTCCCGCTCCGCCAGCATCTTGCTGTGGCCATAGGGATAGACCTCAGGCGCACTCTTGAACTGATGCGTCTCATCCATGGGCTCCCGCCCATCGGGCAGGCCCAGCGCGGCCTGGGAGCTGGTGAACACCAGCCGCCGCACCCCCGCCGCCATGGCGGCCTCCACCACCTGCCGCGTTCCTTCCACGTTCACCCGGACCAGCCGCTCCCGGTCCTCCTGCCAGTAGTCCGCCACCACTGCCGCCACGTGAAACACCCCATCGCAGCCCTCCATGGCCGCCGCCAGGCTGGCCGGGTCGGTCACGTCCCCCTCGACCGGCTCATAGGCCAGCCCCTGCAGCGCGACGAGAGAGGAAGTACGGCGCACCATGGCGCGCACCTGCCAGCCAGCCTCCCCCAATACCTGCACCAGGTTGGCTCCGACAAAGCCGGTCGCCCCGGTAACTAGCGCGTGCATCGTGGTCCTACCAGGTGGGCAAGGGTCCTTGCCCACCTGTCTCCTGTGCGGGCGGACTCAGGCTCCAAAGCGCTGGACCTTGCCCGCATGGCCCATAGCCATCGGGATGATGCTGGTGGCGTGGAAGATGCCCAGGCCGCCGTTGCTCGCGCATTCCCGCTCCCCAAAGGACCGGCAGCGATCCGGCATGGCATCCGGGGACCACAACAGCGCCGGCACCGGGTGCCACGAATGGCTCTTCAGCTTCGCCGGCGTGCTGTGGTCGCCGGTGATCACCAGCACATACGGCTTGAGTGCCTCGATTTGCGGGATCAGGGTGTCGATCTCCTCGATCACCTTCACCTTGGCGGCGAAGTCGCCATCCTCCCCGCGGCTGTCTGTGTACTTGACGTGCATGAAGAAGAAGTCGTACTCGTCCCAATGCTGGCGCAAGGTGTCGATCTCACTCTGATGAGTCGTTCCGGTCTCCAGCACGGTCATGCCCACCAGCTTGGCCACCCCGCGGTACATGGGGTAGATGGCGATCGCCCCCGCCCGCAGCTTGTAGATGTTGGTGAACTGGGGCAGGCCAGGATCCCTGGCCAGCCCGCGCAGGTTCAGGCTGTTGGCCGGGTGCTCATCCTTCAGCGCCTCCCGCGCCACTGCCACCCACTGGTTCACCAGCTCCGCCGAATGCTTGCCCTCCGGCGTGCCCGACTCATCCTCCACCATGAGCGGCTTCTTTCCCACCAACAGGGGATCGGTCTCGGTCAGCTGTCCGCCCAGGCCCGGCCCGCGGATGATCAGCGCGAAGCGGTGTTCCTTCACGGGCTCCACGAACACCTCATAGCCCGGCAGCGCCTTCCCCGTGGCCTCCTGAAGCTTCCTACAAAGCCGGACGCAGGTCTCCGTGGAAATGCGCCCGGCCCGGCGATCCGTGATCCGGCCCTCCGCGTCCACTGTGGCGAAGTTACCCCGGGCCGCCAGGTCGTTCGGGCCCAAGTCGAAGCCAATGCCCAGAGCCTCCAGCACTCCCCGGCCAATCTCGTACCGTACCGGGTCATAGCTGAACAGGCTCAGATGGGCCGGCCCACTGCCCGGCGTGACCCCAGGCGCAATGGGAACTGACAGGCCACAGGTCCCCTCCCCGGCCAGGCGATCCATGTTGGGGGTGTGGGCAGCCTCCAACTCCGTCAAGCCATCCGGAGTCATGGGCAACCCGCCCAACCCATCCATCACCAGCAAGACGATCTTGTGCGCATTTTGCAGGGATAGATCCTGCATCAACTTGAAGTCTGTCATGTCTCAATGGCTCCTCACTCAGTGCTTCAGGGCAGAATAAGGGGGCGGGCCATTCCTGGCTCCGCCCCCATCGCAATCCTCCGTGCTCCCCAGGTTCTGGACTATTCCAGCCGTTGTTCGGTCTTGGGATCGAAGAAGTGCACGTTGTCCATGTTGACCACCAGGTCGATGATCTCGCCGGGATGCACCTGGGTGCGCGGGTCGAGCCGGGCCATGAAGCTCTTGTTGCCCGTCAACATATAGCAAAAGATCTCGTTGCCCATGAGCTCGGTCACGTCCACCTTGGCCGTCATGTAGGACGGGCTGATGCCGGGTGCTGCGTACTGTTTGGCCTGGACGTCCTCGGGCCGGATGCCCATAACGACCTCCTTGGCCTTGTGCTTGCGCGCCAGGTCCCTCGCGTCCCCGATGACCTCCAGCCGGAAGGTACCGCCGTCGGCAAACAACTTGCCATCGGCCTCCACCAGGGTGGCGTCGAAGAAATTCATGGATGGGCTACCGATAAACCCGGCCACGAACACGTTGTTGGGGTGATCGTAGAGGTGCTGGGGCGTGTCCACCTGCTGCAAAAGGCCATCCTTCATCACCGCAATGCGGCTGGCCATGGTCATGGCCTCCACCTGGTCGTGGGTGACATAGATGAAGGTCGTGCCCAGTCGCTGCCACAGCTTGCTGATCTCGGCGCGGGTCTGCACCCGCAGCTTGGCATCCAGGTTGGACAGGGGCTCGTCGAACAGGAAGACCTTGGGATCGCGCACGATGGCGCGGCCCACGGCCACGCGCTGGCGCTGGCCGCCAGATAGGGCCTTGGGCTTGCGGTCGAGGAACTGCGAGATGCCCAGGATCTCAGCCGCCTCCTTCACCCGGCGATCGATCTCATCCTTGGGGGTCTTACGCAGCTTCAACCCAAACGCCATATTGTCGTACACGCTCATGTGAGGGTAAAGCGCGTAGCTCTGGAACACCATGGCGATGTCCCGGTCCTTGGGCGGGACGTCGTTGACGATGCGGTCATCGATCAGGATCTCGCCGTCGCTGATCTCCTCCAGGCCGGCCAGCAAGCGCAGGCTGGTGGACTTGCCACAGCCCGAGGGGCCGACGAAGACCATGAACTCCTTGTCGGCAACCTCGAGATTGAAGTCGTTGACCGCAATCACGTCGCCCCAACGCTTGTAGACGTTACGATAGGTGACACTTGCCATGAAGGCTGCTCCTCAGTCGTGAGAGAGACACAGCAGGGAAGACAGAACTTTTCGGTCGGGACCATAGCGTGCCCGGGCATGAGCGCCAAAACCGCTCTTCCCTGATGTGCGGCGGATTCCAATAGGCCGTGCTTGCGCACTATGGGGGTCATGAATAACCAGTGGGGGGAAAGCATCACCTCCTTCGCTCAAGGCAGCCCAGGCAGGTGAGGGCTCCGCACCATCGCGGAATGCCCAAAAACGCTGGCTAATTATACCACCCCCCGCCACCACGCACAAATCGCCTTTTCGCGACGGCAGGTATGCGGGGTGTAGGGGCATGCCGCGCCCGCATCCGATCCAGCACCCTCGGCATCAACGAAGTATAAGTCCAATAGCGCGCCCGCCACACCGGGTAGTCCCACGCCCCAATGTGCGGGGCAAACCTGGCCCCAAAGCCCTCCTTGAAGCGCCAGACCCCCCACATGGGGTCCGACTCCTGCAACACGTCCGGAGCACCCCACAGGTCGTACACCTCGCATCCGCGAGCCAGCGCCAGCCGCATGGCCTCCCACTGCAGCAAATGGTTCGGCATGAGCTGGCGCTGGTGGTCGCTCGACGCCCCATACAGGTACCACGCTGTCGCCCCAAAGCAGAACACCATCAGCCCCGCCACCGCCACACCCTCCACCTCGGCCAGCAACAGATGCGCTGACGGCGCTGCATCATCCGCCGGCTCCATAAAAGTCCGCCAGGTGTGCTCGTAGTAGGAGAACGGCCGCACCAGGAAGCCATCCCTGGCCCCCGTCTCCTGGACCATGTCATAAAAGCCCAACAGGTCCTCCGTAGTCCCCTCTCGCACCTGCACGCCTCGCCGCTCGGCCAGGCGAATGTTGTAGCGCCACTTGGGCTTCATGCCCGCCAACAGCACTTCCTCCCCACGCCCCAGATCCAACAACGCCGTGTTGCGAAACTGGATCTGCTCCGCCGACTCCACCCATCCCCGCCGTCGCAGCATACCGGTGAGAGCCTGCCCGGTCCCGCTATCGACCGGCACATCCGGATCTATCTTGACGAATATCGCGCCGCTGCGCCGCGCCTCCCTCTCCACGGCTGCCAACACCTCCTCGGCCAACCCCATGTCTGACCAATCCAGCACCGGCCCCTTCGGTACGTAAGCCACCCCTACGGGCAGACGAGGCAGCCGCCGTACCAGCACGCTGGCCGCCGCTCGCGGCGAGCCATCCCCCCCGTTCCACAACAGCCGCCGGGCCGCCCAACCCGTCTGGGCCTTGACTGCCCCCCATTCCCACGACTGCAACACATGGGGCGCTGGCAGGCTCAACAGTGCCGCATCCCACGTCGCCCGATCCTCGATAGCCCTGGCCGAAAGCTGCGGTGGCCTCACCCCGCCATCCCCCCTGACTCCAGCTCCAGGTGCATCTCCAGGATGCGGTCCACCCGAAACACACGCTGTTCCCCGCGCTGCAGGCAATAGGCCACCAGGTAGGTGCTGCGCTCGTTGGCGGTCACGTCCAGCGGCTCCACCCACCGCTCGCTGATCCGCCCATCCTGGCCGCGATAGCGCAGCCAAAGCCGCCGCCGCTCCGCCAACGCCGTCTTCAGCGCGACCGGTACCTGCAACACCGGTGCCTCCGGCCACAACACGTTCCCTCCCTGCGCATCCAGCAAATCACCCAGCGTCACCACGTGCTGTCGCTGCAGATCCACCAGCATGCGCTCGAAGACACGCGCCGTCGTCCACACGTCCCCCATGGCCCGGTGTACTATGTCGCTGCGCACGGCCAGGCCGCGCGCCAGGTCGCTCAGGCTGTTGCGCCGAAACGCATACCTGCTGCGGGCCAGGCGCAAGGTGTCCACAGTGAAGCCCAGCCGCGGTGGCCAGCTCAGGCGCCGCCACTCCGCGGCGAGGAAGCCCAGGTCAAAGGCCGCGTTGTGCGCCACCAGCACCGAGTCCTCCATGGCCAGGCGCACCCGCTCTGCCACCTGCGCGAACACCGGCGCATCGGCCACGTGCCAGTCGGTCAGCCGGTTAACCACGGACGCGCCCGCCGAAATCGGCCGTTGGGGGTTCACCAGGCTCTCGAAGGTGTCCTCTACCCTGCCCAGGCGATAGCGCAGCAGCGCGACCTCGCAGATGCGATGCCCCCCGTTGGGATCCAGCCCCGTGGTCTCGACGTCGACCACGGTGAAGGTGATGTTGCCGAGGGTGTCGGCAGGAGAGGGAGCGGCCATCATGAGTGGCCCCTTTCTCAGGCTGCGAACTTGCCTGCGCACGTGTCATACCCATGTGCACTTGCCAGGGCCGGCAGCCTGGGCTAGAATATAGCACAGCTTCCGGACTCCGGCAATCCTTGAGCGCTGAAGCGCTCACTACGAACCTTTCCGCTTGTCCCCAAGATGCTACGCTTGCTGGAGCGTTACCCCGCTAACAGGAGTCTCGCCGTATGAACGTCGTCGCCATGATCATGGCCGGTGGGGCCGGCACACGGCTCACCGTCCTCTCGGAGAAGCGCGCCAAGCCATCGGTCCCCTTCGCCGGCAAATACCGCATCATCGACTTCACCCTTTCCAATTGTGTCAACTCCAATATCTTCGACGTTGCCATCCTCACCCAATATCGCCCCCATTCCCTCAACGAGCACATCGGCATCGGCCGGCCCTGGGACATGGACCGGGCCAACGGTGGCGTGCGGCTGCTGCAGCCCTACCAGAGCGGCGGCGGCGTACAGGTCTGGTATCGCGGCACCGCCGACGCCGTCCTGCAAAACCTGGACTATCTTGACGACATGCGCGCCGACCGCGTCCTCATCCTCAGCGGCGACCACATCTACAAGATGGACTATACGAGGATGTTGCGCTTCCACGAGGAGATGGCCGCCGACCTGACCGTGGCCGTCATGGAGGTGCCGCTACAGGAGACCGATCGTTTCGGCATCATGGCCGTGGACGAGGACGACCGCGTCACGGCCTTCTACGAGAAGCCCAAGGATCGCGACAAGGGCCCCCTGGCCTCCATGGGCATCTATGTGTTCAACGCCAACGTCCTGCAGCAGCGGCTGCTGGCCGGCGCCGAGCAACACCCCGACCTGGACTTCGGCAAACACGTCATCCCCCAGATGATTGAACAGGCTCGCGTCGTCGCCTACCGCTTCGACGGCTACTGGGTCGACGTTGGTACCGTCGAGAGCTACTGGCAAACCAGCATGGACCTCCTCGATCCGGCATCTCCCCTGGGCCTCTTCGACTCCTCGTGGCCGCTGCTGACCCGCAGCCTGGAGCGCCCCCCTGTCAAGCTGGGCCCCCAGGCCCGGGTCACCCGCAGCCTGCTCTCCAACGGCTGCTCCGTGCGCGGACAGGTCGATAGCTCGGTTCTCTCCCCCGGCGTCTACGTCTCCCCTGGCGCCGTGGTCCGCCAGTCCGTGCTCATGAACGACGCCTGGATCGGCCCCGGCGCCGTGTTGGATCGGGTCGTGGTGGACAAGGAGGTGATCATCGGGTCCGGCGCCCTCGTCGGCTTCGGCGATG
This sequence comes from Anaerolineae bacterium, assembly GCA_032111745.1. Taxonomy (GTDB): domain Bacteria; phylum Chloroflexota; class Anaerolineae; order JAAEKA01; family JAAEKA01; genus JAULUH01. Next base: position 5,528 of record JAULUH010000387.1, on the reverse strand, counting down.
ACCTGGACACAGCTAACCTCCAACACCCGGACAAGCTCTATGCTGGCATCAGCGTCATCGGCAAAGGCGCGCACCTGCCCTCCAACGTGCGCCTGGGTCGCAATGTGCTGGTCAACGCCGGCCGCGACGAGGAAGATTTCCTCCCCTTCGGCGATCACGTGCCGAGCGGGGAGACGGTCTAGAGAAACAAGGTGACCACCATGCGCGTCCTGGCCATGATCCTGGCCGGCGGAGCCAATCCCGCCTTGAGCGTGCTGACCGCCGAGCGTTCGGAGGCCAGCATTCCCTTCGGCGGCAAATACCGCCTGATCGATTTCAGCCTCTCTAACTGCGTCAACTCCGACATCTTCAACGTCGGCATCCTCACCCAATACAAGCCCCGTTCCCTGAACGATCACGTCCGCGTCGGCAAGGCGTGGGACCTCGACCGCGCCGTCGGCGGCGTGACCCTGCTGCAGCCCTACATCAGCGCCCCCGGCGAGACCGGCGCCTGGCAGCGCGGCACCGCTGACGCCCTGCGCTTCAACCTCGACTTTGTCGCCGAACAGCGCGTCGATACGGTGCTTATCCTCGCCGGCGATCACATCTACAAGATGGACTATCGCCCCCTGCTCCAGTTCCATGAGCAGCGCGATGCCGACTGCACCATCGCCGTGCGCACCGTCAGCCCGCACGATACCCACCGCTTTGGCATGATCGCCGCCGCCGGCAACGGCCGCGTGTTGCGCTTCGAGGAGAAGCCCCGCCGGACCCAAAGCCGGCTCGCCTCCATGGGGATCTACGCCTTCAAGGCCCGGGCCCTGGTGGATTGGCTCACCGGCGCCGGCATCGCCGCCGCGGACTTCGGCCGCGACTTATTACCCGCCATGCTGGCCAACGGCCGCTCTATCTTCTCCTATGGCTTCGACGGCTACTGGGTCGATGCCGGCACCGTCCAGGCCTACTGGGAGGCCAACATGGCCCTGCTGGCCGAATCCCCGGCCCTCGACCTCTATGACCCAACCTGGGTGATCCACACCAGGAGCCAGCGGCTGCCGCCAGCCTACGTCGGCGACGAGGCCCAGGCCGATGGCAGCCTCCTGTGCGACGGCTGCCAGGTCTTCGGCCGCGTCGTGCGCTCCATCATCGGCCCGGGCACCCTGGTCGAGGCAGATGCCGAGGTCAGCGACTCCATCATCATGAACGGCACCATCGTCGGCCAGGGCGCCGTGGTCGACCGCGCCATCCTCGACAAGCGCGTCGTGGTGGAGCAGGGTGCCTGCGTCGGCTGGGGCGATGACAACACTCCCAACCGCGTCCTGCCCGACAACCTCAACACCGGCATCACCCTGGTGGGCAAGTGGGCCCGGATTCCCGCCCACACCCGCATCGGCCGCAACGCCGTCATCCGCCCCGGCACCGCTACCAGCGAGTTCCCAGGCCCCGAGGTCAAAAGCGGCGAAACGGTGTAAGGTGCAAGAGATGCCAGCTACATTGGTCCGACGTGGTAGGAATAGGGGGTGGCTACGACCTCATGCTTAAGTAACCTGGTGATCGTTCAGTCCAAGGAGCGCGTGTCATGACGGAGTCTATCATCATCATCGGCGCCGGGATCGCGGGGTTGGCTGCCGGCTGTTATGGCCAGATGAACGGATATCGGACCCAGATTTGCGAGCTGCACGATCTGCCGGGCGGTCTGTGCACGGCCTGGGAGCGTGAGGGCTACGTGTTTGATGGATGCATCCACTACCTGTTCGGTACCGGACCAGGCCAGCCCTTTCACGAGGTTTGGGAGGAGCTGGGGGCGTTGGCAGGCCGCGATATCGTGCACCACGACGAGATGATGCGCATGGTAGACCTGGCTACGGGCAAGACATTGATTCTCTATGCGGATCCGGATCGCCTGGAGGAGCACATGAAGGAGTTGTCGCCGGCCGACACGGACCTGATCGAGGGGTTTGTGGACGGCGTACGCCAGTTCCGGCGTTTTAATATGGCGGCATTGCAGGAGACGCCTAGGGCATTGATGGGTCCCCAGGAGTGGGCGACCCTAGGCCTGAAGATGCTACCTTACGCCCTGGCGGTAGCGCGCTGGGGGATGATGTCGGCCAAGGACTTCGCCGGCCGCTTCCAGGATCCTTTCCTGCGCCGGGCGATCCCAGAGATGTTTGCCTGGGAGGACTGCCCGGTGATGGCTGGCCAATCCATGCTGGCCTCCATGCACAACCGCAACGGCGGCTTTCCGGTAGGTGGGTCGCTGGAGTTTGCGCGAGCGATCGAGCGCCGCTACCTCGAATTGGGTGGCCAGATCCACTACAAGGCGCAGGTGGATCGCATCCTGGTCGAGGATGGCCGGGCTGTGGGTGTACGGCTTTACGACGACCGGGAGTTGCGGGCAGCCGCTGTGATCTCTGCGGCCGATGGCCGGGGCACGATCTTTCACATGCTGCGCGGCGAGTTCGTCGACAAGGACCTGCAGAAACGCTACGACGGCCGACTCCCCGCGCACACCCAGGTACAGGTCTCCCTGGGGGTCGATCGCGATCTCAGCGGCGAGCCCCACTGGGTCACCTATCTGCTGGAGAATCCTATCACCATTGCTGGAGAGCGCCGGGATGCCATCAACGTGAAGCACTACTGCTTTGACCCGACCCTGGCCCCGCCTGGCAAGTCGGTGGTGGAGGTAATGCTCCAGAGCACCTACGACTACTGGCAGCGTATCTACGGCCGCAAGCTTTATGACACGGAGCAGATCCAGGTTTGCGACGCGGTAGTAGACTTTCTCGAGCGGCTCTATCCCGGCATCGCGGCCCAGGTGGAGGCCAAAGACGTGGCAACGCCGCTCAGCTACGAGCGGTACACTGGCAACTGGCATGGATCTACCTGCGGCTGGTTGCTGACCAAGGACACCATGGTGTGGACGATCCAGGGCGTAGACAAAACCCTGCCCGGCCTGCGCAACTTCTACATGGCCGGGCAATGGGTGGAGCCAGGGGGCCTGGTATCGGTGGTGGCACTGTCGGGGCGCAACGCCATCCGTATGATCTGCCACGAGGATGGGCGGCCCTTCGTCACCACGAAGCCGGCGAACCTGTAGGGGCAGGATGGCAGTCGATCCGTGGGCCATTCCAGCAGTGGCCTGGCAGCGCCGGCTGGACGCTACGCTGAACCCCGGTGGGCGGCCCAGCAACCTGTCGCTACGCGCGTTTCCGGTGGGCAAGATGCCGTTTATCCTGCGACGGCTGGCTGCGGATGCCCGGCGGAGGAGGAAGGCAGGGTGGGATCGAGAGGACATCCTGTTCACGGCCTCGTCGCGGCGCGCCCCGGGACCGTACCAGGGCGTGCCTCTGGGCGGCATCGGCGCCGGCACCATTGGCCGCGGCTGGCGGGGCGATTTCCGGCGCTGGCAGCGCCGGCCCGGGATCTATCACCACGGCACGGTGTGGGCGGATCAGTTTGCGATCTACGTGCAGAGGCCTGGCCAGGAGGGGCAGGCTCAGGTACTGTGCCCGAGCCATCCGGCGGGGGATGAGCTGCGGGCATGGCGCTGGGGAATGCCGGCGGAGTGCGCCACCTACTACGCCCTATACCCGCGAGCATGGACCATCTACGAGCAGCCGCTGCCCGGTATTCGTCTGGCCTGCCGCCAGCTGTCGCCGGTGATCCCACACAACTACCGGGAGAGCAGCTATCCTGTGGGCCACTTTTTGTGGCGGATCGAGAATCTTGGAGAAACCGAGGCCGTGGTGGGCTTGATGGCGACGTGGCAGAACGGCATGGGCACCGCCAACGATCGGACTGGAGAGCATGCCAACAGCCCGTTCGGGGAGGATATGGGGCAAGCGGAGATTGCGGGAGTCGCGCTGCACCATCGGCATCGCCAGGGCCAGTGTTACCCATTTGGCCAGGTACCGGCGCGCCAGCACGTGTTCGAGGATCCCCTGACCTTTGCCGTGGCGGCGCAGGCGGGCAATGGCGTCGAGGTCAGCTTCCGGTCGCGGTTCACCAGCAGTGGCAATGGGGAGGATGTGTGGCGGGACTTTGTTCAGGACGGCCGGCTGGAGGATGGGGGAGACCTGCGGCCCTCAGCCCAGGGTGAGACCATTGCTGCGGCCGTAGCGGCCACGGTGACCATCCCAGCCGGTGGCCAGCGCGAGATCGCGTTTGCCCTGGCCTGGGACATGCCTGTGGTGCGCTCGGGCTATGGCACGGCCTACCATCCCCGCTACACCCGCTTCTACGGGCATGAAGGCGACGCCGCCCTGCAGCTAGCACGAGACGCCCTGCTTGGTGCTGCAAATTGGGAAGCTGCCATTGCGGCCTGGCAGCAACCCATCCTCGATGATCTACAGTTACCCGACTGGTACAAGATGGCGCTTTTCAACGAGCTCTACTACCTGGTGGATGGGGGCACCCTATGGGTCTACCCGGCGGACGAGCCGGCGACTCCGTTCACTGCCCTGAGCTCCGCGCCCGAGGAGGAAGACCTGGGCCGCTTCGCCTACCTGGAGAGCCATGAGTATCGGATGTACAACACATACGACGTGCACTTCTACGCGTCGTTTGCCCTGGCCAGTTTGTGGCCGAAACTGGAGCTGGCTCTGCAGCGAGACATTGCCGCGGCGACCCTGGCGGAGATCGACGACACGTTCACGCCCCTATGGGGTGGCGGCACAGCTCGTAGGAAGGTACGGGGAGCCGTGCCCCACGATGTCGGCTGGCCTGACGAGGATCCCTGGCGGCTGGTGAACGGCTACTTCCTGCACGACACCAACCAGTGGAAGGACCTCAACCCCAAGTTCGTACTGCAGGTGTATCGCGACTACATGTTTACGGGCGACGGCCGATTCGTCTGCGGGGTTTGGCCAGCGGTAGAGGCAGCCATGGCCTATGTGCGACGCTTCGACCGCGATGGCGACGGTTTGATTGAGAACGATGGGGAGCCGGACCAGACCTACGACACCTGGCCGGTGGTGGGTGCCAGTGCCTACACAGGAGGGCTATGGCTGGCGGCCCTGAGCGCGGCAACTGCCCTGGCCGAGCTGATGGACAAGCCGGAGCTGGCTGCGGACTATCGCACTGCGCTGGCTCGGGGCCAGGCTGCGTACCAGGCCAGGCTGTGGAACGGACGCTACTTCAACTACGACTCGAGCCATAGCAGGCACAACGACAGCATCATGGCTGATCAGATGGCCGGCCAGTGGTATGCTCGGGCCTGCGGCCTGCCGCCCATCGTCGCGGATGACCAGGCCAAAAGCGCTTTACGGACCGTGTATGAGTTCAACGTCCGCCGATTTGCCGGTGGCCATAGGGGGGCAGTGAATGGCATGCGTCCCGACGGCAGAGTCGACACCACGTCGATGCAGTCCCAGGAGGTGTGGCCCGGCACGACTTATGCCGTGGCGGCGACAATGCTGCAAGAGGGGCTAATAGAGGAGGCATTTAGGGTGGCCGAGGGCGCGGTGCGCACAACGTATGTCGACCGAGGATACTGGTTCCAGACACCGGAGGCGTGGGACAGGGATGGTAACTACCGGGCCATCGCCTAC
>JAULUH010000386.1:0-2109 GCA_032111745.1 Anaerolineae bacterium | reverse complement strand
CAGCAAGGCCAGCAGCGCGTCCAGGCGGGCCAGCAGGAAGCTCAGGGTCTCCAGCTCTCGCTGCTCGCCGGCCAGCGCGTAGGGCCGCAGCCCGGCGTGGACCTGCGGCCCGGCAATAAGCTGGACGCAGGCCAGGGCCTGGACGACCTGCAATGTCTGGTCGATATCCCGCTTGTGGCCGATGACCTGCAAGCGGGTCATGGGAACGAGCATAGGTGGTTCAGGGCAGGATAGCGTCGACGATCCTGGCCGCTGCCTCCTTGGTCTTCTGCAACAGGCGATGCCGCAAGGTTTCCATGTCCTCCTGGCCCTGCTTTCTGAGGGCCAAGGCTTCTTGCTCGGCCGCGGCCAGGATGGCGCGGCGGCGCTCTTCGGCCTCCTGCTGGGCGTTGGCCCGGGCCTCCGTTACAAGATGTTCGGCGTCCCGTTCGGCGTCCCGGCGACGGGCTGCGGCCTGCTCGCGAGCTGCGGCTACGCGCTGCGCGGCAGCCTGCTCGGCCGCCCGGATGGCGGCGATGGGGTCAGGCGCCATGATTATCGCCCCCGGCGTGCCGGGCCACCCGGCGGTGTTGGGCACGGCGCTCCTTGATGCGCTTGAGGCGGTAGACCTCCTCCCGCTCGCGCTCGCCGAGCCTGAGCTCGATAACCTGCTGGCGGTGTCGCAATTGGGGAAGTAGGATGTGCTCCAGGGCGTTGACGCGGCGGCTGGTCTGGCGGATGGCCTCGGCCAGGCGCCGCAGCCGCAGCTCGCTGTTGGCGACCTGCAGCAAGACCTCCAGCTCGGTTTCGAAGGCGTTAGCCAGGGCTTCCAGGCGGGGGGTGCTGCCGGCGGGGCCGTAGGGACGGGCCTCAGGCGACGAGGCCAGACGTTGGGGCTCGATGCGTAGCACGTTGACACCCATCACCCGGGCGCCGGTAACAGGCACGTTTAAGTTCTCTACCTGGGCCAGGCCCAGGCTGCCCACGACCTCGGGCCCATCCAGGGCCTGGGCCAACGCCAGGGAGTGCCGGGCCGCGGCTGCCACCTCGTCGAGGGCCTCGACCTCGGCCATGACGGCGTCGGCGCTGCTCAGGAGCTCCTCCATCAGCGCATTGCGCTTTTGTCGCAGCAGCTCCTCACCCTGGGCGGCCAGCTTGAGCTGGGCCCGGGTGGCATGCAACTCAGCACGGGTTGGCGTGACCTGTTCCAGGGGCATGACGACGACCACCCTTCTGCCGGCCCGAGCGGTACCAGGCGCGGGGCGGGCAAGGCTACCCGTATCATCAGTTTACCACGAAGCCGCGGGCCAGTCTATGACGCGCGTCATACCGGGTCAACAAAGGAACGGTGGGTGGGAACGGATTTCCGTTCTCACCCACCGATTGAGCGAAACCTCAGCACTGTTGACCGGTCAGTCCTCCCCCAGCCCGACCGCAGTGCTGAAGCGATGAAGGCAGGGATGATTGAGCGTGGTTTCGCTCCTCCGCGGGTTCGATCATGGTTTAGCACGATCGACCGCACAATTGTATTCTACACCAGTTTTTTCGTCGTGAGCTATCATGCGCTTGTCAGCGAACTATCACCGACCTATCACCTGGCGCGGTTGCACCCGGGCTGAGACGATGGCGTAGCCACCGGTTACCTGGCGCTCCTGGTTGGGTCCGGTAAAGTAAGTTTGATGCAGGTAGTGGTGATCCACGTTGTGGATCTGCCAGAAGCCGCGTGCGGTGAGGAAATCCTCGATGGTGCCTTCGGGGATGCCGAAGGTCAGCCCCTCCCCGCTGAGGCGGCGCATGCGCCGCATGCGCTTAACCTCGCCATGGCGCTGGGATCCGTCCATGATGCTGGGATAAATATAGTCGAACACGATGCCGCTGCCTTCGCCCGAATGCTGCACCACGAAGGCCAGGGTATCGTCCACGGCCGCGGGCGTCAGGTACGGGGTGACGCCCTGCCAGATGAACAGGGTCTGGCGGGTTTCTTCATAGCCGGACTGGAGCAGCCGCTGGGCCAGGGTCTGCTCTCGAAAGTCGACGGGTACATAGGTGACGTGTGGTGGCAGCTGGCCGAAGATCTCCCGTACCTTGTCCAGCTTGACCCGCTGGGTAGCCGGGTGGTCGACCTCAAAG
>JAULUH010000385.1:0-3608 GCA_032111745.1 Anaerolineae bacterium | reverse complement strand
AACAGTATGGTCGTCTCCTTACCCAAGGAAGTGCTCGACTCGCTTCGATTGGGTGAAGGCGCCGAGGTAGACGTAGAGTTGGACCAGGAACGGGGGGTCATCACCATAGCACCAGCGGCGGTGATGGCCGCAAGAGGTGTAGACGAGGAATTCGCGCGCCAGGTCAGCGCCTTTATCGAGCAGTACCGCCCTGCCCTCGAGGCCCTGGCCAGGGCATGACCACCTCTTGGCTCACCGTCGAACAGGTTCTTTTCATTCACATGCGTCTGCTCGCCGAAACCGGCGGTAGTTCAGGCCTGCGCGATCTGGCGCTGCTGGAGTCCGCTGTCGCTCGACCCCAGGCAACTTTCGGCGGTGCAGAGCTGTATCCCGACCTATTCAGCACAGCAGCTGCCCTGATGGACTCCCTGATCCGCAACCATCCCTTCGTAGACGGCAACAAGCGCGTCGGGATTGCGGCTGCGGGCCTGTTCCTACGGCGCAACGGGTATCACCTGACGGCTTCCAACCTCGAAATGGAGCGTTTCACAACTCAGGTGGCCCGCTCTGAGCTGTCCATTGAGGAAGTAGCCGACTGGCTGCGCACGAACGTAGGGGCATGAACGGCGTGGATACCATCGGTATGAGAATTATGTGAACCAACACGACCCTCTCCTCACCTGGCAGCCCATCACCCTGCATCTGCACCAGCCCTTTCGCGTCTCCTACGGCACCAGCACCACGCGTCGCGCGTTCTGGATCAGGCTGCGGGACGACGCCGGCTGGGGCGAGGGCACGATACCGCCCTATTATAGCGTGCCGGAAGAGAGCATGATAGCGTTCTGGGACGCCATGGCGATGCAGACAGCGGCCCTGCCCGAGGACCCGGCCGCGATCGAGGCCTTTGTGGGCCGCGAGGGGCCGGCACCGGCGCGCTGCGCCGTGGACCTGGCCCTGCACGACCGCCTCGGCCGGCTACGCGGCCAGCCGCTCTACCATCTGTTGGCCCTGCCCCGACCTCCGGTGCTGCCGACCTGCTTCACGATCGCCATCGCGGCGCCGGAGGAGATGGCGGAGACGGCGCGACAGGCGGCCCACTATCCCGTCCTCAAGATCAAGCTGGGCACCGAAGATGACACGGCCCGGCTGGCCGCGGTACGCCAGGCCCGGCCCGATGCTCGCCTGCGCGTAGACGCCAACGCAGGCTGGATGCCGGAGGAGGCGGTGCAACGGCTGCGCGAGCTGGCACCCCTGGGACTGGAACTGGTGGAGCAGCCGGTGGCCAAAGACGACATCGAGGGCATGGGCTACGTGCAGGCCCACGCAGACGTGCCGGTGGTGGCCGACGAGTCCGTGCAGACCATGCGCGACGTGGAACAGCTGGCCGCGGCTGGAGTGCAGGGGGTGAACCTCAAGCTGATGAAGGTGGGCGGGCTGGCCCCCGGGCTGCGCATGGCCCGCCGGGCCCGGGAGCTGGGCCTGCGGCTGATGCTGGGCTGCATGGTGGAGACGTCGCTGGGGGTCACAGCCATGGCGCATCTGGCCGGCCTGGCCGACTGGCTGGACCTGGACGCGCCGTTGCTGGTGGCGGACGACCCCTTTGCAGGGATCACATACGACGAACAGGGCGGTGTGCACCTGCCCGAACGGCCGGGCATTGGCGCGCTTCTCACCCACACCCCGGTGGACGGATGAATAGAGTGGAGATCGATATGCTCGAGCAGGTTCAGACTGCCCTGGTTGAGATCGGCGCCCGCTTTGGCGATCGACGGCTGCACCTGTGCCAGGTCGAGGTGGAGTCGCTGGTAGGTGGCCGCGCCGCGCTGGCTGGCACGGTACTTGATGCGACTACCCTGCAGGCGGTAACGGCTGAACTGGCAGAGCGGTTCCCGCAGGTGGCCTGGGACTCAGCTGGCGTGAGCGTGCTGCGCCCCGGCCAGGCGGCGATGGTAGCGACCAACCTGACAGGGGTTTACGGGCAGCCGTCGTGGCTGGCGGAGATGGTCAGCCAGGTGCTGAGCGGCACGCCGCTGGAGGTGTTGCAGGAGCAGGAGCGTTGGGCCTTCGTGCGCCAGGAGGATGGCTACCTGGGGTGGATCTACTGGCCCTACCTGGCCGCGGAAGTGCCGGCGCCGGCTACCCACATGGTGATCAGCCCGGTAGCCTACCTGAGGACACAGCCGGATGGTCAGGCGCCTGTGGCGGGGCGGGTGTTGGCGGGCACCAACGTGCGGGCTACGGATAGGAATGGGTCGTTTTTCCACCTCTCCCTGCCGGGCGGCCACAGGGGATGGGTGGCTGCGGACGATCGGCGCGACATCGACCAAGGACCACGCCCAGGTGAGGCCCGACGGGCAGAGATCACGGCCAGGGCAAGTGAGTTCGTGGGGGTGCCATACCTGTGGGGCGGTTGCAGCGCGCTGGGCATCGACTGCTCGGGCTACGCGCAGCTGTTGCACCGGCTGGCCGGGATCAGGATTCCCCGGGACGCAGACCTGCAATACGCAGCCGGCCGGCCGGCCGAGCCCCCCTTCCAGCCAGGGGACTTGCTGTTCTTTAGCGGCGACGGCAGTAGAGCGATCACCCACGTGGCGGTTAGCCTGGGCGGGTGGCGGGTGATCCATGCGTCGCGCGGCCGGAACGGCGTGTATGAGGATGACGCGCAGGCAGTGGCGGGGTTGCGGGCTGGCTTCGTGGGCGCACGGACGTTCATTGAGTGAGGTTCGCGGGGAACCAGAATGGAACCGCAGAGGACGCAAAGGACGCAGAGGGGAGATTGGACCAGAGGAGGCCAGAGGGAGCAGCAGAGGATACAGAACGGATACTCGCAAGAAAGATAGGGGTCTTGCGTGAGATTGCTGTTCATGAACTGGCTGCCAGTTCATAGAGCACAGCATACCGCGATCATGAACAACCTGGTGTCATGAACGACCAGGGCATGAACGGGGATGTGCAGTGCAGGCCGGGCTGCGGCAGCCCGGCCTGCACTGCACATCCCCGTTCATGCCCCTACGCTGTGATTGCGGTATGGGGGTCTCGCAATGACGGGATGGGGGCCTTCACCCTGGTGGCGGCCGTCAGGGCGGGGGAAACAGATACGAACAGGTCTTGGCAGCCGTTGCAGCCGCTGTGCGGTTCCCCTCTGGTTTCATCTTCCAGCTCCTCTGGACCCGGGTCCCCTCCGCGCTTGTATAATATGTGCATAGAAGCAACGCCAACTCGTTGCGGTTGGGTCCGGCCTCCGGTTCCCCTTCTGAACTCCTCTGGTCCAAAGTCCGCTTTGCGTTCTCTGCGTCTCTGCGGTTCCTCTCCGGGTGGGATCAGCGGTCGCGGAGGCGGGGGTCGAGGGCGTCGCGCAGGCCGTCGCCGAGGAAGTTGAAGGAGAGCACCACCAGGGCCACGCAGATGGCGGGGGCCAGCAGCAGCCACGGCTGGTTATTGATGGCGCTTTGACCCTCCAGCAGCATGGATCCCCAGCTGGTGATGAAGATGTCCTCGGGATCGGTGGAGGGCCGCAGCCCCAGGCCGAGGTAGCCCAGCACGGCCTCGGTGATGATGGCGCCGGGGATCAGGAAGGCCGCGGCCACGATGATCGGCCCCAGGCTGTTGGGCAGGATGTGCCGCTGCAT
>JAULUH010000384.1:3633-6927 GCA_032111745.1 Anaerolineae bacterium | reverse complement strand
CGCCCCGCTCTGGTTTCAGGTTGGCCCCGCCATGGTAGCGGTTGATCAGCCCCGCCTGCTCGAGATCCTTGAGATCGCGCCGGATCGTCATCTGGGAGACGCTCAGCTCCCGGCTGAGCTCGTCCACCGTGAGATAGCCGCGCTGGCGCAAGAGCTGCATGACCCGGCCAGACCGTTCCTGGATACTCATGATCCCTCCTCGTTCTGGGCAGTTAAAACACCAAGGCCAGCAGTGGTTTCGTAACGAGATTGTAGACGATCACGCCGATGTAGAACCCTCCCAGGTAGAAAACGCTATCGCGCACGCCCTGTGCCGCCAACACATGCTGGCGAGTCGGGCAACCGTTGGCCAATGTGGAGAATAATCCCAGGGCGATTCCGGCCACCAGGCCCACAACCACTGCCGAGAGGCCCAGGACCTGCACATTGGGCGTCGCCGCGGCCGGCCTGGCCGCGCTGGCCGCCAGGCCCGGCACGCTGGAAACCTCGTCGAAGCCCGGCGGACCCCACTCCAGCAGCCCCACCGCCCCGGCGATGGAGAAGGCTACCCAGGCCGTGATGAAGAAGGCGATTACCCCTTTCAGGAGCTCGGTGTCACGCACCAGCACGAAATCGCGCAATCCACCGATGAAACAGATACGCGAGCGCTGCGCCAGGTATCCCAGCACGATACCCATGATCAGCGTTACGATCGCCGGTGCCATCAGCCCACCAATCCCCGGGCCAGCAGCGAGGTCCCGATCAGGATGCCAACCGCCACGCCCGCAACCGCCAGCACAGCCAGGAAGTCCCCATACGCGCTGAGCAGCACCAGGCGAGTGGGGCAGCCCAGGGCCACGATGGCGGCGTTGACCACCAGGATCCCAAATACGAAGCCGCGCCAGTGCTGGCCCAGGGCCACCGGGCGCCGCTCGCCATGCCGGGTAGCCGCCAGCAGAGCACCCAGCAGCATGCCGATGGTGGTCAGCAGCGGGAAGATGACCGACACCGGTGCGATCTCCCACTGCGTGCCCAGCAGGTTGTTGGCAAGCCACGCCACCACATCGCGCGTGTGGCAGGCCACGCAGATGCCGTAGGCCGGGGGGGGCTTCACGCCGAAGAACACCTGCACGCCAACGGCCAGCAACCCGGCCACCACGCCGTAGGTCACGGCGGTGATCCGGCGGGGCACGAGTCTGGTCAGGACAGGGGATTTGGTCGTGGAGGCCATAATCCAGCTCACTGCGCTCTCAGAGGGCGCGATCGAGGAACCACTCCTCGTAGTGCGGCTGGTACGGAACCTGGACGCCCGGCAGCAAGACACGCCAGCCGTAGCCCTGCACCTCAGCCACCAGGATGTGCTTGCTCCAATCCCACCGGGAGCAGCGCCCCAGGAGCGTTCCTGCCAGGTGTACGCGGTACACGTGCTTGACGCGTTGGCCAGCCGGCAGCGACTCCAGTGTCAACAACTCAGGATAGAGCTCCGGAACTTTTTCCTCGGCTGATAGGCGCACCTCCTCCAGGGCCTGAATGGCAATGATGTTGAGGCCCATGCCATTGGCGCCCAGCTCCTTGGCCAGGGAGTCGACAAATTCCTCCTCGGTGGCCAGTCCGATTACCTGCGGCGCACCATCCGCGCCCGGCGACCAGTGGTTCTCCAACGCCACGGCGTAGGCGTCGGCATAGCGGCCCTTGTCCACCGCGGCGTAGAAATCGAGCACCGTCGCCCCTACCTCGGCAGGCACCTGCCGGCTAGAGACGAACGGTAGCGTCAAACCAGTCCCCAAGTTGAAGGATGGCAGGCTCAAGCCACCCGACGCTACGCGTAGCCACCCGCCAATCAGGAACAACACAGCGCTGATCAGGACAAACCGGGCGTTGTCTCGCATCTGCAAATCTATCCTATCACCTGCATGCAACCAATCTGCTATCAGCTCCCCATAGCACAAGACAATCCTTCATGCGCGCGGGAGCAAGCTTCACGACTGGCGGATGCTCCGGGCCTGCTTGTCGATCAACATGGCGATGTAGATCACCAATCCCTTGGCCACCAGCTGCCAGTAATAGGGCACGTTCATGATCGTCAGGCCGTTGGAGATGATGCCGACGATGAACGCACCCAGCAACGTACCGATGATGCTGCCCACGCCGCCAAAGAGGCTGGTGCCGCCAATGACCACGGCCGCGATGACGTCCAGGGCCGTATCCACACCAGCCGTCGGATTCCCACTGTACAGGCGCGCGGCCATGATCACGCCGGCCACGGCGGAAAGCGCACCGCTCAGGCCGTAGACAAACAGTTTGATGTTGGGGACGTTGATGCCCGAGATCCGCGCCGCCTGCTCGTTGCCGCCCACGGCATAGACGTACCGTCCCAGCCTGGTGCGGGTCAGAACGATGTGGGACAATAACCCGATCACCGCCGCAATCACCACCGGGATCGGGATTGGCCCGATGTAACCGTTGCCCAACGCCAATACCGCCGGGTCGGTGATGAAAATCGGCGTGCCGTCGGTGTAGGCTAAGGCCAAGCCGCGCGCGATACCCATCATGGCCAGCGTGACCACGAACGGCTGCAACCCCTGCCGTGAGATGGCGAAGCCGCTCAATAGCCCCACACCGGCCAGGGCGATGATCGTCAGCAGGATCGCGAACGGCCAGGACATGCCATAGTTGACGGTGAGACCCGCCATCACCACGCCGCTCAAGGCCACCAGCGAGCCCACCGAGAGGTCGATGCCCGCCGTGATGATCACGAACGTCATCGCACAGCCGATGATGAAGTTCGTCGAGATCTGCCGTGACACGTTGATGAAGTTGTCGACGGTCAGAAACCGCGGTGAGCCGATGGCAAAGACCCCTACGAAGAACAGCAGGGCCAGCAACACCCCCAGCTTGCTCAGGCGCTCGAAGGGGATGCGGCGCACGCGCTCAGCATCCGCGGCCGCGGCCCGGTCGCTGGGCAGGCCGGCTGAGCTATCCGGTGTCGAGGGTGGTATTTGCGCAGTCATGTCAGTTCAACGGGTCCTTTCCACGGGCATTCGGTTCGATCGTGGCGTAGGTCATGATCTCCTCCTGGTTCGTCTGGCTGGTCACCAGCTCCGCCGTCATCACGCCCTCACGCATCACGATGATGCGGTCGCTGACCGCCAACAGCTCCGGCAGCTCTGACGAGACCACGATGATGCCGCGCCCCTCGTCCGCCAGCTGGCTCGGGTCAGTGGAATACTCCCACGACACGTTCGGCCGCAGGGTGGGGATGGGGGTGATCGTCGGCGTGGGAGTCGCGGTAGGGGTTGGGGTTTCGGTCGGCGT
>JAULUH010000384.1:0-3623 GCA_032111745.1 Anaerolineae bacterium | reverse complement strand
GTCCGCCAGCTGGCGGATAAGCTTGTGGATCTCAGCCTTGGCTCCAACGTCGATGCCTCTGGTGGGCTCATCCAGGATGAGCACCTGGGGCTCGGTCATCAGCCAGCGGGACAGGATGACCTTCTGCTGGTTGCCGCCGCTCAGGCTCACCATGGGCGTGGTGATGCCGGGCGTGCGGATGTTCAAGGCCTGGACGTAGCGCTTTGCCAACTCCACCTCCCGCCGCGCGCGCACCCAGCCCAGCGCTGATGTCAGCTGGCCCGACCGTAACTGGGCCATGGTCATGTTCTCGCGCACGTTCAGCGCACCGAACATGCCATCGTCTTTGCGGTCTTCTGTAGCCATGCCGATTCCAGCCCGGATCGCCTCTTGCGGGGAGCGGATCTTGACTTCCTTGCCGCCAATGAAAACCTGGCCGGAGTCGGCCGGCTCGATGCCAAAGACCGCCCGCATGACGTCCGTGCGCCCGGCGCCAATCAGCCCCGCAAAGCCCAAAATCTCGTACCGGTGCAGGGTGAAGTTAACCGGGGCAAATACCCCTTTGCGCGTGAGTTGCCTAACTTCCAGGATCACCTCGCCCCTGTGGCTCTGGTGGCGATCCGATAGCGAGAGTGCCAGGTCCCGGTTGACCATCATACGCACAACTTCGTCTTGCGTCACTTCATCTGCCGGCTGCGATGCGACCAACTCGCCGTCTCGCAAGACCGAGATCTGGTCGGCGATCTCGAAGACCTCGTCCAGCCGGTGCGATATGAAGATGATCGCTTTACCCTGCTCTTTCAGCTGGCCGATGGTCTTGAACATGTGCTGGACCTCGGATGGGGTCAGGCTCGAGGTCGGCTCGTCCATGATGATCAGCGCGCTATCCAGCGCCAGGGCCTTGGCGATCTCCACCATCTGCTGTTGGGCGATGGTCAGGTTCGCCACGCGCGAGCCAGGTCGCAGCTCGGTGAAGCCAATGCGGTCGAGCTCAGCCTGGCAGCGTGCGATCACCTCCTGTGATAGAAAGGGCCCCCGCACCGGCTCCCGTCCCAGGAAGATGTTCTCCGCCACCGTCAGGTTCGGACACAGCAAGAGCTCCTGGTAGATAGTGCTGATGCCCCTGTCCAGCGCTGCCCTGGCATTGCGGAATTCCACCTCGCTGCCGTCAAAGAACAGCTTGCCCGAGTCCGGCTGGTAGACGCCCGCCAGGATCTTCATCAGGGTGGACTTCCCAGCGCCGTTCTCCCCTAACAGCGCATGCACTTTGCCGCGTTCAAAGGCGAGGCTGACGTTCTTCAGGGCCTGCACGCCGGGAAACTGCTTGGAGATATGTTGCACCTCGACAACAATGGGATTGGTTTCGCTCATGGGTATGATTTTACCTTTGTTGCTGATGCTGCGGAAATCATCTCGCTCTGCTTCTTGTTCTATGTCTTGGAACATCCCCCCTCCCTCACAGGCCACCTGTTGAGGGAGGGGGATACTACCATCCGGGTTTAGTCTTGCGGCGCCTTGGCCGGGTCACCGCCCCACAGCAGCCAGGCCTCGACGTTCTCGGGCGTCACCACCGGCGTCTTGATGTACGTCGGCTCCGGGAAGTCCTCGACCGTCTTCTCGCCACGCGCGATCTGCACCGCGATCTCCATCTGCCGCCGCGAGATCAGGTCGGGCCGCTGCACGATGTCAGCCCGGAACATGCCGCCGTTCTTGATCTCCTGGAAGGCCCCGTTGGTGCCGTCGAAGCCGATCACCAGCGTCTTCTCCGGGTCCTTGCCCGCCGCCTGCAGCGCACTCAGCGCACCCAGCGCCGAGTCGTCGTTGCAGCCGAAGATCACGTCGATGTCAGGATTGCCTTGCAGCATGTTCTCCGTGACTTCCAGCGATTTCGGCCGCAGGCCGTTGCCGTCCTGCGCCGCCACGATCTTGGCGCCCGGTGCACCTTCCGCCAACGCCTGTTCGAAGCCCTCGTTCCGGGCCACACAGTCCGTGAACGTCGGCAGCGTCAGCATCGCCACCTCGGCCTCGCCGCCCAGGTTCTCGTTGATCCAGTTGGCGGCAAACTCGCCCGCCAGCTTCCCGCCACCCAGGCTGTCCGTCCCGATGAACGGCACCACGTTCGGCATCTTCGGCTGCGGCGACCCGTCGTTCACCACCGGGATCCCCGCCGCCGTGGCCTTGTCCGCCACCGCCTTGAACGATGCCGGGTCCGCCGGAGCCTGGATGATCACATCCACGCCCGCCGCGACCAGATCATCGCCGCACTTGACGTGCGTCTCCGGGTTCAGGTTGTTGATGCAGAACACCGTGTCGGCGCCCATCTCTTCGGCCTGGGCCTTGAACCCTTCGTTCAGCGTCACCTGGTATTCATGCTCCAGCGTGATCTGGATCACGCCGATCTGCGGCCGCTCGCCGGGTTCCGGCGCCGGGGCGGCCTCCTCCGTTGCTTCCTCCAGGGGGCTCTCGACGATCTCCTCCTGGCCGGTCTGCTGCACCTCGGCCGGGGGCCGCTGCACCGTTGCCGGGGCGGCGGCACAGGCCGTCAGAACCATGCCTAGCAGGACGAGCACGGCGACTGCTAGAGCCAGCTTCTTGGTTGACATTGGGATTCTTTCTCCTCGTGCGACATGTGAGTGGGCGGTTGGTCCGCTATGCTTGCAGGCACTGCATGCTAAGACGACGTTGTCCGATTGGCAGGGAGCATCACCTCCTTCTCTCCCAGGCGCGGGAGGCCTTATCCACGCCACTCCGGCAGCGCGACCAGCTCGTGGTACGCGGGCTCGCTGTGGCTCAAGAGTCGCTCGTAGTATTCCGCGCACTTGACGTAGGTCGCGTGCTCCGCGGCGCGCGGCTCGAAACGCTGCGCCACGGTGACAAACTGCTGGCTGGCCGTGCCTAGATTGTCGTAGATGCCCACGGCGTGCCCGGCCAGGATGGCTGCTCCCAGGGCACCCAAATCCTCCCTGTCCAGGGCCAGGTAGGGCACACCCATGACGTCAGCCTTGATCTGGTTCCACAGCGCGCTGCGCGCGCCGCCGCTGTAGACCAGGACCTCCTGCACCGGCGATTCGGGGAACGCCGCCTTGAGCGACTGCAGGGCGTGGTACTGGTCATAGGCAATGGCCTCCAGGATCGACCGGTAGAAGTGCTCGCGGCGGTGCGTCCAGGAGAAACCGATCCACATGCCACGGTAATCCGTGTTGGTGGGGCAGGCCCGGCCGGCCATGTGGGGAATAAAGAAGACCTTCTCGCTGCCCGGGCCTATCCGGGCGGCCTGCTCGTCCAGCACCGCGTAGACCGAGCCGCCGTCGTGGGTTGTCTCCGGCTGGCCGCCGGCCGCAAATTGCTCCTGGAACCAGTGGTGGGTTAGCCCGCCCCCGATGATGAGCGATATCGGGTTCCACAGCCCGGGGATAGCCGAAGGGATGATCTCGGTGCGCTGCCCCGCCATGTCCGGCCGGAACTGGTCCGTGCAAAACGCCAGCACCGGGTAAGTGCCGGCGCTGTCTCCCATGCGGCCGGGGATGTTGACACCGGCGGCCAGCAGCCCGGCCGACTGGTCGCCGCACCCCGCTACCACCGGCGTGCCCTGTAGCAGGCCCGTCGCCGCCGCCATCTCAACACTGATGCCTCCCACGATATCG
>JAULUH010000383.1:0-3810 GCA_032111745.1 Anaerolineae bacterium | reverse complement strand
CAGGCGCGCACGCTGCGCCGCCAGATCGATAAGGTCGGCCCGGCCGCCCGCATGCGCGAGGCAGTCCGCGACGAGGTGACCCGCTTCTTATGGGTCGAACGAGAGTGGGCCGTACGCGCCGGGCAGCTCTCCGGCCTGGACGACGACATCTTCTTGCTGACCATCGACGAGGTGCTCGCCCTGTTGGCGGGAGAGGATACGGCAACGGCACATATCCCCACGCGACAGGAGACCTATGCCCGCTACCGCGCGCTGCCGCCCTACCCGATGATCATCCGGGGGCCTTTCGACCCGTTCCACTGGGCCGCAGATCCCCACCGGCGCAACGACATCTACGATGCCACCACAGCGGCACCTGTCTTCACTTCGAACACCATCAGTGGCTTTGCCGGCGCGGCGGGTCGCGTCGAGGGCCAGGTACGCGTGCTGGACGGCCCGGAGCAGGGTGATCAGCTCCAACGCGGTGAGATCCTGGTCGCGGTTACCACCAACGTTGGTTGGACACCGCTGTTCCCGCGAGCCGCTGCGGTCGTCACCGACGTGGGCGCGCCGCTTTCGCACGCCGCCATCGTCGCCCGCGAGCTGGGCATCCCCGCCGTGGTCGGCTGCGGTAGCGCCACCACCCGCCTGCATACGGGCGACCGGGTGCGCGTCGACGGTGGACAGGGGACGGTGGAGATATTAAATGGTGGGAATGCCCGGGAGGCTCACCATGACTACGAACCTGCCAACATCTGAGTATGTCTTGCCCCTGGCCGATGCAGAGGCAACGCTAGAGACCGTGGGAGGTAAGGGGGCCTCGCTGGCCCGGCTCGTCGCTGCTGGCCTGCCTGTGCCGGACGGCTTTCACGTAACCACCGCAGCCTACCGGCGCTTTGTGTCCGACAATGACCTGCAACCCGGCATCCTGGCGGCGCTGGAGACGGTAGATGTCGCGCAGCCGGCTACGCTGGAGACAGCTTCGCAGGCCATCCACGGGCTGTTTGCCGATGCGCTGATCCCGCCCGAGATAGCCAGCGACATCGCCATGGCCTATGCCGGGCTGGCGGGACAGGACCCCGTAGTCGCCGTGCGCTCCTCGGCCACAGCCGAAGACCTGCCCGAGGCCAGCTTTGCCGGCCAGCAGGATACCTTCCTCAACGTCGACGGCTATGCAGAGGTGCTGAAGGCGGTCAAGCGCTGCTGGGCCTCCCTCTGGACCGCGCGGGCCATGGGCTATCGCGCGCGGCAGGGCATCGGACCTGAAGGCCTCAGCCTGGCTGTAGTCGTGCAACTGCTGGTCCCGGCCGAGGCCGCGGGCATCCTCTTCACCGCCGACCCGGTGACTGGCCGTCGCGACCAGGCCATGATCAGCGCGGCCTGGGGCCTGGGCGAGGCGGTGGTGGGCGGCCTGGTCACGCCTGACACGCTCATCGTTGATAAGGCCAGCGGTACGGTGCTGCAGCGGCAGACCGTCGATAAGCAGGTGCTGACGGCCCGCGTCGACGGCGGCACGGAGCAGCAGCCGGTGCCGGCCGAGCTACGCCGCGCTCCCGTGCTCGACGATGAGGCTGCTGCCGAGTTGGTGCGCCTGGGCGTAGAGATCGAGGCGCTGTATGGGATGCCCATGGACGTCGAATGGGCACTGGCCGATGGCACCTTTGCTATCGTCCAGGCCCGGCCCATCACCGCGCTTCCGGAGCCCGCGCTTGAGCCACCAACTGCGTGGCCCATGCCCGATCCCAAGGGGCCCTACATGCGCGGCAGCATCGCCGACTTCATGCCTGATCCGCTGACGCCCCTTTTCA
Source organism: Anaerolineae bacterium (assembly GCA_032111745.1). Taxonomy (GTDB): domain Bacteria; phylum Chloroflexota; class Anaerolineae; order JAAEKA01; family JAAEKA01; genus JAULUH01. Next base: position 2,023 of record JAULUH010000383.1, on the reverse strand, counting down.
CCTCCATGGGCGTGCCAGCCATCAACGCCGCGATGCAGGGCACGATGATGGAACACATCGGCAGCCGGACCGCCGGCCTGGACAACTACCTGACCAGTATCAACGACTATGCCTATCTGTACGTGAAGCTGGGCTGGCGGGACTGGCTGTGGGTCCTGTTGCGGTTGATGCCAGCCACCCCGCGCCTCCTGCGCCACGGCGAGCGGCACTGGCGTGAGGTTGCGCGCCCCCGCTACGTCGAGGTCGTGGATCTGTGGCGCAGCCAGCCACCCCATGAAATGAGTGCCGTCGAGCTCCTTGATGGCGCAGGCGAGCTGACCGCGGCCATGGCCGGCTATCTCACCGCGCTCCAGGTGGATGCCATCGGCAGCGCCGCCGGGACCGAGGGCCTGTTCACCGCTGTCTACGACCGGCTGATCAAGCGCGAGGGTGATCCGCCGGCGGCGACCCTGCTACTGGGCGCGGACAGCACGCCTATTCAGGCCGAGAAGGCCCTCTACGACCTGGCCCAGTGGTGCCGCGAGCGCGATGATCTGGCAACCTATCTGTTGAACACGCCATCTGACCAGATCGTGAAGCAGCTGGCTGGCGGCCAGGCGCCCCCTATCGACGATTGGCGCGAGTGGCAGCGCCGCTTCCAGGCTCACCTGGCGCAGTATGGCCACAGCATCTACGATCTGGACTTCGCCAAGCCGCTGCCCGCAGATGAGCCGCAGCCGCTGCTGGAGACGCTCAAACTGTTCATCCGCGGAGGCGGCACGGATCCCCACGAGCGGCAGCAGAACCTGGCCCAGCGGCGCCAGGAGGCGGTCCAGGCCGCCGTGGACCGCCTGGGTGGGCTGCGGCTCCGGCTCTTCCGCTGGAGCCTGCGCTGGGCGCAGACCTTTGCCCTGGTGCGCGAGGATAGCATCTTTGACATCGGCCTGGGCTACCCTGGGCTGCGCCAAATGCTGCATGAGCTGGGCTGTCGCCTCACCGCAGCTGGTGCCATCGCTGAACCGGAGGACATCTACTGGTTAGAGCGAGCCGAGGTCGAGCGTGCGGCATCTCAGCTGGATCGTGGCCAGGCCTTGGAGGACTTGAGCGGATGTGTCACGGAGCGTAAAGCCGTGTGGCATGCCGAGAACCAGGCTACCCCACCCCACCAGCTGCCACCCAAGGGCCGGGTCATGGGCATCAAGACCGATGCCTTCATGCCCACCAGTGCTGAAGAGCAAACGGGCAACGTGCTCAAAGGCGTAGCTGCCAGCCCGGGGCAGATCACGGCTACAGCTTGTGTGCTGCTCGGCCCGGAGGACTTCGCCCAAATGCATCCCGGTGACATCCTGGTCGCCGAGATCACCACCCCGGCCTGGACACCACTCTTTGCCATGGCTGCCGGCGTCGTCACCGACATCGGCGGCCCGCTGAGCCACGGCTCCATCGTCGCCCGGGAGTACGGCATCCCGGCCGTGCTGGGCACCGGCGTGGCTACGCAGCGCATCCTCAGCGGGCAAACGATCACGGTGGATGGCAGTGGTGGGACAGTCAGCCTGGCGTGACCTCGGGCCGGGGAATTGGCAGCATTGTCAAGTCCCCGGCCCCAATCTCGAGACCCATGATGAACACCAGTAACCGCAGAAACCTCACTATCTTGTCCCTGACTCTGGGTGTCGTCATGCTGGGTTTTGGGATGGTGATGCCCATCATGCCCTTCTATGTCGAGAGCATGGGGGCCAGCGCCACCCAGCTGGGCCTGCTGGTGGCCGTGTCGCCGTTGATCCAGCTGGTCGCCTCGCCCATCTGGGGTAGCGTGTCCGACCGCCGGGGGCGCAAGCCGGTGCTCATTGCCGGCCTGCTGGGCTACGGCATCTCGATGCTGCTTTTCGGTCTGGCTACCGAGCTCTGGATGCTCTTCGCCGCCCGCGCGCTGGGCGCGTTGCTCTCCGCCGCCACCATGCCGACGACAATGGCCTATGTCAGCGATAGCACCTCGGAGCAGGACCGTGGCGCCGGGATGGGCGCTCTGGGCGCGGCCACCGGC
>JAULUH010000382.1:0-10907 GCA_032111745.1 Anaerolineae bacterium | reverse complement strand
GCCCATCGTCGGCGGCGAGGGAGGGTGGCTGTTCGGCGCCGAGGAGGACAAGCGCTATCCCAAGGTGGAGCGGGCGCTGCATGCGCAGTACCACCGGGAGATGTTCGATTGGCTGCGCACCGGGGTGCTGGCCAACGGCGAGCCTCTGCCCGATTACGTGTTCAGCATCGTCCCCTGGATCGTGTCGTCGTGGACCTTTGCCGGGCAGAACTGGTGGGACAACGCGCTGTCTCCCGAGGGCAAGCTGACCGAGACCATCGAGGCCGTGCAGGCCATTCCGCCCTTCGTGCGCCGCTTCAGCTGGGAGGGCGCCGCACCGCCTCCAGACGAGCAGCCCCCGGTGGTTCCCGAGCCGCCTCCCACAGTCAGGCCCACGCCGCCTCCACCTATCACGCCCGAGCCGCCACCTCCTACCCAGCCCCCTGGCCCCCTGCCTTCGCTGCGCAAGAGCGAGTGGATCGATCACTTCAACATCCAGGTGGTGCGCAACGAGGACCGGCCGGACCGGCCTCAGGGGGACGTGGTTTACCGCCTGGTGGACCTGTTCACCACCCGGGACAGCTCCTGGGAGCCGGACCCGCAGAAGCCGGGCAGCCTGCCGGCCTGGGCCCGCGAGGCCTACCTGCGGGCCCACGACGCGCCCGATTTCTTCGACGACGCCGGCGCGGACCACCACCTTTTTGCCCGGGTCCTGGACCTGGAGGGCCGGCCGGTGACCACCCCGGAGCTGGTCCTGTACTGGTCCGATGGCCTGGCCGCGCTGGGTGACCCGAACTACCAGGGCTTCGTGCGGGTCACCCCCAAGGAGCGCTCGGGCTGGGGCAACCAGGTCGTGTTCGCCAAGTACGATCACACCAAGGGCCAGCGCGGCCCCTGGAGCTGGTCCCCAGCCGGCGCCGCCGACGTCGTGGTAGGCGGCGGGATGCCCGGCATGGGCTGGCACGTCTCCACCTTCGCGGTGTGGCGGGCGGAGCGGCGCCAGGTCCAGGTGCCTCCGACGCCGCTGCCTCCGACGCCAACACCAACACCGGTGCCCCCAACGCCGGCACCGCCGAAGCCCACGCCCACCGTGCCGCCGGCCAACCTGCAGGAGGCCATCCGCCGCGGCGCCTGGGACGGCGTCGGAATCCCGTACAACCCCGACGCGGCCCTCGGCCGCTACGCCCGCGCCAGCAACCTCGGCGTGCCCATGACCGCCGAGTTCGACGTCGGCGGCTTTCGCTGCCAGGGCTTTGCCGGTGGCATCGTCTACGTCCCCATCGGACAGTGGGACCAGGTGCGCCACCTGGCCTGGTGACGCAGGCTCCTGCCAGCGCGCACCAGGGCCGCGGCCTCACTTATGCGGATACGCAGGCAGCAGTACGACCGGAGCTATTTCGAGTCCAGCCTCTTTCGGGGGATGGCCGATTCCTCGCGCAATCAAAAACGCCTGGCCGAGGTGCTGCGCCACAGGCCGGGCGGCCAGCTGCTGGAAATTGGCTGTGGTACCGGGGAGTTCCTCACCCTGGCCGCCCGCCATTTCGACGTCGAGGGCATCGACGTGACCGCGGACGCTCTGGCCCACGTGCCTGAACCCCTGCGCCTCAAGGTGAGGCAGGCCGATATCCAGCGCACCGCGCTGCCCGCAGCCCGCTTCGACGCCGTGGTGGCGTTCAACATCCTGGAGCATCTGCCCATGCCCCAGCCAGCCGTGGACACCATCCATCATGCCCTGTCCCCGGGAGGGGTGCTGGTGGGGTCGGTGCCGCTAAACGCGGGGCCGGTGGGCACGGTGCACACGGCGGTCACCAACGTCTTCGACCAAACACACTGTTCCACCCTTCCCCCCGCGCAATGGCGGGCCGTGTTTGAGCGGGGTGGCTTCCGGGATGTGCAGTTCTTCGGCGAGCTCCAGGTGGGCCCCAACCGCTGCTGGTATATCCGCAGTGGCTCCTGGCGCCAGGTCTCCCTAAACCTGATGTTCGTGTGCCGGGCTTAGCGCAGCAAGAGCCCTGCCCTAACGCACTGGCTTCACAGCCCGGGTGGCAATGAAGGTGGCAATGTAGCGGTCCAGCACGTGGTCGGGCCAGCGGTCCTCGTAGAAGCCCGCGATCACGAGCCCGGCGTCGATCTGGCCGCCGATCTGGTCGTCCAGGGTGTGTCCGAATTCCATGGGTGCGTGCTCGTCCATCAGCTTCTGGCGACTGGCCTGATCCAGGCTGTCGAGGTCCGAGTAGGGGATGGCGTAGCGAACTTCCAGCACACCTTGTTCGTCGGCCTTGACGAGATCAAAGATATAGCTCAAGGGGTTGATGAAGCCGGCCAGCAGCGCGCCCCCCGGGCGCAGCACCCGGTAAGCCTCCCGCCACACCGGCCGCACCTTGGGCACGAACAGGTTGGACACCGGGTGGACGATCAGGTCGAAGCTGCTGTCCGGGAACTCGGAGAGGTCGGCCATGTCCCCTTCCAGGGTGGTGAGGGCCAGGCCGTCGCGCTCGGCCACCAGGCGGTCCTGGGCCAGCTGGCGCGGCGAGTTGTCGAAGACGGTGACGCTGGCCCCGGCCGCCGCCAGCACGGGTCCCTGTTGCCCGCCCCCTGAGGCCAGGCACAACACGTCTACCCCATGCAGGTCGGCAGGGAACCAGGCCCGCGGCACGGGCAGGGTGGGCGTCAGGATCACCTGCCAGGTGCCGCGGCGAGCCGCCTCGATCACCTCTGGCGGCACCGGGATCGACCACTCGATGCCATCTTCGACGGCCTGGTCCCAGGCCGCGCGGTTGTACGCTCTGACGTCCATGAGGCCCTCTTCACTTTCTCGGGTCTATTGGCACGGCCAGCGAAAACGAGTACACTTGGCCTGCAGCCTCAACCCTTGTAGCATGGAGTGGGCTTCGTGTCAAAGCAGAGCGTGTTCTATCAGGAATTGCAGGCAATCTTGGAGAGGCCCGGCTGTCCGATCTGCCACGTCGGGCGCAAGACGGCCCGGGGCAGGCTGGATGCGCTGCTGTATGATAGCGTCAACGATCCAGAGACTCGGGAGCGGTTGGCCGGCGTGATGGGCTTCTGCAGCGCGCACAGCCGGGAGCTGCTGAGCTTCCAGGGCGAGCGCCTGGGTGCCACCATCATCGAACAGGCTGTGTTGAAGGAGGCGATGCGGCGCCTGCAGGCCCCGGCGCCGCCGGGCTCTGCAGGGATGCGGGGTTGGCTGCGGCCGGGCAGCCGGCAGGGGGACGCGCCGCCACTTGGCGCCGCCGGCCCCTGTCCGGTCTGCGCGGATCAGGCTGACATCGAGCAGCGCTCCCTGCGCTCGCTCATGGAACACCTGGTGGGTGACCTGGAGAAGCCCCTGGAACAGGCGGGAGGGCTGTGCTGGCCGCACCTGGAGCTGGCCCTGGCCACTCATAGGGACGCCGGGGCGCGGGCTGCGCTGGTGGCGGTGCATAGCAGGGTCTGGCAGCAGCTGATCGATGAGATGGGGGAGTTCATCCGCAAGCGCGACTATCGGTTTAGCCATGAGACCATCAGCGAGGTCGAAACCAGGGCCGTGGAACGCGCCATTGCCGCGCTGACAGGCGAGTATCCGGCCCTGTGAACTGCGAGGGACCGCACGCAGACTGGTCCAGTCTCCCGAGACTGGACCAGTCTTGCGAGGCCGAATCGATCTTGCGAGGCCGAGCAAGCCTCCCCCCTCCCGCTCCTATCGGGGGCTGACCTGGTAGTTCGGCGCCTCCTTGGTGATAAGGACGCTATGGGGATGGCTCTCCAGCAGGCCGGCGTTGGTGATGCGCACGAAGCGCGCCCGCCCACGCAGCTCCGCCAGGCTCCGGGCCCCCACGTAGCCCATGCCCGAGCGCAGGCCTCCCATGAGCTGGAAGACGTAGTCGCCCAGCGATCCCTTGTAGGGCACCTGGCCCTCGATGCCCTCAGGCACCAGCTTGCCGACGAAGCCGGCCTGCTCGCCGTTGCCCTGCGCGCTGGCATAGCGATCGCTGGCCCGGCCCTTCATGGCGCCCAGCGATCCCATGCCCCGGTACTCCTTGAAGCGCCGGCCCTCGTAGATCACCAGCTCACCCGGGGACTCCTCCAGGCCGGCCAGCAGCGAGCCCAGCATCACCGCGCCGGCCCCCGCCGCCAGCGCCTTGACGATGTCTCCCGAGTACTTGATGCCCCCGTCCGCGATCACCGGGACCCCGTGCTCACGAGCCGCCAGGCTGCACTCGGCAATAGCGGTCATCTGCGGCACCCCTGAGCCGGCGACCACGCGCGTGGTGCAGATCGAGCCAGCGCCCACCCCCACCTTGACCACGTCGGCCCCAGCCTCGATAAGGGCCTCGGTGCCCTCCCGGGTCACCACGTTGCCGGCCAGCACGGGCAGCTCCGGTGCGATCATCTTGATGCGCCGTACCGCGGCCAGCACGGCCTCGGAATGCCCGTGCGCGGTGTCCACCGCCGCCGCGTCCACCCCCACGTCCAGCAACGCCTCCAGGCGGTCGTCCAGCTCCTTGCCCACGCCCACGGCCGCCGCCACCAGCAGGCGCCCGCGCTCGTCGGTGGCCGCGTGGGGGAAGTCGAGCTTCTTGAGGATGTCCTTGTAGGTGATCAGCCCCTTCAACCTGTATTCATCGTCCACCAGGGGCAGCTTCTCGATGCGGTGCTGGTGGAGGATGGCCTTGGCCTCCTCCAGCGACGTGCCGACCGGCGCCGTGATCAGCTTCTGCCAGGTCATGTACTCGCGCACCGGCGCCTCGCGCTGGGTGGCAAAACGCACGTCGCGGTTGGTGAGGATGCCCACCAACTTGCCGTCGTCCGTCACCGGCAGGCCGGAGATGTGGTAGCGCGACATGATATCCTCGGCGTCCCCCAGGGTGTCGTCCGGGCGCAGGGTGATGGGGTCGACGATCATGCCGGCCTCGGAGCGCTTGACCTTGTCCACCTCCGCCGCCTGGGCCCCCGGGGTGAGGTTGCGGTGGATCACCCCCAATCCGCCCTGGCGCGCCAGGGCGATGGCCAGGCGGGCCTCGGTGACGGTGTCCATGGCCGCGGACAGGACCGGCACGTTCAGCCAGAGCTTCTCGTGCAGGCGCGTGCGCAGGTCGATGTCCGAGGGCAAGACCTCGGCGAAACCGGGAACCAACAGAACGTCGTCGAAGGTCAGCGCATCAGCGCCCAGGAGATCCGCGTACTGCATGGTCAACCTCCCGAATAACAAAGAAAGCCCTCGGGCGTTGAGCCGGAGCGCCATTTGCCGGGGCCTCGAAGGCTATTGTACATCCGACTTCAGGGGGGCCAAAAAATGGTGCAGCCGTTGGCGCGGCCCAGGACAGGTGCGGCAGCTCAGCTGCTCTCGAGCCCCGGCGCGTCGGCTACCAGGTCCGACAGCACCTTCTGGCAGTCGGCCGGGGTATCGAAGGAGAGGTAGAGGGTCTGGCGCTGGGTCTTCGCCTTGGCCCTGTCGCTGCGCTTGATGCCGAAGACGTCGGCTGTGGTGGTCTTGGCGGGGATGGGGCGCTCGACCTCCAGGCGCAGCGCCGGCCGCTCCCGGCTGCCGAAGCGTAGCGTGCCCGGTTCGATGCGCCGCAGCTGCCGGTTAGTGAAGAACATGTACCACATCCCGACCTCGTGCTCTGGCCTGCCGGCCAGGAGCAGCAGGCGGGCGGGGGGAACCAGGGCCATCACGGCGTGCTCGCGGGTTTGAAAGCTGCGATAGTAGGCTGATAACTCGGTGAAGTCGCGCTGTCTGTCCTCCACCTCAAACTCGCCGGTGGCGTGGAGGGCCAGCTTGTCGGCCGGGTCCATCCTGGCCGCTGCCGGGTCGTGGGCCGCCGGCGCTCCCGCCGGGCGGAACAGCACATGGTTGGTGCGGCCGGCGATGCCCCTCAGGCCCAACAGCGCCACCAGCGCCACTGCACACAGGATAGCCCCAGTGAGACCGCCGGGCAGGATGCCCGTGGCCATGAGGCCGGCCAGGATCACCAGGCCCACCACCAGCCAGCGGTCCAACGGCCAGCCAGCCCATTCGTGGCGATTCAGCTGATAGCTGGCCTTGTACGGTACTCCGAGCATAGTCATGGCAGCGTGGGGAAGCAACACGCGCTGGCAGCACTCTGCTGCCAGCGCGTCTCAGGGCAGGTCCTTAACGATCGGGAGGTCTCAGCTGACGAGCCCTCTAAACGCCGTCTGGTCGAGGGTTTCGACTTCGATCAATCGTTCGGCAATCTCGGTGAGTTTATCCCGGTAGGTGAGGATGACCTGCTTGGTGCGCTCATAGCCATCGTGAACGATGCGCTGAACCTCGCGGTCGATGGCTTCGGCAACTTCGTCGCTGTAGTTGCGATGCTCGCCGATCTCGCGGCCAAGGAAGATCATCTCCTCCTTCTGGCCATAGGTCAGCGGGCCCATGCGCTCGCTCATGCCGAGCACGGTGACCATCTGCCGTGCGATGCGCGTCACCTGCTCCAGGTCGTTGGAGGCGCCGGTGGTGACACGGCCAAAGACGATCTCCTCGGCCGCGCGTCCGGCCAGGGCCACCGATATCTCCTCCTCCATCTCGGTGCGGCTGCGCAGCATGGTGTCCTTGTCCAGGGGCCACATATAGCCACCGGCCATGCCACGGCCCACGATGGTGACCTTGAGCACGGGCGTGGTGTGGGGCAACACGTGCTGCACCAGGGCATGGCCCGCCTCGTGGTAGGCGATGACCCGTTTCTGCTCCGCGGAGATGACCCGGCTTTTGCGTTCGGGGCCAATGGCCACGCGCTCGATGGCCTCGGTGAGCTCGGTCATGCCGATGTTGCGGCGATTGCGCCGGGCGGCCAGGATAGCCGCTTCGTTGACCAGGTTCTCGATATCGGCACCTACGAAGCCGGGGGTGGCGCGGGCCAGCACCTCCAGGTCGACATCCTCGGCCAGGGGTTTGCCGCGCACATGGACCTTGAGTATCTGCTCGCGGCCCCTAACGTCGGGCCGGTCCATCACCACGCGGCGGTCGAAGCGACCGGGCCGCAGCAGGGCAGGATCGAGGATGTCCGGCCGGTTGGTGGCCGCGATGATGATGATGTTGGTATCGGTGTCGAAGCCGTCCATCTCCACCAGGATCTGGTTGAGGGTCTGCTCGCGCTCGTCGTGGCTGCCGCCCAGACCGGCCCCGCGATGGCGGCCGACCGCGTCGATTTCATCGATGAAGATGATGCAGGGCGAGTTGCGCTTGGCCTGGTCAAACAGGTCGCGCACCCGGCTGGCGCCCACGCCGACGAACATCTCCACGAACTCGGAGCCGGAGATGGAGAAGAAGGGGACGCCAGCCTCGCCGGACACGGCCTTGGCCATGAGGGTCTTGCCAGTGCCTGGAGGGCCGACCAGCAGCACGCCCTTGGGGATGCGCGCGCCCAGGGCCGCGAACTTCTGGGGCTCCTTCAGGAACTCCACCACCTCTTTGAGCTCCTCTTTAGACTCCTCAGCGCCGGCCACGTCGTCGAAGGTGACGGTGGGCTTATCGCCGGTGAACATGCGCGCCCGGCTCTTGCCGAAGGCAAAGGCCTGGTTGCCGGCGCCCTGGGCCTGCCTGAGGATGAAGAAGAAGAAGGCCCCGATCAACACGATTGGCAGGAACGCGCCCAGCAGCGGCGCCCAGTTCTCCCAGCGGCTGCTGCCCTTGAACTCCAGGGTGACTGCGGCCAGCTCCTCAGGAGTCACGCCGAGGCTGGTGAGGCTCGTCACCAGATCCGTGTCCTGCTCGACCCGGGACCGTTGCACGACGGTCTGGTCGCCATCGGCCTCATAGAAGACTTCCAGCTCCCCGTCCTTCTCGGCGATCTTCTCTACCTTGCCGGCCTTGATATCGTTCGCCACCTGGCTGACCGAGACCACCGGTATCTGCTCCCGTCCCTGGCGCAGAGTCGTGAACAGGAATACGGCGAGGACGGCCAGGAGTATCAGATAAATCAATCCGCTACGCATGCTGCCTTGGGGCATGGTTTCCTCTTAGTGAAATCGCTCCCTCATGCTCCGTCCCAGGGGACGGCCAGCCATGAGTCTTTCCATGGAATGAGTCTAGCACAAGCCAGACCCTGTGTCAATTGCCTGGGCTATCGGCTCGGCGTGCGCACCGGCCCGCTGCCGCCGGGGGCCGGCACTGCGCCTGCCGTACAGTTACCAACCTATTCCATCTTATCACAAGCCCCCCTTCGCAGCAGTAGGATACCTTCTGATTGCGCCTGAAGCCACAGAAGGGCCCAAACCCACGGGCCGGTTTTGCACATCGGGAGCTGCGCCGTATAATCGGACCACGGAGTGCACAGAGCCCGCCGATGAAGAACGGAAAACGCCACATCCTGGTCACCGGTGTCAGCGGACGCTGGGGTGGTCTCGTAGCCCGCCGGCTCCTGGCCGAGCCGGGAGTGCTCGTGTTGGGCATCGACCGCCGGATCCCCGAGCATCCCATGGCCGGCCTGGATTTCGTCAAGGCGGATGTGCGCAACCCGCTGCTGGCCGAGCTCATGGTAGCCGAAGGAGTGGATGCGGCCGTGCACCTGGCCTTTCGCCAGCGCCAGTGGCCGCGGGAAGAGGATTTCGACAGCAACGTCCTGGGGACTATGCAGCTCATCGGCAGCTGCGCCGAAGCCGGGGTGCGGCATATCGTGCTCAGGAGCGCCATGGCGGTTTACGGCGCCCTGCCCGGCTACCCCATGTACCTGCCCGAGGATTGGCCGCTGAGCCCCCGCGCGACCTATGCCTACCTCAAGGAGGTGGCAGAGATCGAGGCCTATGTGGAGGAGTTCGCCACCGAGTACCCGGCTATGTCCATCGCGGTCCTGCGCCTGGCCCATGTCCTCGGCTCGGACGTCAGCACCCCCCTGACTCGCCTGTTGGACCTGCCCGCAGCCCCGATCCTGCTGGGTTTCGACCCCCTGATGCAGGTGATCGACGCCGGCGATGCCGTGGAAGCCCTGGCCATCGCCGCGCTGGGCGATGTCTGGGGGCCCATCAACGTGGCTGCCGAGGGCGTGCTGCCCCTGACGGCCATCACCGGCATCGCCGGCCGTCCCCCGCTGCCCATCCCCCACTGGTGGGCCTACTGGGCCTGCGCTGCGGCCGCCAACGTGCCGGCCCTGCGCAACGTGCTTCCCTCGCTGCCCATCGAGCCCGACCACCTGCGCTATGCCTGCACCGGGAGCCTCCAGCGCATGGCCGCCGACCTCCGCCTGGCGCCGCGCCACACGGCGCGCCAGGCCGTGGAACGCCACGCCGAGTTCCTGCGCTCCAGGCCCTTCCGTGAGGGCGCTGATGGCCGCCGCTTTGCCGCCAACGGCCTCGGTGAAGAGCTACGGCGCCGCCGGGGCTGGTCAAACGGCTCGAACGGCGCTGCCCCCGCAGCCATGGCCGGGGAGTGGGAGGCGGACCGTGGATGATGGCTCCTTCGCCCTGTCTGTGGAAGATCGCAACCCTGGCCCGGCGCCTGAGCCGGAGGCCGTGCCCCTGGCCATTGACGACCGCCTGACCGCGGCCCGGGAACGCCCCCCTGGCGACCTCAGCGCCACCGAGCGCCGCCAATTGCTGCGCCAGGAGCTGGCCCGCTTCGCCGCCGCCGCCAAGGGACTCGGGCCGGGCCGGCCCGATAGCACCGATCAGGGGCTGGAGGTCTTCGCCCAACGGGTCACCGGTACCCTGGCCGCAGCCTTCGGCGCCGGCCCAGTGCGCCAGCTGCTAACCGACTACATGGATCTCGACGTCTGGAAGGGTGCCTGGACCGTGTCGTCCTACCTGGCTCGCTCCCAGGCCGCCGCCGCAGAGCGCCGCTGGCGGGGCGAGTACGAGGTCGACGGCTACGGGCTGGACTGGGAGTTTCTGAACGCGTGCCTGCCCCTGGCGCGTTTCCTCTACCAGACCTATTGGCGCGTGGACGTCCAGGGAATCGCCAACCTGCCCGTCGAGGGGCCAGCACTGTTGGTGAGCAACCATTCCGGCGTGCTGCCCTTTGACGGCGCCATGATCAGCACTGCGGTCCTGGCCAACACCACTCCCCCGCGGTTGCCCCGCGCCCTGATGGCCGACTGGTTTCTCACCGTGCCCTTCGTCTCCGTCCTCATGCAGAAGACCGGCCAGGTCCAGGGCAGCCCTCTGAATGCCTTGCGCCTGCTCCAGCGCGGTGAGCTGGTGGTGGTGTTTCCCGAGGGCTACAAGGGTGTTGGCAAGCTGTACCAGGATCGCTACCAGCTGGCGCGCTTCGGCCGCGGAGGCTTCATCCGGGTGGCGGTGCGCACGGGCGTGCCTATCATACCCGTGGCCGTGGTGGGCGCCGAGGAGATCTACCCCATGGTGGGCAACGTCCGGCCCCTGGCCCGTCTGCTGGGTATGCCCTTCTTTCCCATCACCCCCCTCTTCCCCTGGGCCGGGCCCCTGGGCGTGGTCCCCCTGCCCACCAAGTGGAGCATCCAATTTGGCGAGCCTGTGCCGATGGCGGAGCATGGGCCCCAGGCTGCCACCAACCCGGCCGTGGTTACCAGGCTCACCGCACAGGTGCGCGGCCGGATCCACGAGATGTTGATTGACATGCTGGCCCGGCGACAGTCCGTGTTCGCGGGCTAGCCAAGGTACCGCAAATATCTTCGTAGAGCCGCAAGATTTTACCTCTCTGCACCGCAAGCGACGCAGAGACGCTAGATCTTGCGTCTCTACGCAGGCCACGGCCAACCAGGTTAAGATACCCCCAAACCATCAAAGAGGAGTTCCCCCCAATGGCTGTTTATGCAAGCACCGACGAGTTCTACCAGGTCATGCAGGAGGTGCTGAGGCGCCTCGAGGCCGATCCCCAGGCCGTCAAGGACTTCGCCGGCACGAAGATGGCTGTGCGCATCCGGGGCACTGACCCGGCCGTAGAGCTGGTAATCGATGGCCGGCACAATCCAGTGAAGGCCAGCGTGGGCCCCCAG
>JAULUH010000381.1:11494-11909 GCA_032111745.1 Anaerolineae bacterium | reverse complement strand
GGCCCTGTTCGTCGGCGGGCCGCACATGTATGCGACCTTCACCCGCACCGCCTTCGACCACGACTTCGCCGCCAAACACCGGCCCTTCCTGTTTTCCTCGCTGATCATCCCTCTCGTCGTCACCACATTGGCCCTGGCCAACCTGCAGCTGCTGCTGACAATCTTCTTCTTCTGGGCGTCGATCCACGTGTTGCACCAGATCATCTATATCACCGAGATGTACAACGAGCGCGGCAATGCCAGACTCAGCCTCCCCTACCGGCTGGCTGATTACGGCGTCGTCTTGACAGCCCTCTACCCCATCGCCGCCTGGAGGATCGTCAACAACGAGTTCGCCATCGGTGAGAACAACCTGAGCGAGGTAGTGAACCAGATCATCCCGGTCGGCCCGTGGATGGTGTGGCTGGCCGGCGGC
>JAULUH010000381.1:0-11484 GCA_032111745.1 Anaerolineae bacterium | reverse complement strand
GCGCCTTCGCCATTGCCCTCGTGCTCTGGCTGGTCAAAACGTTGAAGGAATACCAGCAGGGCACCCTGCACAAGCCCAAAACTCTCTTCATCGCCGTTACGGTGACCGCGTCCTTCTTCGTGCCGGCCCTGGGCAATCTGGACACCGCGTTCCAGGGCATGAACGTGTGGCACTCCTTCCAGTACCTGGCCCTGACCTGGATGCTCAACCACCTGCGCCAGCAGCGCGGGGAGCTCAAGGACTCCCCCTTCGTCGAGAATCTGTCCACCAACAACTCGGCCCGCCGCTACTACCTGTTCAACATCGGCCTCACCATCGCCGACGTCGGCCTGGCCATCGTCATCTTTCTCGTCCTGTGGCAGGTGGCTGGCTTCTCCTTCGATGCGGCCTTCGATCGCGGCTACTACATCGCCATCCTCAGCTTCCTGTGGATGCACTACTATCACGACCACTTCCTGTTCACCCGCCCCCAGGTGATCGACACCAAGGGCGTATTCTGATCGCGTGTGTTACAGCAACCCACCGGGTTGCATCGCCAGGGCGCCGCGCACCGCTCACTGCTTGACCAGGTTGGCCCAGGCCTCCTCCGGCACGAAGCGCCGCCTCTGATATAGCTCAAAGGCCACCGGATGGCGCTGCACGTGCGTCTGCACCTCGACCCGGCGCAGACCCTGATGCGCCATCTCGTGCAGCGTCCGATGGAGCAGGTAGCCGCCCAGGCCCCGGCCCCGCCAGCCTTCCGCTACGTCCAGGCGCAGGATGGCCCCATGCCCTTCCCCGGGACCGGCTGCGGCGATCCACACGATGCGGCCCACCGCGGTGCCTGTGTCGTCGGCCAGCACGGTGCCCGCGTAGGGGCGGCCGCGGTTAGTGCCCCACAGGCGCAGCTCGTCGTACCCCGGGCCTGTCCAGGGGGTTTTCTCGCTCAGGGCCACCGGCCGCAGGTTGAGGATATCCCACCGGGGCTCCCGCGGGGCCCGCTCCCCCTCGTGGAGATCGCGAGCCATGCTGACATCCCCCGGCTCGACAATCCGATAGCCCCGCCGGGCTAGCCAGTCGATCAGGCCGCGGTCCTGGCGCAGCGAAACCCCCATGCGCTGGCTGGAGCCAAACAGCGGCGGCCACGGCCCCTCCACCGACCCGTACAGCGGCGTCGTCTCCGTGGCGAAGTGCACAGGACAGTAGTACAGCCAGCTCTCCGCGGCCTGCAACAGGCGACTACCAATGCCCTGCCCGCGCCACCTCTCGCTGACCATCAGCCAGGCCACGTGGTGCCGCGGGTGATAGAGCCGGTAGACCCCTTCCTCCGGTGCCGGTCGCAGCCCATGCACCCCGCCTACCACCTGGCCGTCCACCGCCGTGGCCAGGATCAGCCCCTGGGGATCGAAAGCCGGCGACGCGACCACCCGCGCCTCCCACTCCGCAGCTGCCAACGCGCGGAAGTTACGCCGGCCGGCAAAGGCCGCGTTCCAGAACGCCACCAACGCCGAGGTGTGCTCCGGGCGATAGCTTGTCAGCTTGATCAAAGCCATGATCATCCCAGACTGGTCCAGTTTCGGAATACTGGACCAGTCTACCGCATTATCCCAGACTGGTCCAGTTTCGGAAAACTGGACCAGTCTGGCGCAAGGTCCGTCCCTTGTCTTTGCCTTCCCTACTGACTCATGCTATGATGGTCGTGCACTACCAGGCCAGCGCAAGACCAGCCATCGTTACATCGGGGACACCACCTTGCGCCTGTACCCTCCAATGGAAAGGTCCCTTACATTGGGCGACACCAAACGGCGCCGTCCTGGTCTTGCCCGGGCGTTCGCGCTGGCACTAGTCCTTCTCATCACTCTCCAGCCACTGCCAGCCCTGGCCCAGGGCCACTTTGATGCCCAGCCATGGCTGGGCACCAAGGCTAACCCATCCACGGTCTCCCCAGTCGCGGGCTTTGCCGTCTACCTCCCCCTCATCAGCTCCAGCCACGGCGCTCCCCGCACTATCTTCCTGCCCACCGTCTCCAGCGGCTGCCCCCTCGGCACCGCCATGGTCACCAGCAAAGGCCCTCTCTACGCCGGCCCCTCCAACCGGGGCTACCCGGTCCTGGCCCTGCTCAGCGCCTGCACCGCAGTCTCCGCCGACGCCGTCTACGGCGCCTTTGCCCGCGTCCAGGTGCAGGCCGACACCGGACTCCTGACCGGGTTCGTCCCGCAGTGGGCGGTGCACCCCCTGCCCCCCCACCTCCCCGTCCTTGGCCTGGACGACGTCCCCTGGCAAGAGGTTGACCTCTTCAACCGTTTCACCGTCCATCCGGACATCGTCGTGCGCGACGACGTCCTGGTGGTCGAAAACGCCGGCAACTCCACCGCCAACGAGGACTTGCCCGTGGGCCTTACCATGGAAGGCCCCTTCTGGATCCGCTTTCGGGTGCAGACGGACGGCTCCCGCTACGGTTCCGTCAAGCTGGCCGACCAGAAGAACAGCGCCACGGGCAACCAATGGCTGGGCATCCGCCGCGTGGACTTCGCTACCATCGAGGGCACGCTGCACGTCGAGCTGCGCGACGGCAGCACCGAAACCGCCGCGGCCAGCATCCCCCTGCAGCTATCCGACCGAGAGACCATCACCGTAAACTTCCGCGATCCCGCGGGCAAGATCTTCGTGGTAGCCGGCGAGAACGGCGACCCGGTCGCCACCGTCGACGTCACACAGCTGGACGGCCTCAACCTGCCCAACGGCCTCTTCCCCGAGCGCCGGACCTACTTCGGGCGGGTGGCATCAGCCGGCTCCCAGCTGAGGATTCCCTCAATCACCCTGCACATGGCCTCCACCGGGCTGTGGCATAACGTCCCCACTTTCTACCCCACCCTTGCCCAGCACGGCCGGCGCATCGGCGTCTCCACCGGCACCGAGTTCGTCTGGTCCAAGATGCGCGACCCCCGCTACTGGGACATCATGTTCGACACTTACGACATCGCGATCCTCTCCGAGTTCAGCTGGAAGAGCTTCTGGCGTGGCCGCAGGGACTACGACTTCGCCTATGTAGACCGTATCGTCGACTGGTGCCTGCGCAATGGGTTTCGGGTACGCGCCTCGCATCTGGTCTATGGCTCCTCTGGCGCCCTGCCCGACTGGCTGCTCCAGGGTAGCTTCTCCCGGGACGAGACCAAAGAGATCCTCCAGGAGCATATCCGCACCGTGATCGGCCACTACAAGGGCCGCGTCGACGAATGGAGCGTTGCCAACGAGGCCGTCAGCCGCTCCTTCACACCTGGCACCGACTTCTGGGCCGATCGCATCGGGCCGGAGTATGTCGAAATGGCCTTCCGCTGGGCCAGGGAAGCCGATCCCGGGGCCACGCTGATTCTCAACGATGCCAACAACGAGCACGCCCGCGACGCCGCCACCATGGCCGTCATCGAGCGCATGGTGCAGGTGGTGGCCGACCTCAAGGCCAGGCAGGTGCCTGTGGATGTCGTCGGCATGCAAGGGCACCTGCTGGGCCCCGGTAGCAGCCCCATTGCCCCCTGGAAGACCGGCATCGTGCGCACCATGCAGCGCTTCGGTGCCCTTGGCGTCCAGGTCTACGTGACCGAATTTGACGTCAACCTTCAAGATGTGGCCGGCTCCCAGGAATCTCGCTGGTCCTATCAGAGCTGGCTGTATCGCGAGATGGTCTCCGCCTGCATCGCCTCCGGCGTCTGCCACAGCTTCTCCACCTGGGGTATCTCCGATGCCGAGTCCTGGCTCACCTGCACAGCGCCTGGCTGCCACAACCTTCCCAACGCAGACCCCTTGATGTTCGATCGCAACTACCAGCACAAGCCGGCCTATTACGCCGTCTATGACGTGTTTGCCGCCGCCCGCACCTCGTCTGCCCAACAACCCAAGCCTTGATCAGCACCACCGTGCCTCCCACCCCTCCACCCCCCCGCCCAGCCCTGTCTGGTGCCCCCAAGGGCCTGGCCAGGTGCTAGCAGCACTCCGCAGCCAGCTCCAGCATGCCCGGACAAGCCTTGACCTGTCCCCCCCTGCCCTCGCACGCAGCGGGGTGAGGCTCCTGGCCCTCCTGGTAGGCTTTGTCCTGCTCACGCCGGTCACGGTGATCGCACCACCCGCCATCGGCCTGGACCCCTCCTGGGCCATCGGCATCCACTTGGCCTTGCAGGAAAAGCTTACCTTCGGCCGCGACATCGTGTTCACCTATGGCCCCCTCGGCTTCCTGTTCACCCGCCTGCCCATCGCCGCTTCCCACTGGCAGTACCTCCTGCGCGACGCCCTGCTCATGGCCCTGGTAGCCTTTGTCCTGGTGGTCACCCTGCGCCAGGTGACTTCCCTATGGGCCCTGCTGCTGACCCTGCTGGCGATCCTGGTCAGCAGCGCCACCGTGGTGCACCACCCCGTGGTCTACCTGCCCACCTTCATCTTCCTGGCCTTCCTGGTGGCCCTCCTCGCCTACCTGCACAGCCAGCACCTGGCCGCCCTCTTGCTGGCTGCTGTCCTCACCCTGGTGCTCTTCTTCGCCAAGGCCAACGTGGGGCTGCCCGCCCTGGCTTTGATGCTGGCGCTCTTCGTCTACCTGCTCCTCTTCCCCGGTCGCCTCCGCAGGCGATCGATAGGAGCGCTCGCCGGCCTCTTCCTCGTTGCCCTGGCCGGGCTGTCCCTGCTGCTGCGCACGGACCTCCCCGGCTACCTGGCCGGCGCCTGGCACCTCTCCTCCGCCTACAACGACGCCATGTTCCTCCCCCTCGAAAGCACCGGCCTGGACCCTGAGCTCCTCACCATGGCCGTCACCCTCTTCGTCGCCCTCGCCGCCGCCGGCCTGATCCACCGCCGCCAGCTGCTCGCCCGCCGGGAGGCTCTGCTCGGCTTCCTGCTCATGGGCCTGGCCTTGTTTCTCGTCTTCAAGCATGGTTTCGTGCGCGCTGACCTGAACCACGTGCGCAGCTTCTTCCCACTGGCCGCGCTCGCCATCGCCCTGCTGGCTCCCTTTCAGCGCGGGCGGCTGCAGCGCGACCTCTACGCTGCCCTCCTCCTGGCCCTGCTCTTCTCCACGGTTCTCTCGGCCGACCTCTACCAGCCCCGCTATGTGCTCAGACGCTTCCGGGAGTTCTACCGTTACCTGACCGTCAAGATCGCCGAGCTGCCGCAGGACGTGGCCCTGTCCGCGCTGCAGCCACATCTACTGCCGGACAGCGTCCGCGCAGCCATCGGCGACGCCACCGTCGACGTGGTGCCCTGGGACATCTCCTATGTGCTCGCCAACGGCCTGGCCTACAACCCCCGCCCGGTGATCCAGTCCTATACCGCCTACGACGATTACCTCGATAGCCTCAACCAGGCCAAATATCTCTCCAGCAGCGGCCCCGACTACATCCTCTTCACCCCCGGCGACATCGACGGCCGCCATCCCTTCTTCACCGAATCCAGGACCAGGCTGGCCATGCTGCGCAACTACCAGGTCAGCCAGCGCCTGGGCGACATGCTGCTGCTGCAGCGCCGGGCGGATCCCCTGCCGTTCTCCGAGTCGGTCTCGCCCCCACAGGAGGCGAGGCTGGGCGAGACCATAGAGTTCGCCGGCACCGGTGGCCTGAAGGTGATGACCGCCAACATCCGCTACAACGCCCTCGGCCACCTGCTGCGCCTCCTGTTCCAGCCCCCCCTGCTCCAGGTCACGGTGCACTTCGCCGACGGCGAGGAGCGCACTTACCGCGCCATCCAGAGCATCGTCAACGGCCAGGTCCTGGTCAACCCCCTTGTCGACTCGCCGGACACCGCCGAGCAGTTCTTCGCCACCGGCGGCCAGGGCGGCCGGACGGTCACCAGCATCCGCTTCGACGCCCCGCCCGGCGCCGGCTTCCAGCCGGACTTCACCTACTTCCTCAAGGAGATCGACATCGTGCCCTGACTCCGGCCGCCCTATCCGCCACCATGCATGAGCACCCAGGCCGTTTTTCTCAAGTCCTGTACCATCACCCTCGCCCTCACAGTCTCCTCCGCTCCGGCTTCTCTGGTCCTGTTTCCCCTTGGCGGTCTCTGCGTCTTTGCGGTGAACCTCCGGTGTCCGTGTTCGTCATCGCACGCCCCCGCGACTTCCGAAATACCCTGCCAGGCACCACCCATCCTTGCCCCCGCGGACGTTTGCGGCTAGAATTGCCTCATTGTATTCCCACAGGAGGCCCCGTGCCCAACTCATCCCTCTACCAGCCTCGCTTCTCCCTGCTCGACCGCGCGGCCTGCCAGCGCATCCATGACACCTCTCTGACCGTCCTCGAGCGCACCGGCGTGCGCGTCCACCACCCCGGCGCCCGCGCGCTCCTGGTCGAGGCCGGCGGCATTGCCGTCGACGATACCCTGATCCGCCTGCCCCCTCACCTGGTCGAGTCAACCATCGGCCAGGCTCCAGCCCAACTGGCCCTCTATGCCCGCGGCACTGGCGAAGTTGCCGCCAACCTGTCGGGCATGGCGGTCAGCTTTGGCCCCGGCTCGGATTGCCTCCACTTCCTGGACCCCCGCACGGGCCGCCGCCGCTTCACCGCCGCCGACGTCACCGCCTGCCTGCACCTGTGCGATGCCCTGCCCCAGATCGACTTCGTCATGTCTATGGGTATCCCGGCCGACCTGCCCGTCGACCAGCAGTACCGCCGCCAATATGCCCTCATGGCCTGCGAGACCACCAAGCCCGCCGTGTTCGTGGCTAACGATCGCCGCGACTGCGAGGCCATCGTCGCTATGGCCACTGCCGCCGCCGGCAACCTGGAGCACCTGCGCCGCTTCCCCACCATCCTGCTCTACTCCGAGCCCACCTCCCCCCTGCAGCACAGCACCACTGCCACCGAGAAGCTGCTCTATATGGCCGAGCAGCGGCTGCCCGTGGTGCACTCGCCCGCTCCCATGATGGGCGGCACCGCCCCCATCACCCTGGCCGGTGGCCTGGTCCTCGGCAACGCCGAGGTGCTCAGCAGCCTGCTCATCCACCAGCTCCAGGCCCCGGGCGCGCCCTTTGTCTACGGCACCGGCCTGCACCATCTGGACATGCGCACCACCATCAGCGTCTATGGTGCCCCCGAGTTCCAACTGGCCAGGGCCATGGTCGCCGACATGGGCCGCTTCTACAACCTGCCCAGCTGGGGCTACGCCGGTTGCAGCGACTCCCCGGTCATGGACGCCCAGGCTGCCGCCGATGCCACGTACCAGGTGCGCGACGCCCTGCTCATGGGCACCAACCTGGTCCACGACGTCGGCTATCTGGAGGCCGGCCTCACCACCTCCCCCGAGATGATCGTGTTCACCGCCGAGATGATCGACATGCACCGCCGCTTCCTCGCCGGCGTGCGCCTCGACGACGATGCCCTGGCCGTGGATGTCATCGACCGCGCCGGCCCCGGTGGCGATTTCCTCGGCGACGAGCACACCATGGCTCACTTTCGCGACTTCTGGTATCCCCAGCTCTTCGAGCGCCGCCGGCTGGAGCGCTGGCAGGCCGCCGGTAGCCGCCAGCTGGCCGACCGGCTGGCCGACCGCACGGTAGCCCTGATGGAATCGCACCGGCCTCAGTCCCTGCCCGAGGCCACCCGCCTGGAGATCGAGCGCATCGCAGCCGAGCCCTGAGCCCATAGCCATGCCCACCATCGCCCAAGAGATCGTCGACACCGTCTGCGGTATCTGCGATGCCGGCTGTGACGTGCGCGTCCACCTGGAGGGCGGCACGATCCAGCGCGTCGCCCCCGCCGAGGACCTGCCCCACGCCGGCTGCTGCGCCCGCGGCGTCCACGCCCCTGAGATCGTCTACGCTCCCGACCGGCTGCTCTATCCCCACAAGCGCACCGGCCCCCGCGGCGCCGGCCAGTTCCAGCGCATCGGCTGGGACGAGGCCTACGACCTGTGGATTGACGGCCTGCGCCGGGTCGCCGCCGCCCACGGCCCTGAGGCCCTGTGCATGTTCACCGGCCGCGGCAACTTCGAGCAGTCCCTCTGTGACATCTTCGCCCCCGCCGGCACGCCGGAATCCTCGGCCTCCAGTCTGCTCTTCCCCTTCGGCTCCCCCAACACCACCGGCGTCGGCGCTATTTGCTACGTCGCTCACGCCATGATCGCCCCCCAGGCCACCTTCGGCGCCTTCAAGAAGGACATGTTGAACGACCTGGACCGGTCAGACCTGATCGTGGTGTGGGGCGCCAACCCGGCCGGCGTGGCCCCTACCACCCTGCGGCCCATCCTGCGCGCCCAGCGCCGCGGCGCCGAGGTCGTAGTCATCGACCACCGCCGCAGCCAGACCGCTAAGGCCACCGGCGCTGAGTGGGTGGGCATCCGGCCCGGCACCGACGGCGCCCTGGCCCTCAGCATGATCCAGGTCCTCGTCGAGGAGGGCCTGGTCGACCTGGACTTTGTGCGGGACTGGACGGTGGGCTTCGATGAGCTGGCCGCCTACGTGCAGGCCTTCCGCCCCGAGGCCGCCGAGGCCATTACACGGGTACCCGCGGCCACCATTCGCCGGTTGGCCCGGGCTATCGCCAGCGCCCGCGGCGCCTCCCTGGTCTCCTACAGCGGCCTGGAGTACACCAATAGCGGCGTGCAGAACATCCGCGCCACCCTGATCCTGTGGGCCCTGGCCGGCCAGCTCGACGTCCCTGGCGGCCTGCTCTTCAAGATGCCCGGCAGCGACTTCCCCGTGCACCGGGCCCTGGTGCCTCCCCCACCCGGCGTCGACCCCATCGGCAAACTGGACTATCCCCTCTACCACCTGTTTCGCAACGAGGCCCATGCCATGGCCCTGCCCCGGGCCATCCTTGAGGGCGAGCCCTACCCTATCCGCGGCCTGGTCATCGGTGGCTCCTCTATCATCACGGCCTACCCCCAGCCCGACCTCTGGCGGCGCTGCTTCGAGGCCCTGGACTTCCTGGTCGTAGTCGATCGCTTCCCCACCGCCGATGCCCGGTATGCCGACCTCCTTCTGCCCGCCACCACGGCCCGCTGATCAGGCACCGGCCCCGCGCGGTCGCGCCCGTGGCCGAGTCCCGCAACGACCTCCTGATCTATGCCGGGCTGGCCGCCCGCCTGGGCTACGGCCATCTCTACCCCCAGAGCGAGGAAGAGCTGCTGGCCTACGTGCTGCAAGACAGCGGCGTGGATGTGGAACAGCTGCGCCGCAGTCGCGAGGGCATCACCTGGCCCACACCACCGATGGTCCACCGCAAGTGGGAGCACGGCCTCCTGCGCCCCGACGGCCACCCCGGCTTCGCCACCCCCTCCGGCAAGCTCGAGATCGCCTCGTCCCTGCTAGCCCGCTATGGCTACGAGCCCCTGCCCATCTACGTCGAGCCTGTGGAGGGCCCCCTGGCCGCGCCCGAGCTGGCCCGCACCTTTCCCCTGGTGTTCAACTCCGGTGCCCGCACCCAGTTCAGCTTCCGCTCCCAGCACCACAATATCCCCGGCCTGGCCAAGAAGGAGCCCGAGCCCCTGGTCATGCTCCATCCTGACGACGCCGCGCCGCGCGGCATCGCTAGCGGTGACCGGGTCTGGGTCAGCACCCGTCGCGGCCGGGTACAGCTCACCGCCCGGGTTACCGCCGATATCCTCCCCGGCGTCGTGGAAGCCAATGCCGGCGGCGGCAGCCCCGTGGCTACCGAGCCCTGGCGCCAGGCCAATATTAACGAGCTGACCGACATGAACAACCGCGACCCCATCTCCGGCTTCCCTGTGTACAAAGCCCTGCTGTGTGACGTGATCAAAGCGAGCGATCCATGAACACCGTCGACCCAATCCAGGTAGCCTCCGCCCTGGCCACTTTCCAGTCTCTGGTGGCCGGCATGGGCGATCCCAAGACCCGAGCCTGGTGGGAACGCTACATGAAGCACGTAGTCCCCTTTCGCGGGATCAAGATGGACGCGCTGCGCTCAGTGCTGTTCGCCTGGTGGCCCGAGCACGTCGCCCCCCACGGCCTGCCCCACGAGAAAGCAGTTGCCCTGGCCCTCTTTCAATCCCCGTGGTCCGAGGACAAGCTGGCCGGTGTCCTGGCCCTCGAGCATCTGTCCCCCCGGCTAGAGGTCGCAGACTTGGCCGGCATAGAGGCACTCTTCCGCCAGGGCCTCCTCTTCGACTGGAACAACACCGACTGGCTGTGCGTGAAGCCTCTGGATAAGCTGGTGCGCCGCGACCTGGCCTTCGCCCGTGCTATCGCCGATTGGACCGCGGATGACGGCGCCCCCCTCTGGCAGCGCCGTGCCGGGGCCGTGGCCTTCGTCAACCTGGCCAGGCACGGCACCGCGCCTCCCAGCTCCCCCGCGCACTGGGAGTTGATGGCGGCCGCCGCGACCAACAACGTACGCAGCCCCGAACGCTTCATGCAAACCAGCGTCGGCTGGCTCGTGCGCGAGATGGGCAAGGCTGAGCCGGAGGCCGCACTGGATTTTGCGCAGGCCCATCGTCCTGCACTGAGCCGGGAGGCGCTGCGCTACATTGTAGAGAAGATGCCAGAAGAAGTGCGGCAATCTGTGCTAGAACCGGCGGCATAGGCTTGGATCATGCCAGTCTTCCCCCTGTACCCTCATAAGGAGGCGATCATGAAACTCGGACTACAGGTACCTGCATTCAACTGGCCCGGCAGCCCTGCCAATATCGGTCCCAAGCTGGCCGAAATCGCCAGCGCTGCGGACGAGGCTGGCTTTGCCAGCCTATGGGTGATGGATCACTATTTCCAGATCGAGCCCGGGGTTGGCAAAGCCACCGACCCCATGCTGGAGGCCTACACGGCCCTCAGCCACATGGCAGCTGCCACGGAGCGAGCCCGCCTGGGCTGCATGGTCACCGGCGTCATCTACCGCGAGCCCGCCTTACTGATCAAGGCCGTCACCACCCTGGATGTGCTCTCTGGCGGCCGAGCCTATCTGGGCATTGGCGCCGCCTGGTACGAGCGCGAGGCCCGTGGGCTGGGCTTTCCCTTCCCGCCTCTGAAGGAGCGCTTCGAGCGCCTCGAGGAAACCCTGCAGATCGCCAAACACCTGTGGTCCGGCAATCCAGAGCCCTACACGGGCCGACACTACCAGCTGGTTGAACCGATCAACAGCCCCCAGCCACTTTCCCAGCCCTATCCTCCTATCCTGATTGGCGGAGGCGGAGAGAAGAAGACCCTGCGCCTGGTGGCCCAGTACGGCGATGCCTGCAACCTCTTCACCTTCGGCGGCATCGACCAGCTGCGCCACAAGCTGGATGTGCTCAAGGCCCATTGTGACGACCTGGGCCGGCCCTACGAGGAGATCGAGCGCACCGCCCTGGGCATGGTCCAGTTCGGCCCGGATGGCATGGACCCGACCAGCCTGGTTCAACAGTGTCGCAGCCTGGCCGACATCGGCATCCAGCACTTCATCTTCAGCATCCCCACTGCCTTCGAGATCACGCCACTCAAGATCATTGGCCAGGAGGTCATCCCCGAAGTAACCAGGTTCTAAAGCCGCTCCGGGTTCGTAGTGGCGGCTTCAGCCGCTCTGGTGCTCCCATCAA
>JAULUH010000380.1:0-3436 GCA_032111745.1 Anaerolineae bacterium | reverse complement strand
TCTGGACGGCGACATCAGCCTGGGCCGAGCCGCCGAGTTGTTGTAGATCCAACGTTTTGACCTGCTGGCACGCTTCAACCGGCCGGGGTTGCCGGCCCGCCTTGGGCCGCCTAGCCTCGGCGAGGCCCGCGCTGAGGTCGAGGCTTTGCGCGATGCTGGCAAAGCCTAGGCCATGCCGCCGACTGTCCTCGACGACCGCTACCTGGCAATCATGCGTAGCCATGGCTACCGGGCCCCGATCCGGCCATTGAGCAAGCTGCGGTCGTAGGGGTGGCGAGATACCGCCCCTACGATAGGTTCACGCGTACCCTTGTGTGGGCACAATCGGTCAACCGGCCTTCAGATACTCGCGAATGAGCAAAGCCGCCGTCGCCCCTTCGCCCGTCGCAGACGCCACCTGCTTGGTGCTCCCCGCGCGCACGTCTCCCGCCGCGAAGATGCCCGGCACGCTGGTCTCCAGCAGCCCTGGCTCCCTGGCCTCGTAGCCCACCGGCCGCTCGCCACCATGGACCAGGTCGTGGCCCGTGATGATGAAGCCCCACCGGTCCATCCGAATCCGCTCGGGGTCCACGAAAGCCGTGTTGGGGGTGAGCCCGATGAAGATGAAGACGCCCGCCGGGTTGATGACCTCTCTGGCCCCCGTCACGCTGTTGCGCACCGTGACCGCGGCCAGCTTGCCCCCGGCGCCGTCGAAGCGCTCTACCTCGGTGCTGAAGCGCACGGTGATCTCAGGCCGGCGCAGGACCTGCTCGGCGATGACCTGGCTGGCATTGAGACGGTCGCCCCGCACTAACAGAGTCACATCCTGCGCCATATTCGCCAGGAAGAGGCTCTCCTCGGTAGCGCTGTTCCCGCCGCCGACCACGGCCACCGGCCGGCCGCGGTAGAAGGGGCCGTCGCAGGTGGCGCAGAAGTGGATCCCGGCGCCGATGAAGTCGCTCTCGCCAGGCACCTCCAGTCGGCGATAGCGGCTGCCCATGGCCAGCAGCATGGCGTGGGCGCTGTATTCGCTGCCGTCTGCCGTACCGATGCAGTGGTAGTTGTCGTGGCTGCGCATGCCCACCACATCCTGGGCCTGCAGCATCTCCACGCCGAAACGGGCCGCCTGCCGGCGCAGCTGATTGGCGAACTCGCCCCCCTCGATGCCATCCGCGAAGCCCGGCATGTTGTCCAGCCGCTCGGTGGCCGCGGCCTGCCCACCCAACGCCGCGCGCTCGATCACCAGGGTGTCGATGCCCTCCCGCGCGGCGTACAGGGCCGCAGTCAGCCCCGCCGGCCCGCCGCCGACCACCACCAGGTCGTAGTGGCTGCGCTCGGCCACCATCTTCAGCCCCAGCTTGGCCGCCAGCGCCGCGTTGG
This sequence comes from Anaerolineae bacterium, assembly GCA_032111745.1. Taxonomy (GTDB): domain Bacteria; phylum Chloroflexota; class Anaerolineae; order JAAEKA01; family JAAEKA01; genus JAULUH01. The sequence goes on along the minus strand of JAULUH010000380.1, from coordinate 2,077 downwards.
AGGGCTCCACCAGGATGGACCCATCCGCGAACTCGATGGTGGGGATGATCCGTTTGCCGTCGTTCTTCTGCAGGACATAGGCCTCGCCGGCCCTGTCCTGCTCGATATCGACCCAGCGGTAGGGTGTCTGGTGCTCGCCCAGGAACTGCTTGCTGCGCCGGCAGTCGGGGCACCAATAGGCGCCATAGACGGTGATGTCGGGCATGGTCATGGGTGTATCCTGCTTTCTGTGTCCGGCCTGGTACGGTACTGGCCGCAGTGGTTCCTCGCTGGCCCGGGGACCGGAACGTGCCTTCAGCCGCTCTGGTACCCGTCCAGGTCATGGACGCCCTGATCTTGGCCTATCTTACCTGCCATGGAGGGTCCCGGCAAGACGCGGCCATGAGCACGTGGCCAGCCAGAGCCGGGGCAGGCTGGGGCGCGGGGTAAGGACGGCAAGGCGGTGCGCATCTAACCGATAGCACGATGAGATGGAGGCTGCAATCACCCTATGACCATTCCCCCCGCGCTGGGCGAGGTGCCCTATGTGACCACGGCCCAGATGGCCGAGGTCGACCGGGCCATGCTGGAGGACTACCGCATCGACCTGGTGCGCATGATGGAGAACGCCGGCCGCAACCTGGCCCACCTGGCCCGGGAGCGCTTCCTGCGCGGCGACCCGCGCGGCCGGCGAGTCGTGGTGCTGGCCGGAACCGGCGGCAACGGCGGCGGCGCCCTGGTCTGCGCCCGGCGGCTGCACAACTACGGCGCCCACGTGCACGCCTTCATCACCAGGCCGGACGCCGCCTTCACCCCCGTGCCGGCCGAGCAGCTGGCTATCCTGCGCCGCATGGGCGTGCCGGTGGCCGAGGCCGCAGCCGTCGCCAGCGCAGGCCAGCCGGACCTGGTGGTCGACGGCGTCATCGGCTACAGCCTGCAGGGCGCGCCGCGCGGGGAGGCAGCCCGGCTGATCCGCTGGGCCAATGCGTCCGGTGCGCCCATCCTGGCCCTGGACGCACCCTCGGGCGTGGACACCACCACGGGCGTGGCCTTCGATCCCGCAATCCGGGCCACGGCCACCATGACGCTGGCCCTGCCCAAGGCAGGGCTGCGCGCGCCGGGCGTGGCCGGGCACGTGGGCGAACTGTACCTGGCGGACATCAGCGTGCCGCCTGAGCTCTACGCCGGGCCAGCCCTGGGCCTGAGCGTGGGACACCTCTTTGCCCAGAGCGACATCGTGCGGCTGTAGGGCCGGGCGTAGCCACCCAGGACCCTGTACCGGTGCCAGAAAGGGACCATGGCGATGCCGGCTCTGGCACCTCGCAGAAGTTCCTGCGGAAAAATCCTGAATAATGAGGTAAGACACTGCCCGGCACCGTTGTCTATGACAGCGTAGGGGCCAATCGGGCCCCACAGGATATCACGGTCATTTAAAGGAGACCAGATCATGACAACGGCAACGGGTAACGTGAAAGCTGAGAGTCCTTCCCTGTTATCGTCCCTCATCGCCGGCGCCATCGCCGGCCTGGGTGGCGGCGCCGTGTTCGGCCTGATGATGGCCATGATGGGCATGCTGCCCATGGTGGCGATGCTGGTGGGCTCGGAGAGCGCGGTGGTGGGCTTCGCCGTGCACATGGCCATCAGCGCCACCATCGGCGCCATCTACGGCATCGTAGCCAGCCGGCTGCCGCGCACCACCGGCACCGCCGTGGTGGCCGGCGCCGTAAACGGCGTGGTGTGGTGGGTGCTGGGCGCGCTGATCCTGATGCCCCTCATGCTGGGCATGAACGAGATGGTTTTCCAGATCGGCCAGCCCCAGTGGATGAGCCTCCTGGGCCACCTGATCTTCGGCGTGGTCACCGGCCTGCTGTTCATCCCCCTGAGCAGGCGGTTCTAGAAACAAGACGCCGCGACAACCCAGAGACGCCCCCGGCCCGATGAGACGCCGGGGGCGTCTCTGGGTTTGCGGGAAAGCTCCTCTCCCTTGCTCCCTCAGGGCTTCTCAAAAGTCGCAAACACGGCACGCCTGTCACCCTGAGCGGGTCTTGCACGCAACTTGCACAACGCCGAATCACCAGCGAAGGGTCTCGGCATACGA
>JAULUH010000379.1:0-3636 GCA_032111745.1 Anaerolineae bacterium | reverse complement strand
TTTATGCCTGTCCCACCCCTCTCCCATTAACCCATTGATTGTTTCTCCGGGAGTAACTGCACTCATGCATATAGCCCGACAAAGACTGTAGTTGCCTAAAAGGCAGAACCAGCGACAATAGGGCCATGGAAACGGTACGGTTACCCTCGCTGGAAGATATCCACCAGGCATATGCGCAAGGGGAAGGCGCTGTGGTCGTCCTGGTCACGCAATTGGTGGCTGATTTCATGGTCGTGCTACAGCAGCAGCAAGAGACGATTCGGCGTTTGGAGGATTCAGTCGGGATGTAGGCCTGGCACGCCAATGCGGTTAAGACTGCCATGGTACGTTGGTCACCGAAGCGGATGGCCGAAGCTCGCTCTGCCAGAGCCTCAGTTGATGCCGACAACCGGCCGCCTGTTGTTCAGCGGTGAGCGGCCAGGGTAATTGTGCGACCCAGCGGTCGAAAAGGGCAGTGAACCACGCCGGGATTGAGAAAGGCGAGCGCATGGCACAACAAGACGCGACAGCCAACTGGAAACCCCTCTATCTCACAGGCGGGATTGCGGCCTTGTTGGCGGTATTCGTCTTCAGAAGGAACCTCGGCGCGGAGCTGAGCTTGCTGGCGATGTTCGGGATGGTCGACGGCGTGCCCACGACGCCGCTCACCAGCGCCGGCGATTGGTTTCGCCTGTTTCAGGAGAACCGGCTGGTCGCGCTCACTCTGCTAAATCTCTTTGACCTGGTCGAATATGCCCTGCTGGGCTTGATCTTTCTGGCCTTGTACGTCGCTCTGCGGCGAACCCATCCCAGCGCCATGATAGTTGCCACCACGGCTGGCCTGATGGGCATCACCGTTTACTTTGCCTCGAACCAGGCCCTGTCCATGCTGGCCCTCAGCGAACGCTATGCAGCGGCAACCACCGATGCCCAGCGATCCACGTACCTGGCCGCAGGAGAAGCCCTGCTGGCGGCTAACAATCCTGAAAGCATCACCCAGGGCGCCGGCATCTATGTGAGCCTATTCCTCGTGCTGTTGGCCGGCCTGATCATCTCGGTCGCCATACTGCGGAGCGCAGTGTTCGGCAAAGCAACCGCAGTCGCAGGCATTCTGGCCAACGGCATTGGACTGTGCTACTTCATCACCTTGATCTTCTTGCCGGCAGTGTATTGGATCCCCCACCCCGTCTCTGCCCCGTTTCGGGTGGCCTGGTACTTCCTGATAGCGCTGCGATTGTTCAAGCTTGGCAATGGAGGTCAGCATGGCCATTAGAAAACGGATGCATCGCGGTGGACGCCCGGATTGGTTGGCTAGAGCACTCAACCGAGGCTGGGCGATCATCCACTCGCTAGGCATATCTCCCAACTACCTGGTCACTCTTGAAATCGTGGGAAGGAGGCTATCATGCCAAGACCTACCACCAAAACCGCAATCCTGTCCGAAAGTCGCAAGGAATACGCTGCCCTGGAGCAGTTGCTGGCGACCTTGTTGCCTGAAGAGATGGCCCAACCTGGCCTGGTGGGCGAATGGTCGGTTAAGGACGTGCTCGCGCACCTTACCGAGTGGACGCAGATGGTGCTGGGGTGGTACGCCGCCGGCCTGCGCGGCGAGACTCCGGCCCTGCCAGCCCCGGGATACAAGTGGAACCAGCTTCCAGCCCTGAACCAGCACATCTACGAAAAGTATCGCGACGAGGCGCTGGCCGATGTGCTGCAGGGCTTCCACACGACCCATCGCCAGATCATGGCGCTGGTCGAGAGCCTGTCCGAGGAGGAGCTGTTCACGCCGGGTCGCTATGACTGGGCCAGGGCCAACGCCCTGGCATCGTACATCGTTTCCTGCACCAGCAGCCACTATAACTGGGCCAGAACCGAACTGCGCAAAGGACTGCGTGCCCGGGAAGGGCAAACCTGAGGAGGCAAACCATGAACGGCGAGGAGTTTATCGTCAGACCTGTCGGCTATGTGCGCCAAGGGAAGGACGGAATGCAGCTCGGACTGAAAGCCGAGTACCGTCCAGCCTTGCGTGGCTTGGCAGGCTTCAGCCACATCGTCGTGTTGTGGTGGTGCCATCTCACCGACGATGACGACTACCGCGCCATCACCGAGTGGGAACAGCCCTACCGCAACGGTCCGCCGGAGGTGGGCATCTTCGCCACCCGTTCACCCCTGCGTCCCAACCCCATTGCCCTGACTGCAGTGGTTGTGCAGGAGATCGATTACGAACGCGGGATCATCCATACGCCCTTCATAGATGCCGAAGACGGCACGCCGATCCTCGACATCAAGCCGTATCATCCGTCGGCAGACCGCATCCGCAACGTGAGCGTGCCTGGGTGGTGCACGCATTGGCCCCAATGGTACGAAGACTCGGCGACCTTCGACTGGGAGGCCGAGTTTGTCAATGCCCGCTAGCGCGGAAAGGATCGCAACTCCAAATGACATACCAATGCCAACTGATCGATCGGCCAGCGCAGCCGACTTTGGTCATCCGGACCCGAGCGCCGGTGCAGATGATACCTCAAATCCTTGGGCAGGCGTGGGGCGCTATCCTGCAACACGCGGGACGGAGCGGCGTCCATCCATCTGGCCCCCCGTTTGTAGCCTACCACAACATGGACATGCAGGACCTCGATCTTGAGATTGGATTTCCCTTTGCGCAGCACCTGAGGGGAGAAGGAGAGGTCCTTGCGGGGGAGATCCCTGCAGGCAAGGCAGCGGAGTGTCTTCACGTTGGGCCCTACGATCAGCTGGGCGCGGCGTATGAAGCCCTCCAGCAATGGATGACGGCCAACGGATGTACGCCCTCCGGAGTGGCCTACGAGTTCTATCTGAACGATCCACAGAGCACGCCGGCAGCCGAGCTACAGACCCAGGTGATGTTCCCGCTGCTAAGCACAATCTCAGAAAGTAGCCAACGAGGACCCCGATGAACCCTATCGATACACTCACTACCCTGTTTCATCACAACCGCTGGGCAAATCTGCGCATCCTCGAAGTGTGCGCCGCGTTGACCGACGAGCAACTAGACGCCACCATTCTGGGTACCTTCGGCTCAATTCGGGACACGTTGCAGCACATCGCCACAGCCGAGCGATCGTATTTGTCGCGTATCAGCACAGGTCAACCATATCGCCGCTCTACCGATGCATCGCCGTTGACCTTGGCGGAATCGCTGCGCGCCTCTGGTTCTGGCCTGCTCGAATGGGCCCCCATGGTGCACGCCGACGATACGGTACAGATCGACTGGGACGGCACGCTGCGCGATGTGCCCAAGACGATCCTACTCACCCAGGCGGTCAATCACGCAACCGAACACCGGGCCCAGATCATGGCGATATTGACGCAACTAGAAATCGAGCCGCCGGAACTGGACGGTTGGTCGTACTTTGACGAACGAGAACCATAACCCACCGGAAATCGCAATCGAGAGCTAGCGTGAACTCCCACCTGCTGGCTACCAAACTCCGCCCACCTGCCATCCCGCCCCAGCGGACTCAGCGGCCCCATCTCGTCCGGCGCCTGAACGAGGGGCTGGAGGCCGGCCGGCAGATCACGCTGCTGTCGGCGCCGGCCGGCTTCGGCAAGACGGTGTGCGTCGGCGACTGGGTGCGCACCCTGGACTGGCCGGTCGCCTGGTTGACGTTGGACCCGGCC
>JAULUH010000378.1:0-6043 GCA_032111745.1 Anaerolineae bacterium | reverse complement strand
GTGGTTCGGGCGGGGCTGCGGCAGCCCCGCCCGAACCACCCTGCCATTCATGCCCCTACGCGTAATTGCCATAATCGTGCCAGGCCTCCCACATGGCCATGATGTTCTGGGGTGGGACGTCGGCCTGGATGTCGTGCACGGTGGCGAAGATGAAGCCGCCGCCGGGGGCCAGGGTCTCGACGTTCCGGCGCACATGGTCGCGGATCTCCACCGCTGTGCCCGACCCCAGCACCTGCTGGGTGTCGACGCCGCCACCCCAGAACACCAGGTCACGGCCGAAGTCCCGCTTGAGCTCCTGCAGGTCCATGCTGGCGGCGCTGATCTGCACCGGGTTCAGGATGTCGATGCCGGCCTCCAGCAAGTCGGGGATCAGGGGCCGGATGGCGCCGCAGGAGTGGTAGAACAGCTTGACCGGCGCCTGGGCCTTGATGAAGTGGAACAGCCGGGTGTGGTAGGGCTTGATCAGCGTGCGGTAGGTGGCGGGGGACATCAGCAGGCTGTGCTGGGCGGCCAGGTCGTCGGCCTCGACCACCACGTCGACCAGGTCGCCCACCTGCTGCAGGGCCTCTTCCCAGAAGGCGGCCTTGAAGTCGATCATCCGCTCCAGCATGGCGGTGACAAAGGTGGGGTTGAGGGCCAGGTCCACGTAGAACTGCTCGTAGCCGCGCATCCACGAGTAGACCTCGACGATGCCGGCGCAGGGGCCGGCCAGGGCCACCAGCTTGCCCGCCGCCCGCGCGGCCGCGGCCTCCGCCCGCAGGCCGGCAAAGCGCCCGGGGTCCAGGGGGTCGGGGAAGGGATGGGCCTCTAGCTCGGCCAGGGTCTCGGCCGCGGCCAGGGGGTGCTCCACCATGTCGAAGTAGAGGCCGTGGCCCTTGGGCCGGCGCCAGCGGATGCCCCACTCGTCCACGTAGGACTCGGAGCCGTCCTCGTCCACCAGCTCGATGCGGTGGGCCGCGGCCGCGCCCGGCTTGGCGGGCAGCACGTCCACTTGCAAGGCCTCGACCACGTCGGCGGCCACGCTGGCCAGCTGCTCGGCCCGGTACAACACCTGGGGCTCGGCCGCGGGCAGGCCCAGGTAGCGGCGCAGGTCACGGTAGGCGGAAACGTGGATGGTGGTCAGCCCTGTGCCGCCCAGGTCAAAGGGCACGTGGTCGGGCTCCCGGTGGTTGAGCGCAGCCAGCGCTCGGGTGCGTGAGTCCATGGTGGACGTATCCTTGCCAGGCGGGGCCCCGGGCCAGAGGGGCTGGGGCTGGCGGGCGGGACCGGCCGACAGAGGAACCCGGTCACCGGATAAAGAGGGGCCGCTGCCGTGGCAGTCGGTCCCGGGCGACAGGGGTGACCGGGTTCCTGGCCAATGAGGCACCGAGGTGGCAGTGGGTTGAGGGGGCTCCTGCAACCCGCGGCCAGCCTTACTTCTTGCCGTTGCCCTGCGGCTTGACCATGATCTTGCCGTCGCGGCGCTGGGTGGACTGGGCGATGGCGGCCACGGTGTCGTCCAGGCCGTAACGGGCGGTGATGATCGGGCTCAGGTCCAGCCGGCCGGAGGCCACCAGGCGGATGACGTTGGGGAAGTTCTCATCGCCGGAGTGGCCCTGGGCGCCGTAGAACTGGGAGCGGCGGACCTGGAAGGTCTCCAGGTACATGGGCACCTTCTGCGCGGCGCGGCCGATCTGCACGATCTTGCCGTTGATGGCCAGGGATTTCTCCATCTCGGGCACGACCAGGTGCGGGGCGCCCGCGGCCTCGACGTGGAAGTTGAAACCCTCGCCCTTGCTGAGCTCGTTCAGCACCTCGCTGGCGGGCTGGTCGCGGGGATCGAAGGCATGGGTGGCCCCGACCTTCTTGGCCAGCTCGAGGCGCTCCGGCGAGGTCTCGAAGGCCACGATCAGGCTGGCGCCCGCGGCCCTGGCCAGGCCGATGGCAGCCAGGCCGATGGGGCCGGCGCCGTAGACGGCCACATAGTGGCCGGGCTTGAAGCCGCCGGCGCGCGAGAACATGGCGTTGTAGGAGACGCTGGTGGGCTCGCACATGGCGGCGACCTCGACCCCGCGCTCCAGGCCGAAGCGCTCGAGGATGCCCGCCACGTTCCAGCAGAACTTCTCGTCCACGGCCAGGTAGTTGGCGAAAGCGCCGGGGATGGTGAAGCCGATCTCCTCCAGGTTGGCGCAGTGGTTGGGGAAGCCGTTGCGGCAGGGGGTGCAACGGCCGCACCAGATCATCTCCTCCACCGTGACGTAATCGCCCTTCTCGACCAGCTTGACGTCCTTGCCGGTGTCCACGACCTTGCCACAGAACTCGTGGCCGAGGATGGTGGGGAACTTCGTCAGGCCGGGGTAGAGGATATAGTCCTGGCTGTCGGTCTCATAGAAGTGCATGTCCGAGCCGCACACGCCGCAGGCCTGGATCTCCAGCAGCACGTCGGTGGGGCCGATCTCGGGATCAGGCCACTCGCGCACCTCGAGCTTGGGTTTATACCAGATGCTGTTGCCGGTGACGGCCTTGCCGGTCTGCTTCTCCCAGTCGCTGACCACGTAGTCAGCCTTGGGCTTCCACTGGGCGTCCAGTACTAAGCCTTTCATCGTCGAAAACCTCCGTAAGGTGATGGGTTGGATGCCGGACAGGAGATGCGCACACGTGTGCGCATACAAGAGTATAACACACAAAGGGGGCGGTGTCAAGACCTGGACCAGGGCTCCCTGGGCCTCTCGAGAGTCGAGGTGCCGTTGCCTATGCTGGGATGCGTGTGCAGCGGGGCCAGGAAGGGCAGGCCGCCGAGCATGGTGGCGACCTGCGGCCACTGCTGCACGCCCCACATCAGGGCGCCGGTGATGATCTGGAAGGGCAACAGCACGTTGAGCAGCCCGAAGTAGCTGATCTGCGCGTTTGTGGTCGCAGACGTACAGACCATCGGCCTGCGGGTTGGGTTTGCACATAAGCGGCCTGCAGGTCCACCTGGCGCACCGGGCGGATATTGATAGCCCAGGGCCTGCCAGTCCAGGCGGCCATCGTCGCCGTGGCAATCGGTACACTGCAAGGCGTTCTCCTTGGGTTGCACCATGTGGGTCGTGGGATAGGCCATGGTGGTCGTGGCGAAACCGAACTCGCCCGAGTCGACCAGGCCGGCATCCTGCGCTCCCAGGGCCACGGCCGACGGCCAGTCGAAGGTCGTCCAGAAGCCGCCCTCGCCGGCGGTGCGCGGCGGTGAGCGGTGATCAGTGATCACCGCTCACTTGCGACGAAAGCCGGGCAATCTGGTCCAGGGTCTGGCGGGCCAGGTAGCCCTGGTAGCCGATGCTGGAGATGGCGTTGGCGATGGTCTGCAGCAGGGCGGTGATCTGCAGGGCACTTTCGTGCGAGATGATCTCGATGGAGTCCATGGCCGCGGCCAGTCGTTCGCCGGAGACGCCGATGCGCTCGCCGGTGGCCAGGGCGCGGGAGCGGAACTCGTCGGGGTCTGGGGCTGCGGTCAGGAACTGGCCCGCGGTGACCAGGCCAAAGCGCCGGTTGTTGACGCTGACCGGCGCGCTGGCGTATTGGATGCCGGCGTGGCAGACGTGGATGGCCGCACCCTCCTTGTCGAGCTGGGCGATGGAGCGCCAGGAGGCCTGGCAGGCCGCCATGCCCTCGGGCCGGCTGTGGATCAGCTGGCAGAAGCGGCTGCACCGGCTGCACGGCGCCAGCGGCTGGCCCTCCAGGTCTGTGATGAAGGCGGCCACGCCCACCAGCTCGGCGAACTGGTTCTGGATGGCCTGCAGGGTCGCCAACGGGATGAGCTCGTCCAGCGGCAGGCCGTTGAGATCAGGTGGCGTCTCGCGACGGGCGAGCCGGGACGGCGCCTCGCCGCGTTGAGCCTGGAGCCAGCCGTCGATGGCCTCCGCCGAAAAACGCCACTGGCCGCCTACGCGCAGCGCCGGCAGCTCGCCATCCTTGACCATGCGATAGATGGTCACGCGGTCCAGCTGCAGCAGGTCCTGTAGCTCTCGGGTGGTCAGTAGCTTGTCGGCCATGGCAACCTCTTGCGCGGTTCAGTACGGTTCGGCTCCAAGAATTGTGAAATAGCTTACAACCAATGCGAGAAGTTGTCAAATTTTATAATATGCTATAAGATTAGTAACACATGGAAGACCGAACTCACGAGTTAACCCGGCGCCAGCAGGTGTCCGACAGCCTGCGCCGGATGCTGGCGGTGCTCAACTCCGGCCAGCCGCTGGAGGCGATCCTGGAGCACATCATGGCCGAGGCGAGCCTGGTGCTGGACGCCGAGGCCGTGGCCATCTATCGGCTGCAGGCGGAGGAGGGATTGCTGACGATCCAGGCGGCCCAGCGCCTGGAGCCCGGCTACGTGGCCGCGGCCCGCATCCCCGTGGGCCAATCGGTCACCGGACAGGCCGTGCGGGAGCGCCGGCCGGTGACCCTGCCGGATGTCGCCGCCTTGACCCCCGGCGATGACCTGCCGCTCGATCCGGAGCGACGGGCTTTGCTGGAGCGCCTGGGCACGCGCTATCGCGCGCTGATCGCCGTCCCCCTGGCGGCGCAAGAGGTGTTCGGCGCCATCACGCTGTACTACCGGGCCCCGCGCACCTTTTCCAAGGAGGACGTCGATCTGGCCGTCGCTTTTGGCGATCAGGCCGCCCTGGCGATCCGCAATGCCCAGCTGCGCGCCCAGGTGGAACAGGCCGCCGCGGCGTCTGAGCGCCGGCGCCTGGCCCACGACCTGCACGATTCGGTGACCCAGGTGCTCTTCTCGGCCAGCCTGACTGCCGAGGTGCTGCCGGCGATCTGGCGCCGCAACCAGGCCGAAGGCGAGCGGGCGCTGGAGGACCTGCGCGAGCTGACGCACGGCGCCCTGGCGGAGATGCGCATGCTGCTGCTGGAGCTACGCCCCGCTGCGCTGCAGGAGGCCCGGCTGGACGATCTGCTGGGCCAGCTTGCCGCGGCCTTCGTGGGGCGGGCCCGCATACCGGTGGCGTTGGACGTGGATGCGGCCTGCGAGCTGCCCGCCAGCGTGCGCCTGGCCTTCTTTCGCATCGCCCAGGAGGCGCTGAACAACGTGGCCAAACACGCCGAAGCCAGCCAGGTCAGCCTGAGCCTGCACTGCCAGGCGCTGGCGACCGCCGCCGGCCAGCAGCCCGTGACAGAGGCCACCTTGTGCATCGGCGACGACGGTCGCGGATTCGAGCTGGGCGAGGTATCCCTGGACCATCTCGGCCTGGGCATCATGCGGGAGCGCGCCGAAGCCGTTGGCGCCACGTTGCGGCTTGAGAGCCAGCCGGGCCACGGCGCGCGCGTCGCCGTCACGTGGCGCGGCGCCAGGGAGTAAGCGAGAATGGCTGAAACAACACCCATACGAGTGCTGGTGGTCGACGATCATGCGGTGGTGCGCGGCGGGCTGCGCCTGTTTCTCATGGCCCACGACGACCTGGAGCTGGTGGGCGAGGCCGGTAGCGGCGAGCAGGCCCTGGCGCTGTGCGCCGAAACCCGGCCGGACGTCGTGCTGATGGACCTGGTGATGCCTGGCATGAGCGGCGTCGCGGCCATCCGGCTGATGCGGGAGCGCGATCCCGAGGTCAAGGTCATCGCCCTGACCAGTTTTCCCGAAGACGACCTGGTCCGCGCCGCACTGTCGGCGGGCGCCATGAGCTACCTGCTGAAGAACATCTCCGCCAGCAACCTGGCGGCCGCGATCCGGGCCGCGCACGCCGGCCAGCCCATCCTGGCACCGGAGGCAACGCAGGCGCTGCTGCGGCAAGCCCCCGCGCCCAGGATCGGCCAGGACCTGACCCCCAGGGAAGGCGAGGTGCTGGCCCTGCTGGTCCAGGGGCTTAGCAATGCCGATATCGCCGAACGCCTGGTGATCAGCGAGTCCACCGCCAAGTTCCACGTCAGCAATATCCTGTCCAAGCTTCACGCCAGCAGCCGGGCCGAGGCCGTCGCCATAGCCATGCAGAGCAACCTGGCCGGTGGCGCGCAGGCTCGCTCGGGGTAGCCCGTTCTCAAAGACTGTGCTTTCGTCGAGGAGACAAACCCCCTGAAGGCCCGG
>JAULUH010000377.1:0-2370 GCA_032111745.1 Anaerolineae bacterium | reverse complement strand
CGAGACCACTGCCACCGACGCGCTGCAGGCCGAGCTGGCCGGCATCGCCCTGGCCTGGGGACCCGGCGCGTCCGTCTATATCCCTGTGGGACATCGCGGCGCCGAGTCCGCCCGGCAGCTGCCTCTGGACCAGGTGCTGGCCGCCCTGCGGCCCGTCCTGGCTGGCAGCCGCACCGAGAAAGCAGCCCACAACGCCGAGTACGATCTTACCGTGCTCGGCCGTTATGACGTCCCCGTGGGCGGACCCCTCTTCGACACCATGATCGCCGAGTGGCTGGTCGATCCCGCCAGCCGCAGCCTGGGCCTCAAGAACCTGGCCTGGCAGCGCCTGGGGGTGGAGATGACCCCGATCACCGGGCTGATCGGCACGGGCAAAAACCAGATCACCATGGACGTCGTGCCCATCGACGACGCCGGCCACTACGCCGCCGCCGACACCGACATGACCTGGCAGCTGGTGCCCATCTTGCGCCGGGAGCTGCAGGAGCGGGCGCTCGGCGACCTGTTTCACCGGCTGGAGATGCCGCTGGTGCCGGTGCTGGTGGATATGCAATCGGCCGGCATCGGCCTGGACGTCCCCTACCTGCGCCAGATGTCCGCCCAGCTCCGGCGCCGGCTGATGGAGATCGAGCAGGAGATCCATCGCCTGGTCGGCTATAGCTTCAACATCAACTCCACCCAGCAACTCTCCGATGTGCTGTTCGGCACCCTGGGCCTGCCCAGCGAGGGCTTGAAACGCACCAAGGCCGGCACCTTCTCCACCGCCGCCGAGGTGCTGGAGTCCTTCCGGGGCCGCCATCCCGTGGTCGAGTTGATCCTCGACCAGCGCCTGATCAGCAAGCTCCTGAACACCTACGTCGACGCGCTGCCCGAGATGGTCAATCCGGCCACCGGGCGCGTCCACACCGACTTCAACCAGACCGGCGCCGAGACCGGGCGCATCAGCAGCAGCAACCCCAACCTGCAGAACATCCCCATTCGTTCGGACCTGGGCCGCGAGATCCGGCGGGCCTTTGTGGCCGCCCCTGGCCACCAGCTGCTGGCGGCCGACTACTCCCAGGTGGAGCTGCGCGTCCTGGCCCACATCTCGCAGGACCAGGCCATGTTGCAGGCCTTTCGCAGCGGCGAGGACATCCACCGCAGCACGGCCGCCAAGATCTACCACGTGCCCGCGGAGCAGGTCACCGCGAGCCAGCGCGCCATCGCCAAGATGGTGAACTTCGCCACCAGCTACGGCGTCAGCGCCTTTGGCCTGGCCAGCCGCACCGAGCTCACCCGCGGGGAGGCCCAGGCCTTCCTGGACGCCTATTTCCAGACCTACCCTGGCATCCGGCGCTATGTGGACGAGACCATCCAGGCCGCCCGCCGCCAGGGCTACGTGGAGACCCTGCTGGGCCGCCGTCGCTATTTCCCCGGGCTGCTCAGCGGCGGGCGGGGCGGCCGGCCCGAGCAGCAGGCCGCCGAGCGGGCTGCCATCAACCACCCCATCCAGGGCACCGCGGCCGATATCCTCAAGATCGCCATGATCCGGCTGCACGCCGCCCTCCGCCAGCAGGGCCTGCACAGCCGCATGCTGCTGCAGGTGCATGACGAGCTGGTTTTGGAGGTGCCTGACGGCGAGCTGCACCAGGTCGCCAGCCTGGTGAAGCGCATCATGGAAGGCGCTTTTGAGCTGGATGCGCCGCTCAAGGTCGACGTCGAGGTGGGTCCAAACTGGTACGACATGGAGAAACTCCCGGCCAGCCCGGGCCCGTGATCGCTGACCCTCAGACCCTTCATCCGTAGCGAGGAGAACACCGCAGCGTGATTCGAGACGACCTCATCGCCCTCATCCAGGAGGCTACCCGGCTGGCCCAGGAGTCCGGTGACCTGCCCCCCTTCGAGCTGCCGCCGGTGGTGATCGAGCACCCCAAGAACTCAGAATATGGCGACTACGCCACCAACGTGGCCTTGCAGTCGGCCAGGCTGGCCAGAATGGCTCCCCTGCAAATTGCGCAGCAGATCGCCGCCCACATGCCACCTGCCGAGTTCGTGGCGCAGGTGAATGTGGCGCCGCCGGGCTTCGTCAACCTGACCCTGGATTCCGCCTGGCTGGCCCGCCAGGTGGCGGTGATCCAGGACAACGCAGAGTCCTTCGGCAGCTCTGACCTCGGCCAGGGCCGCCTGGCCCAGGTGGAGTTCGTCAGCGCCAACCCCACCGGCCCCTTGACCATTGGCCATGCCTGGGGCGCCGTGCTGGGCGATTCCATCGCCAACCTGCTCGCCGCCACCGGCTGGAAGGTCACGCGCGAGTACTACTTCAACAACGGCGGGCGCCAGATGCGACTCCTGGGCGAGAGCCTGCGCGTGCGTTACCTGGAGCTGTTGGGG
>JAULUH010000376.1:0-2164 GCA_032111745.1 Anaerolineae bacterium | reverse complement strand
CCTCGTCGGCAAAGACCTTCGCCTCAGCTGTGAAATCGGCGAAGCTCTGCCCCGGCAACGCCACCGCCACGTAATCGTTGGGCACGTGCACGTCCACATGGTAGTAGTCCGGCTCGTGGTAGCCAATAAAGTAGTTGTCGATCGTCGCCTTCGGCCACCCGCTCCCAGGATCGGTGAATTCGTCGGCGTACAAGATGTCATCCTGCTCGGAGTGAAGATGCTCTTGCGGTGTTTCAGCAGGAGCTAGCTCCTGTTGGGCCGGCGGCTGCATGGGCTGCGCTGACGGCACGGGGGCTTCTGTGGCTGGCGCGGAAGGCGTCGTAGCGTTGAGGGTTTGCACCGTAGCGGGCTCGACGGTCGTCGGCAGCGCCGGGCTTACTGAAGCGCACCCAGCCACAACCAAGGCGCAGATGACAACCGGCATGACTTTGATGAGGGCGATTCGCATTGTCTATTCTCCTTTGACTTCATCAGCCGCACAACGCAGGCCAGCAACGGCGATGAAGCTCTGGTCGTCAGGTCGAGCCTGCTGACGATAGGCCGAGTCGCGTATCAGGCCATAGCGGCCCCCGCGCAACACTTGATAACCTTCCTGCACGGGAGCGTAGGGATTTCCTACCCATTCCCAAACGTTGCCCGCCATGTCGAGAACTCCAAAGGGACTCTGGTTGAGGGGCTGGGTCCCAACCTCGTAGGTTGCGTCGAAGGGAAACGTAGAGCCCACCCCTGGATTCGAACCCCACGGATAGATAGGAGGCTCAACTCCGGGGCCGCGTGCAGCAACCTCCCACTCCGCTTCGCCAGGCAGGCGCTTGCCAACCCACGCACAATAGGTCGCAGCATCCTCCCAGGTGACTCCGTGGACGGGCTGCTTGTCCGTGCCCAGATCGCCGGGTGGCGCCGGATGGCCCGTGTCTGCCACGAAGGCCTGGTATTGGGCGTTGGTGACTTCATAACGATCGATCCAGAACTCTTGCACAGGAATCTGCTGTGGCGCAACGTGGTTGTCGTCGACAGCAGCGCGCCCAATCGTATAGGTGCCGCCCTTGATCTGGACCATATCCGTGGCTGAAGGCAGATGAGCGGTGGCGGTAGGCACCTCGGTAGCAGCAGGCTGCTCTTGCTGGCAAGGCTGCTGGGGCCACCCCATCACCAGCTTGCCCAGCGGAGCGTGGGTCTCGGCGCCGCGAGCTTCGCCCAGCCAGGCTTGCACCGCGGCCACATCAGCGCAGATTGCTGGCTGTGGGGGCTCACCCCGATAGATATAGGTGGCTTCTCCCCCTCTGACGGTCACTACCTTGCCCCCGGCTTCCACCTGGGCTTCGCCGCTGAGTGCGGCCACGCAGGTGAGCTCCTGCGCGTGACAGACGACGAAGTCAGTATTGTCGACCAGGGCCTTGATAGTCGCGTATTCTGTGTCGACCTCAACGCGCGCTTCTGCCGCTTGGTCTACCTGGGTATGGCTATGGCCATAAGCCTGCTGCATTGTGACGAAGACGGACCCATCGGGTTCCAGTCTAGCGACTGGGATCAGGACATCAGTTCCTTTGAGTAGCTCAACCTGTAGATGATCGGAGAAGGTGATCAAACCGCGGCCTTGATCCTGCACTACTACGCGGTCATCCACCTGGACGTCCACCGAGCCGTCTTTGGGCACACTTGTGCTATCCTGGCCCCGCACGCGCTGGACCACAACCGCCAGTGCAGTTAGGCTTGCCTCGACAGGAGGCACTGTCGGGAGAACCGGGGTGGCGGGAACGTAAGTGCAGCCAGTGATCGTGGCTGCCAACGCGCCTATGAGAATCAACCACCGCCAGTTCCGCTTGGTCGGCTTGATGATCATGATCTGATATCCTCCACTTCGCTCTTCAGTAGTCTGGCAGATTCAACAATGGAATGTATCTCATTAAACGTACAAAGAACAGAGTTTTGCGCAGGCAAAGGCCCCGAAAAGCAGCAAGCCCCCGTCAATCTGCTCCTGCTACCCCAACTAGTACCTTTTCTATCGCCACGCTTGTGCCCTCTCTCGACCTCCGCCGAGCGCGACCGCTAGATAGGCGCTCCGGCGCTCGCGGCGCGTGCCATCAGCCTGGACGTCCTCCCCCAGGTAGAAGCTGGCCTCAACGGTGCCAGCCTCTTGGTCCTAGAGAGTGTGCCACACCGT
>JAULUH010000375.1:0-2966 GCA_032111745.1 Anaerolineae bacterium | reverse complement strand
CCTGGCCCTGGCCGCCATTCTCCTGGTCGCCGCCTTCGCCCGCCTCAGCCAGCTGGACGTCTACCCCAACGGCTGCCAGTCGGACGAGTGCAACAACGGCCTGGATGCCCTGAAGTGGCTGGCCGGCGCGCCCTACACCCCCTACGCCGAGACCAACGAGGGCCAGGCCACCCTCTTTACCTACCTGATCGCCCTGGGCTTCCGCCTCTTGGGCATCGGCGTCACGGAGATGCGCATGGTATCCGCCGTGGCCGGGGTGGCCACCGTGGCTGCCTTCTACGTCCTGTCGCGCGACCTCTACGGCCGCGCGGCTGGCCTCACCGCGACTGCGCTGCTGGCCGCCGACCGCTGGCATATCACCTTCAGCCGCATCGTCTACGAGCTGATCCTGCAGCCCCTGGCCATGGTGCTGCTGGTGTTCACCCTCTTGCGCGGCCTGCGCACCGGCCGCCGCCCCTACTATGCCCTGGCCGGCGTCTGCCTGGCCCTGGGCCTGAACACCTACACCGCCTTCCGCGTGGTCCCCTTCCTGGTCGCCGCCTACCTGGCCTTCTGGGCGCTGCGCACCTTCCTGGTCGACCGCCCCCACCTGCGCCACGACCTGCAGGGCATGCTCATCCTGGCCGCCGCTGCCCTGCTGGCTCTCCTGCCCCTGGGCATCTACACCGTGCAGAACTGGCCGGTCTTCACCAGCCGCATCGGCCACATCAGCGTCCTGCCCGACGTCGAGGCCGCCGGCTCGCTCCAGCCCATCCTCGACAACCTGCGCAAGACTCTTACTATGTTCAACTGGCAGGGTGACGGCGCCGCGCTCAATAACCTGCCCGGCGCGCCCATGCTGGGCCCCCTGGCCGCCGTGGCCCTGGTCCTGGGCCTGGCCTACAGCCTGTGGTATCTCCTGCGCGGCCATCCCGTGCCCGTGCTCACCATCATCTGGTTCGTCGCCGTGGCCAGCCTGGCCGTGCTCTCGGTGGCCCATGAGGCCCCCAGTGCCCGCCGCACCATCGGCCTGCTGCCCCTGGCCTACCTGCTGGTAGCCCTGGTGGCCGACCAGCTATTCCGGGCCTGGCAGCTTGCCCTGGGCGGGTTCGGGCGCCGCGCGTTCGGCCTCGGCGTCGCCGCAGCCGTGTTCCTCCTTGGCCTGGGCAGCATCCGCACCTACTTCGAGGTGCAGGCGCCCCACCCGGACGTGTGGAACGCCTACAGCCCCAGCGAGTCCGCCATCGGCCGCTACCTGGCCGGGCTCCCCCCCGGCGCCACCGTGCTGGTCAGCCCCCAGTACGAGCATCACTCGGCCCTGCGCCTGATGGCCCGGGAGCAGCCCTACCGCGCCCTCGATCCCCTATCCGACCTGCCCTTCGGCGGCGCCGCCGGCCGCGACCTGGTCACCATCCTGGAGCCGGACGACCAGCCCACCCTCTCGCTGCTGCAGCTGATGTATCCCGCAGGCACGGCCACCATCCACCGCGACCGCTTCGCCCGGCCGCTGTTTGCCTCGTACCGTGTGCCGGCCTCTGCGGTCGCGGTCGAGGGGATCGAGGGCCAGTTCTACAACAGCTATCCCCCGGCCACCGCGGCCGAGGCCACGGCCTGGACCCCCAGCCTGGACCTCGACCTGGATACCCTTCGCCCGGCCGGCGGACCCCCGGCCTTCGCGCTGTGGGAGGGCACCCTGGTCGTGCCTGAGGACGGGACCTACGCCTTCGACCTGTCGGCGGCTGCCGCGGCCGCATCCCTGCAGCTCGGCCTGGAGCACCGGCTGGACCTGCCCGCGGGGGGCCAGGCCACGCTGGAGGCCACCCTGCCGGCCGGCCTGCACCCCCTGCGCCTGGAGGTGCAGCCCGGCGTCGCCCCCGGCCGCCTGCGCCTGGCCTGGTCCGGCCCCGGCTTCTCCCAGAGGGTGGTCGCCGGGGAGGACCTGGCCGTGTTCCGGCTGGGCAACCGGGGCCTTCTCAGCTCCATCTATCCCAACGCCGACTGGCTGGGTCCCCCCACCCTCGTCCGCGTCGACCCCCTGGTCGCCCCCCACAGTAGCCTGCCTGCTCCCTACAGCATCCTCTGGCAGGGCAAGCTGGCGGTGCCGCAGGCCGGGACCTACACCCTCGGCACCCTCTCCGACGACGGCTCCTTCGTCCTCGTCGACGGCCAGCTGGTGGTCGACAACGGCGGCCGCCACGGCGCCGAGGACCGCTCCGGCACGGTCACCCTGGAGCAGGGCTTCCATGATCTCGAGGTGCGCTACTTCGAGGCCGGCGGCAGCCGCGCCATGAAGCTCTGGTGGCAACCCCCCGGCCAGGACCGGGCCTGGATCGATAGCCAGTACTTGATCCCTGTCGAAGGGCCGGTGCCCGCCGGCCTCGCCCTTCCACCCCCGCCACAGATCCCCGCGGACCCCGCCCTGGCGGACCTGGACCCGGGCCAGGTGCCGGGCGCGGCCACCGCCGGGCCCGGCGTCGTGCCCCCCGTCCGCCCGTCCGCCGCCTTCGCGGAGCTTCCCGCCGAGCGCCTGTGGGCCTACGGCAGCTGCGGCAGCGGCGAGGCCCAGCTCAACGCCCCCCGCGGGGTGGCCCTCAGCCCGGCCACCGGCGACGTCTTCGTCGCCGACACCGCCAACGCCCGCATCGTCCGCCTGGACTCCCAGGGCGAGTTCGTGCAGGCCTTTGGCGAGGCCGGCGAGGCCCCCGGCCGGCTGCAGGAGCCCGTCGACCTGGCCGTGGAGCCGGCGGGCACCGTGCTGGTCCTGGACGCCGCCGCGCAGCAGTTGCTGCGCTATACCCCCGAGGGCGAGCTCCTGGCGGCCTTCGGCGCCGAGCAGGCCTTCTACCGCCCGCGCGGGCTCCATGCGAGCGCTGGCGGCCAGATCGCCGTGGCCGACACCGGCGGCGCCCGCCTGGTGCGCCTGGATGCCGCCGGCTACCCCCTGGGCCAGGTGGGCGGCCGTGAGAGTGACCTGGCCCGCGGCCAGC
>JAULUH010000374.1:0-11848 GCA_032111745.1 Anaerolineae bacterium | reverse complement strand
CCAGACGAATGTGCCCGCGGGCGAACTGGTCCCCGGCGATATCGTGCTCCTGGAGGCCGGCAACTACATCCCTGCCGACGTCCGCCTCCTCGAGGCGGTCAACCTCAAGGTGGAGGAGGCCTCCCTCACCGGCGAATCCGAGCCCGTGCCGAAGAACGCCGACGTGGTCCTCGACCGCGAGATTCCCCTGGGCGACCGCCGCAATACCGCCTACATGGGCACCGTGGTCAGCTACGGCCGCGGCCGTGGCGTGGTCACCAGTACCGGCATGCACACCCAAATCGGCCTCATCGCCGAGATGATCCAGAGCTTTGAGACCGAGCCCACCCCCCTGCAACGCAAGCTGGAGCGCTTGGGACAAACCCTGGGCATCGCTGCGCTGGCCGTGTGTGCGGTGGTGTTCCTGGTGGGCGTGATCCGCTTCATGCTCAACCCCATCCCCGGCATGACTTTGTGGGAGGGTATCCTCGACATGTTCATCGTGGCGGTCAGCCTGGCTATTGCGGCCGTGCCCGAGGGATTGCCAGCCGTGGTGACCATCTGCCTGGCCCTGGGCATGCAGCGCATGGTGCAGCGCCATGCGCTACTCCGCCGCTTACCCGCTGTGGAGGCCCTGGGCTCGGCTACTGCCATTTGCTCCGACAAGACCGGCACCCTGACTCAAAACGCCATGACGGTCACCCAGGTGTGGACGCCAGAGGCCCACCTCACAGTCAGTGGCGAGGGCTACCAGCCCGAGGGCGAGTACAGTGATGGCAACCAGGTGGTGCGTGTGGCCGACTATCCCGGGCTGAGCTTGCTCCTGCAGGCGGGCCTGCTGTGCAGCGACGCCTATATCGAAACCAGTGGCACCGAGGCGGGCCGCCGCAGCTGGCGCATCGTCGGCGATCCCACGGAAGGCGCCCTGGTGGTGGCTGCGGCCAAGGCCGGCTTCTGGCGCAACGGCGACGGCAACCAGCCCGAACGGGTGGCCGAGATCCCCTTCGACTCCGAGCGCAAGCGCATGACCACTGTCTACGACGTGCAGGGGACGGCTCTGGCGCCCGCCCAGCTCGGCCTGGCAGAGGGTATTGAATCTGCACCGTATCTGGCCCTGGTTAAGGGTGCACCTGACCTGGTGCTCGATCTGTGTACCCATGTGTTCCACCATGGGCGGGCCGTGCCCCTCTCTCCAGCGGACCGCCAGCGAGTTCTGGACACCAACGCGACGATGGGATCCAACGCGCTGCGCGTGCTTGCGGCAGCCGTTAAGCCCATGACGAGTCTGCCCCCCGCCGGCGAGCTCTCGGCGCAAGCAGTGGAAAAGGACCTGGTGTTTGTCGGCCTGAGCGGCATGATCGATCCCCCGCGCCCCGAGGTCAAGCCTGCCATCGCCACCGCCCGCCAGGCCGGCATCAAGACGGTGATGATCACCGGCGACTACCGCAACACCGCCGAGGCCATCGCCCGCGATATCGACCTGCTGCGGCCGGCCGGCCAGGTGCTCACCGGCGCCGAGCTGGACGCCCTGGACGACGACCACTTCGCCGCCGTCGTGGACGACGTCGACGTCTACGCCCGGGTATCCCCCCAGCATAAGGTGCGTATCGTAGAGGCCATGCGCCGCCGCGGGCACATCGTGGCCATGACCGGCGACGGGGTCAACGACGCCCCCGCCCTCAAGCGCGCCGACATCGGCGTCGCCATGGGCATCACCGGCACCGACGTCAGCAAGGAAACCGCGGCCATGGTGCTCACCGACGACAACTACGCCTCCATCGTGTCCGCGGTGGAGGAAGGCCGCGTCATCTACGCCAACATCCGCAAATTCGTTTTCTACCTGCTCTCCTGCAATGTGGGCGAAATCCTCGTCATCTTCGTCGCCACCCTGCTGGGCTGGCCCCTCCCCCTCACCGCCATCCAGCTCTTGATCCTCAATCTGCTCACCGACGGCGCCCCCGCCCTGGCCCTGGGCCTCGAGGTGGGCGACCTCGACATCATGGACCGGCCCCCGCGGCCCCCCGCCGAGCCGGTGATCAACCAGGAGATGATCCTGGGCATCGCCATCCAGGCCATCGCCATCATGGTGACTGTGCTCATCGGCTTCCGCATCGGCCTCAGTCGCTACCCCGACAGCCTCCTCCACGCCCAGACCATGGCCTTTGTCACCCTGTCCATATCCGAGCTCCTCCGGGCCTACACCGCCCGCTCAGAGCACTACAACATCTGGCAGGTAGGCATCTTCTCCAACAAATACATGCAGATTGCAGTCCTCTCCTCCCTGGCCATCCTGCTGGCGATTCTCTACATCCCCTTCCTGCAGAACATCTTCGGTACCGCGCCCCTTACCCTCTACGACTGGCTCGTGCTCATTCCCCTGATCCTGGTGCCTTCCATCGTCGCCGAGATCACCAAGTTCCTTCTCCGCACCACCCACCACCAATGGACACCCACCGGTACACCCGCTGCCTCCTGAGTCATCCCTCCCAGACCCATCGTAGCACCGGCCCTTGGCAAGGCACCCCCCGGTGTCCGTGGCCGTCCGTGTCTGTTCGTGCCCGTCTGTGTTCGTCCGTGCCCGTCCGTGTGCTCCGCTTCGTGCCCTTCGCGCTCCGCGCCTTCGAGGCCCTTCGCGCAATCGTGGTCCAAACCCCCGCTCCTACTCCCCCACCGGCAGTCGCACCGCCGGCCACTCCAGCGCGATGCCCCGGGGCAGCAGCCCATGGCGGCTGGCCCCATACAGCAATATGCTGTTGATCAGCTCCGCATGGCTCACCCCCTCCGCCCGGGCCTCGATCACCAGGTCGCTGATGCGGGGGTTCAGCCCCGGCAGCGGGTTGATCTCCAGGATGTACGGCTTGTCGTTATCGTGGCGATCCAGGCGAAAGTCCACGCGCGCCACATCGCGGCAATCCAGGACGCGAAATGCCGCCGCCGCATACCAGTTGATATCCTCCAGCAGCTCCTCCGGCAAGGCCGCCGGGCACAGGAAATAGAAGTCGTCGGCCAGCTCCGTCTTGACGCGCCCCGTGTACAGCCCCGCTTCCTCCTCCGGATAGCGCGCCAGGTCCACCTCCAGCGGCGGCAAGAAGTGTAGCCCCTTCAGGATGCGCGGCGCATCCTCATCCCCAGGCACGCGCCTGGCTACCGGCGTCCGCAGGTTGCCCACCACCCCCACGGTGATCTCGCGGCCGTCTATGTAATGCTCCACCAGCGCCGGCTGGTTGTAGCGCGCAGTGATCTCCCTCAGCTGGCGCCGCAGCTCCAGCTCGTTGTGCACGATCGACTTGGCGCTTACCCCCATCCCTGTGCCCTCACGGCTGGGCTTGACGAACATGGGGAACTGCATGTCGTCGTCCAACGGCTCGTCCACGCGCTCGAAGGTTTGAAACGGAGGCGTCGGTAACTCGTGGAAGCGCAATATCCGCTTGGTCATCGCCTTGTCCAGGGCCAGCGCCAGCGACAATACCCGGGAACCCGTGTAGGGGATCCGCAGCATCTCCAACAGCGCTGGCACCTGGGACTCCCGGCTGTCTCCCCAATGGCTTTCGGCAATGTTGAAGCAGATGTCCGGCTTGAACTTCGGCAGCTCCTCCGCCAGCGTCAGGTCCGCCTCCAGGAACTCCGCCTCGTGGCCACCCTGCCTCAGGCCATTCAGGATCGCCTCGATGGTCTCCTCGGAGTCCAGGTCGTCCCACTGGTCGGGCGATATCCCCGGCCATGTCGGTGCGTTCTTCTTCAGGTTCGCCAGCAGTGCCACGCGCATCGTGTGCTCCCGTAGTGCTCGATCAGTCGCCGCTCTCCGGCTCAGGGCCGTCGATGGCCTTGCGCTCGCCGGTCGCCTGCCCTTCCACGGTTTCGCCCACCAGGAAGGGCTGCCACTTGCCCGCATCCGCCCGCAGGCGATGCATCTCGCCGCCCCGCGCATGGGTGGCATCAAAGGTCAACGGCCGTATCGCCATCTGCCGCCCCTCCAGCAGATTGCTCACCCCCTCCTGCCCCGGCTCCGGCCGCCGCGGGATCTGCTGCTCCAGGTACCTGATCTCCAGGGGATCATAGTCCATGGGCTCGGCGTAGGTCGTGATGAAACCCTCGTAGTTGCGCAAGACCACCTTGCCAGGGGCCACGCTCACCACATAGTTGGGCATCACCGGGATCTTTCCGCCGCCGCCTGGGCCGTCCACTACATAGGTGGGCACCGCATAGCCGCTGGTGTGCCCTCGCAGTCCTTCGATGATCTCGATCCCCCTGGCCACGCTGGTGCGGAAATGCCCGGCCCCCTCCACCAGGTCGCATTGGTAGAGGTAGTACGGCCGCACCCGCATCTTCACCAACTCGTGTACCAGCATGCGCTGGATGTGTACCGAGTCGTTCACCCCTGCCAGCAGCACGCTCTGGTTGCCCAGCGGCACCCCTGCATCGGCCAGCCGCGCACAGGCCTCCCTCAACTCCGGCGTGATCTCCTTGGGGTGGTTCACGTGGATGTTGATCCACATGGGGTGCACCTTGCGGATCATCTCACAGAACTCCTGATCGATGCGCTGCGGCAGAAAGACCGGCACCCGGCTGCCAATGCGAATGATCTCCACGTGCGGGATCGCCCGCAGATCCTCCAACAACCTGCCCAGCACCTTCGGCGTCATCGTCAGCGGATCGCCACCGCTCAACAGTACGTCACGTACCTGGGGCGTGGCCTTGATATAGTCGATCTGCGCCTGGTGTTCCTGGCGGCTGAAATTCGCCGCCGCATCCCCCACGATCCGGCTGCGGGTGCAGTAACGGCAGTAGCTGGCACACTGCGTGGTCACCAGCATCAATACCCGGTCCGGATAGCGATGGACCAGCCCCGGCACCGGCGAATGCGCGTCTTCGGCCAGCGAATCCTCCATCATCGACGTGAAGGCCCGCAGCTCCCGGCCCAGCGGCAGCACCTGCTTGCGTACCGGGCAGTGCGGATCGTAGGGATCCACCAAGGTGGCGAAATAGGGCGTGATGTCCACGCGGAACTTGTCCGGCGCCCCCAACCCCTCGCGCTCCTCCTCCGTCAGCTCGATGACCCGTGCCAGCTCCTCCAGCGAGTTCAACCGGTTGCTCAGCTGCCAGCGCCAGTCGTTCCATTTCTCGTCTGGCACGTCGCCCCAAACGCGCTGCCGCGTCTCCAGGGCCTGGGCCTGCCACTGCTCCATGATCGACGCCGTGGTCGAGATCGCATTCATGTCGTCACCTTCTCCTCGCCTTGCTAGGGCTGCGCCGCTCCGCACAGCTTGCTCGCTCAATGAACTTGCCCAAAGAAGAAGCGCCAAACACCATCGGTTCGGCGCTCTCGCTTGCCAGCAGAATCATACCATAGCGCACCACCGATGTCAATTGCTCCAAGCCTCAGATTAGGTTCCCCTCCGGACTCTTCCGGTCCTGGTTTCCCCCTTTGCGTTCTCTGCGTCTCTGCGGTTCCCTCTCCGGCGCCCATTCCTGCTCTCCCCGTGATGGCCTTTTCTCGCACCTGTGCTATAATTGCGGGCGATTTCAAGCTTGCAAGGAGTCCTTCTCTATGGCCAGAAACAACCAGCGCGGCAAACGACGAGACTGGCGCCAGACGCTGTTTATCGTCATTAGCATCCTCATCGTCCTCAGCATGGCCCTGGGGCTCTTCCTAACCTTTGCCCCACCCCTCACCAACTGAACCCTTGACCTCTCAGCCAGTTGCCCCGGCGGCGCCCGGCTCCGAGGGCGCCGCGCCAGAGCCCATGCCGGGCGACGCCCGCCGTGGCCTGCTCTACGCCACCGTCGCTGTCTTCTTCTTCTCCACCAGCCCCGTCCTGGTCCGCTGGGCTGACCCCTTGAGCCCCTACGTCAAGACCGCCGGCCGCCTGGCTGTGGCCGCCATCTTGATCCTGGCCCTCATGCGCCTGCGCGGCGAGACACCGCGGGTCGCCCGCCAGGACTGGCCCCTCTTCGCCGCCTTCGGCCTCATCGCCGCCGTGCATTTCCTCTCCTACGTCGCCTCCCTCAGCTTCACCACCATTGCCCACTCCCTCGCCATCGTCTATACCGCTCCCATCTTCGTCACCCTATTTTCGGCCTGGTTCCTCAAAGAGTCCATCACCGGTCGCAAATGGATCGGCGTCCTGGTTGCCGTAGCCGGTATCGCCGTCCTGGCCGGCTTCGAGCCACGCTGGAACGCCCGCATGGCCTGGGGTGACCTGCTGGCCCTCGTGTCTGCCATTACCTTTGGCCTCTACTCCGTTGCCGGCCGCAGCCAGCGTTCTCGCTATCCCCTGTTCACCTACGCCGTGCTGGTCTACGGCCTGGCTGCCCTCTGGGCCATGCCCGCCGCTATCGCCACCTTCGATCCCGCCGCCCTGGCCCTCGTCCCCGTCCTGGCCGTTATCGCCCTGGGCATCTTCCCCCTGGGCTTTGGCCACACTCTCTATAACGCCGGCCTGCGCCTTACCCACGCCACCACGGTCAATATCATCGCTACCCAGGAGGTCACCCTGGGCATCCTGCTCGGCGCGCTGCTCCTGGGTGAGATACCGCAGGCCAACGAAGTCGCCGGGGCCTTGATCACCCTCGTGGGCGTGATCCTGGTCATCCTGTGACTGGCTACCCTAGACAATTGAGCCATCATGTCCAACAAACCCCGCCCCAATTGCCGCTTCTACTATGAAGATTACTACCGCGGCCGGGAGACCCTCGAGTGCCGCCTTCCCAAGAGCCGTGACTCCCTGCGCTGGGAGCGCAATATCTGCGACTCCTGCCCGGTGCCCGATATCCTCCGCCAGACCGACTGCCTGCACCTGGCCCTGGAGGGCACCATCCGCAAGCGCTTTCCCCTGGGCCAGCGCATGGAGGTGTTTGCCGTCTGTACCAAGCACATGGTCCAGCTCCCCGATGGCCGGCATTGCGCCCAATGCGCCGCCGAACAGGATGATGTAGCCTCGCGCGCCTTGTAGCTGCAAAGAGACTGGTCCAGTCTTCCGAGATTGGACCAGTCTAAACTGAGTCCAGGGTGAAATCTACATGGTTCCCTGGTTGGCGACTGCGGATTGCATCGTGGAATCAGTACAGCTGCACCAAGACCCCCATCCCCTCGTCGCCCACTGCACCAAAACCCCCATCCCCTCGTAGGGTGCGGGGCTCCGTCCCCGCCCAGTCGTGGCACTCGCGTGATCTGGCCTGTGCCCCGCACCCCGCCACCCACCTCCTAAACTGAGTCCAGGGTGAAATCTACATGGTCCCCGGTTTGGCGACTGCGGATTGCATCGTGGAATCAGTTTAGGCGCATCTTCACTTGTTCAGGGGAACGGTGTCTACCAGGTAGGCCCCGCGATCGCTCCCCTTGAGGTCGTCGACGATCTGGCGCACATCCTGCGCCCGATCCTTCGGGCAGATCAAGATGGCGTCCTCGGTGTCGACGATCACCAGGTCCTTGATCCCCACCGTCGCAACGAGACGTCCTGCCGTGGTATAGATCAGGCTGTCCCGGGTGTCGACGGCCACCGCCGTGCCCTGGCCCCGCACCACGTTGCCCCCCTCATCTGGCTCCAGGACCTCCAGCAGCGTGGCCCAGCTGCCGATGTCGGTCCAGCCGATATCCACCGGCACCACTGCGATGTCCGCCGCCCGCTCCATGATCCCATAGTCGATGGTCTGGTTGGGTAGGGTCGGAAACACCCGCTGCAGTGCCTCCTCTGCCCCCGGGCTGCCCATAGCCCCGGCCATCTCCACCAAACCGGCATGCAGCTCCGGCATGTGCCGTGCGAACTCCTTCATGATCCTGTCCACCCGCCAGGTGAACAGCCCCGAGTTCCAGCTGTGCCGCCCGTCGGCCACGAAGCGCTGCGCCGTGGCCAGGTCCGGCTTCTCCACGAAACGTGCGACCCGGTACACCCGGTGCTCTCCGGCCGGCGCCAGCGCCTCGCCGTGCTCGATGTAGCCCAGCCCGGTGTGGGCAAAGGTGGGCTCGATCCCCAGGGTCACCAGCGGTCCCCGCTCGGCCACCTCCGCCGCGACCTCCAGCGCCGCGCGCAGCTGCTCTGGCTTGAGGATGAGGTGGTCGGCATGCACCGAGGCCATGATGGCGCCGGGCCGGGCATGGCCGGCATAAATCGCGCCCAGCCCCACCGCCGCGGCCGTCCCGCGCGGCACCGGTTCCCCGATCACATGTCCCGAGGGCAGCTCCGGCACCTGCCGTCGTGCCAGGTCGACGTAGCCGGCGTTGGTGATCACGAAGATCCGCTCCGGCGGCACTAGCGGTGTGAGCCGCTGAAAGGTCTCCTGTAACATGGTGCCCTGGCCCGTCAGATCGAGGAACTGCTTCGGCAGGGCCTGCCGGCTGCGTGGCCATAGCCGTGTGCCGCTGCCTCCCGCCAGGATCACCACGACCAGCCGGTCCAGCAGGTCACCACGGTTCTGTCTCGGCGTTATAGGTTTCATGGCTTTTAGTATAGTGCAATGCCAGCCCCGGGGCAAGTATGGGAATTTTCTGGCGCCTGAATATGATCTGCGTCATAGACAGTAAGGTCGTTTTGAGCTAAACTGGCTGATGTGACGTGTGCACGTGTGCGCGCATGAAAGCTACCAGCATGTCCCTTCGTCACCCTGTTGGCGGCGCGATTCATGCGCTTGCCACGATTGGTTATTCATGCTACACTGCCTTCATGAGTGCGCAGCACATTCCGGCCCTGGCGGCAGCCTTTCTGGTCGGACCTTGGGCGGATGCCGGCTTGGTAGGCCGGCGCCTCCAGCCGGCCGCGAATGTCCTGGCCTCGCGAGAAGTACCGTCATCGTAGGACATCATGAGTACGGCACCTGTCGGGTTTGATAGGTGTCCTTTGTTTGTCCAGCCTGGAAAGGAGGTGATGGCAACCCTAACTCTCACACGCCTCCCGGGACATCCAGCCCGCTGCGGGCCGATGTGCGTCTCAGTCTCTGTTCAATCGATCGCTTGATCTCGTGCACATTCAAGGAGGAATGGACATGCCTTCGAACTTGTTGGGCGAACTCTTGGGAACGATGTTCCTGATCATCTTGGGTGACGGCGTTGTGGCCAACGTCGTGCTCGCCAAGACCAAAGGAAACAGCTCAGGCTGGATTGTCATAGCCACCGGCTGGGCTATGGCGGTGATGGTGGGCGTCTTCGTCGCCATCTCCGCCGGTGCCCCCCAGGCTGACATCAATCCTGCCGTGACTGCTGGTAAGTGGCTTGCGCTGGGCGTCTACACCCCCGTGGAGGCCATCCTCACCATGGTAGCCCAGGTCATCGGTGCGTTCCTGGGCGCCGTCATCGTGTGGCTCATGTACTTCAACCACTGGGCCCCCACCGTCGAGGCGGGCGGCAAGCTGGCTGTCTTTAGCACTGGCCCCGCTATCCGCAACACGGCCTGGAACTTCATCACCGAGCTCCTGGCGACCATGGTCCTGCTCATCGGCGTGGGTGCTATCTTCAGCGGGGCTACCGCCGGTAGCCCGGCTGCTGGCCTCGGCCCCTACCTGGTCGGCGCCCTGGTCTGGGGCATCGGCCTCTCCCTGGGCGGCCCCACGGGCTATGCCATCAACCCGGCCCGTGATGCCGGCCCCCGCATCGCCCATATGATCCTCCCCATCCCCGGCAAGGGCAGCTCCGACTGGGGCTACGGCTGGATTCCGATCGTGGCTCCGTTGATCGGTGGCGTGCTGGGTGCGTTCGTTTGGAGTGCAGTCTTCTAAACTGGCGCCCGCTTCCTCATCGCCGGCCATTGGCCGGCGTGTTGTGTGGACCGGGGGCCAGCCTGGCCCCCGGTCCCACCCCAAGTCCACATGTTGCGAGGCAAGGAGTAGTCTAAGATGAAGAAGTTGATCAACAAGCCCGAAGATGTTGTGAAGGAGGAGCTGCAGGGGGTGGCCCTGGCCCACCCAGACCTGGTCAAGGTCCACTACGACCCCAACTTCGTCGTGCGTGCCGATGCCCCAGTAAAGGGCAAGGTGGCCGTGATCTCCGGCGGCGGCAGCGGCCATGAGCCCATGCACGGCGGCTTCGTCGGCATGGGCATGCTTGATGCCGCCTGTCCCGGTGCCGTCTTCACGTCGCCCACCCCCGACCAGATGCTGGAAGCCACCAAGGCCGTCGACGGCGGCGCCGGCGTTCTGCATATCGTCAAGAACTACACCGGCGACATCCTCAATTTCGAGATGGCCGCCGAGCTGGCCCAGGCCGAGGGCATTGAGGTCGAGAGCGTGGTCATCGACGACGACGTCGCCGTCCAGGACAGCCTCTATACCGCCGGCCGGCGCGGCGTCGGCACCACCGTCCTCGCCGAGAAGATCTGCGGCGCCGCGGCCGAGGAGGGCCAGAGCCTGGCCCAGGTCGCCGAGCTCTGCCGCAAGGTCAACGGCTGGGGCCGCAGCATGGGCATGGCCCTGACCTCCTGCACCGTCCCCCACGCCGGCAAGCCTACCTTCGACCTCGGCGAAGACGAGATGGAGATCGGCATCGGCATCCACGGCGAGCCCGGCCGCACCCGCATGAAGCTGAAGCCGGCCGACGAGATCGCCGAGATGCTGGCCGAGCCCATCCTCAAAGACCTGCCCTTCCAGAAGGGCGATAAGGTCATCGCCATGGTCAACGGCATGGGCGGCACGCCCCTCATCGAGCTCTACATCGTCTACCGCAAGCTGGTCGAAGTCTGTGAGAAGCACGGCGTCCAGGTTGCCCGTAACCTGATCGGCGATTACATCACGTCGCTGGAGATGGCTGGCTGTTCCATCACCCTGCTCAAGGCCGACGACGAGCTCCTGCGCCTGTGGGACGCGCCAGTCAAGACCCCCGGCCTCCGCTGGGGTGTCTAGCAAGCGCATTGCGCCCAGCCATCGGTGAACGGCGCCAATGTTCTGCTGGCCTGCGACGATGCCCTGGAGAGGTGACTCTTGATCACTAGCGACGACATTATGGCCTGGCTGCGCTGCTACCGCCAGGTTCTGGGCGAGAACAAGGACTACCTGACCCGCCTGGACTCGCCCATCGGCGACGCCGACCATGGTGCCAACATGGATCGCGGCTTCAATGCCGTGGTCGATAAGCTCGCCGGCCTGGCCGGTAAGGACGTCGGCAGCATTCTCAAGACCGCCGGCATGACTCTCGTCTCTACCGTCGGCGGCGCTGGCGGCCCCCTCTACGGCACCTTTTTCATGCGCGCCGGCATGACCGTGGACGGCAAGAGCGAGGTGTCTCCCGCCGACCTGGTCGCCATGTTCGAGGCCGGGCTGGCCGGCGTCCAGCAGCGCGGCAAAGCCACCACCGGCGAGAAGACCATGGTCGACGCCCTCACCCCCGCCTGCCAGGCCATGCGCGGACAGCTCGAGCAGGGCGCCGATGTCCAACATATCCTCGAGGCTGGCGCTGCCGCCGCCGAGCAGGGCATGAAGGACACCATCCCCATGCTCGCCACCAAGGGACGCGCCAGCTACCTGGGCGAGCGCAGCATCGGCCATCAGGACCCCGGCGCAACCTCCTCCTATCTCATGCTGCGCTGCGCCGCCGACTCGCTGGGGAAGATCGCCGATCCCAGCTAAGCTGTCGCGAGCAGCATAACCATCATTCCGTCCGATCACAGGCGCTTGTCGCCTGAACACTCTGAACAAAGGAGTTCGAACAATGACGAAGTACGTAGGCGCAGTTGACCAGGGTACCACCAGTACCCGCTTCATGATCTTCGACCACGCCGGTGGCGTGGTCGGGCTCAGCCAGATGGAACACGAGCAGATCTATCCCCAGGCTGGCTGGGTAGAGCATGATGCCATGGAGGTTTGGGCCCGCACCCAGGACGTTATGGACAAGGCCCTCAAGCAGGCTGGGCTCTCCGCGTCTGATCTGGCCGCCATCGGCATCACC
>JAULUH010000373.1:0-20635 GCA_032111745.1 Anaerolineae bacterium | reverse complement strand
CCAGATTCGGCCAATCATGTTTCGCTTGTCTCCCTGGTCTTCAACCCTATCCGCTTCCGGCTAATACCCGGGTAGCAGCTGGTTGACAGTCTCGAACAGCCTTGCCGCCGGGAATCCCTTGACCAGCGCGGCACTGGCGCCGGTGGATTGCGCAACCCGCAATTCCTGGGTGTCGCCGGCCAGCACAATGCAGAGGCAACGGGGCAGTTCCGCCTTGATCTGCTCCAGCAGTGTCCAGGCATCGTCGCCGAAGGGTTCGACGTCCAGCAGCACCAGTTCCGGCTCCTGGGTCCGGGCGAGGCGCAGGGCTGTCGCGGTGTCGTCCGCCGTAGATGCTGTCTCGATTTGCGGCATCGACAGGAGCAGCGCCCGCCAGCCGTCCCGCAGCCGACCGGGCCTGGCCACAACCAGTACCGAGGCTTGCTTCTCCATGCGCGAGGCGAGCCTCATTTCCGGCCCTTGAGCTTGGGTCCGGGTATCCTCGCGCGCCTGCTCACCTGGGTCAGGGCAAGTGCCCAGCTGGCCGGTGGTGACAGATCTGGCCTGTGGCTGGCTAGGCCGGATGGATTCATCGCCGGACTCCGGGGCTTGGCCAGGGCCGGAAGGCACCTGCGTAAGCACGCTCGGACCACCTAGCAGGGCGTGCACCGCCATGTCGAGGCGGACCGCGCGCGCCACTTCCTGCGCGACCTGGGTCAGGGTTTCGAACTCCTCGCGGCTGTACTGCCCGTGGTTTTGTCGAGGACCCAGGAACAACATGCCAAAGCGCATGCCCATGTATTCCAGCGGCATGCTCAGCCAGGCCTCCCCTGTCCAGCGGCCTGAAGCCTGGAAGGCCTGCGTATTGCCGTCCACCACCAGGCTCATGGCCCCGGATTGGGCCTTGAGCGCGACCACGGCCTCGTCCAGGAGCCGCCTGGTGAGTAGCTCTGCATCGCTCATGCGCGTGAACGCCTGGACCTGCTGGCCAAAGAGCTTGAGGTCACGGGTGCTATCGGGTGCCTGCCGGAAGCGGGCCTCCACGAATTTCTCCACACGGCTCTTCAAGGGGGTGAAGGCTGCGACAACGACCAGGGTCGTGATGACAATCGCGGCGTCGCTCTCCTCGCCGGTGAAGGCCACAAACATCCTCTGCGTCAGGCCACGGGCGGCAGCGAATACCCCGACCAGGATGGCCGAGAGGGCTCCGTAGACCACGGTCCTGGTCACCAGGGTGTCGGCCTCCGAAAGCCGATAGCGGAGGATGGCCACTGTCACCGCCACAGGGAAGATCAGCAGCCCTGGTAGAAACAGCAGGCCCTTGAACGGCAGCGAGAGTCCAAAGACCGGGGTGACAAACCAGAGGGTCACTGGAATAAACGCGATAAAACTCCCCAGGAGCACGACGCGCGCTTGCCTGCGCGCTACAATGGAGTTGCCAGCGCGAGCACGGTGCCACATCACGCCCAGGAACAACAGGACCGCGATGGCGTCGTACCGATAGCTGGCTGCCCAGGCGGTAATGTAGGCCCAGGGCCGCGCCGGGCTGTTCAGAACCACGAGCCCCCAGGCCGCCAGGGCAAGGGAAATGCCATAGGGCAAGGCCAGCAGCCACACCCGGCGCTTCACCACCGTCCATTCCTCTGGAAAGCGCATCGCCAGGCTGATCAATGCCCCACCCGTGAGCGCGATCGCGGTCGTCCATAGGGCAGAAAGAGCATGGGTCGTGCTCAGATCGAATAGGAGGAGGCAGACCAGTGCGGTGTTGATACAGAAGAAAGCCAGGGCTCGGCCCGGCCGCGTCTGGCCCTTGGCCAGGTAGATCCACACGCCGATTCCCAGGTAAACCAGCCCCACCAGATACGGCAGCCAGAAGAGGCTTACCAAGTCCTTGCGGGGGAATTCCTTCAAGGTAACGAAGGGAAAGAGCCGCGAGGATTGGTCGGGCGCTTTGGTCAGGACAGCCACTTGCTGGCCGGGCTGGTACGCAGAGAGCACCGCGTGGTACTCGGCAGGGGTCGCTACTGCGCGCCCGCCGATACGGGTCACCTGCTGCGGGTGCTGTATCCCGGCCTGCTCTCCAGCCCAGTCGCTTCCCGTCGTACTGGTCACTACCAGTGTCTGCTCCACCAGAAAGCCAGGGAAGGAGCGATGGCTCCAGGACAGGGCCAGCGCAGGAGCTGCGACAGCCGCTGCGAATGCCACCACAAAGGCCGTGAGCACCAGCAGCCGGCTCAGCTGTTCATAAGGACGCACAGTCTCTGATGCTTGAGCTTCCAAGCTCCCACTCCTTCCAGCGCCTGGCGCAGGCGATGGGCAACTGCCGGGGCCGTCCGGCCAGGGGCCCCGGCCTGCCGATCAGGCCGGTGGCCGCTCCGCAGCGCGTTCCAGAACCACCAGCGTAATATCGTCCTCTTGCTGCCACTTAGCACCCACAAACGCTGTGAGTTCGGCCAGGATGGCGTCGACCACCTCACGACCCGAACTAGCGGGCTGGTCCAGGATCGCTTCCAGGCGCTGGCTTCCGAAGGGCTCGCCCTGCAAGTTGTGCGCGCCGATCAATCCGTCGGTGACCAGCAGCAGGAACTGGCCCGGACCGATGGTCACCTGGCACTGCTCGTACTGCGATCCCAGCACCAGGCCCAGGGGCTGGCCCGCCCTGCTCACCTGGCCCTCATCGGCCTTGCCAGGGAAGTGGGCAACGGCATAGCCGGCATTCGCGGACTCCAGCCGTCCACTGGATGGGTCCAGCATGGCATACAGGCAGGTTACCCCCTTGCCAGCCTGCATTTCCGGGCATAGCAGCCGACAGGCCTGGGCCAGGGCTGCGCAGGGTGCCAGGGCATTGTAAGCTGCGGCACGCAATGCCGCCCTTGTCGTGGCAGCCACGACCGCAGCCTGCACACTGGTGTCGGCGACATCCCCCACCGTGAGCACCAGGTGCCCGTCCGGCAGTATCAGGTAGTCGTAGAAGTCCCCGCCCATCGTGCTGGCAGGCTGGTGGTGAACGGTCAGGTTCCATCCCAGGAGCAGGGGCACGTGCCTGGGAAGGAGCGCCTGCTGAACCAGGCCGGCCACCCGCGTCGCCTGGTGGAGCCGCTCCTGTTCGTGCATTTCGGCCTGGCGCTGGTGCACAAACAGCCCCAGGCCGGCGGCGGGGATCACCATCCCCACCGCCAGCAGGGCCAGCAGGGCGTTGGAATAGCGCCGGGTGGGGCGTGTCACCACCGACCAGTCGTCCTCGGTGATCAGGGTCCAGCCGGTCAGAGGCACTGGAGCATAGGCAACCACGACGTCATGCTCGTTGGAGTCGCGAGTTCGTCCGGCTCCTCCACTGCCGAGGAAGGATCCCGCCGGCAAAGTTCGGGTGTCGAAGGTCTCACCGAGCTCGGCGTAGTTGGAATCATAGAGGACCTTGCCGTTGCTGTCGATGAGATAGGTGGTTCCGCTCTGGCCGATGCGCAGGCGCACGATGCTGGCGTAGAGGGTATTGACCTTCGATTTGCCCAGGTCAAACATGCCGACCAAAACCCCCACAAACTCGCCCTTCTCATTGCGAATCGGGACGCCGACCATCGTGACCATCGAGCCATCCGGCCCCTCGTTGACGCCGTCGGAGAAGGCTATGTCCGACGACGCGAGCATCTCCTGGAATAGCCGCTGCTCTGACCAGTCCTGCCGCAGGATTTCCGGGCGCTCCGGCACAGTCACCCGAACTATCCCGAAGCTGTCCAGAAGCACGACGCCTCCGTCGAAGGCAGCCAGGCGGTAGCTGGCGTCCTGGAGTGCCTCGCTCTGGCCGGCCACGTTCCGCCGGTAGATCTCTGGCGTGCGCGAGAGTGTGGAGAGCACCTCGGAAATGCTGAGAAGCTCGTCCTCGAGACGCGCAGCGGAAAGATAGGCCAGCTGCTGGTTGCGCTCGACGACCAGACTCGAGGCCGTCTGTGCGTAGGCTCTGTGCATGATAACTACTGCCGTGGCCAGGGGAAGCAACGCCACCAGGAGCGCCCGGGCTATCCAGCGGCTGTTCCACCTTCTCCAGCCGGTCTTGGCTTGCATAGCTTCTCCTAGGCGCCGGCTGGTTGCGCTTCCTCGATTTGAGCCGACACGCTCTGCATGATGCCGACCTGGGCCTGTCCCAGGGTGAAGATCTTGGACCAGGCGGCTTGAGCCAGGCGCCGCGCCTCGGTCATATTGGCAAAGATCTCTGCGGTCACCGAGTAGCCCAAGACATGGCCCTCCCCGAACACCTTGAGATCCATGTCTTTGGTCTTGGCCGGGTACTGCTCCTGGACAATCCGTACCCACTCGTCGACCAGCGAAGCCCGCGCCGGCTGGAGCAGGTGGGCGCGGGCCATGGCCTTCCCGTACTCGGGGCTGATCAGGAACTTCAGCAGTTCCCAGGCCGCCTCAGGATGTTTGGTGCCGGCGTAGATGCCGAACCCATCGGTGGTCGCCAATGTGACCTTGCGTGCCGGACCGGCCGGAAAGGACGTGACACCGATCCGGAAGTCGGCGCCCTCGAGAATGTCCTTGAGCACCCACGAGCCATCCTCCACCATGGCCAGCCGCTGCTGGACAAAGGCCTGACGAGTCGTGGCGTTCTGCACGTCGACCAGGCTGGCCATGGTATGGTCGCGCCACATCTGGTCGTAGATCCACTGCATGGCCGCCAGCGTCTCCGGCTGGCCCATCAAGCTACGCGTCGAATCCTTGGGATCGACAAAATGGCCACCCCAACCGTTGGCGTGAACCTGGAGCCGGTCCCAGCTGATGTCGACCATGCTTCCCCACAAAGCGATCCTGCCATCATGGTCGAGATCCCTGGTCATATCCTGCATGGCCATGGCATAGTCGTCGTGAGTCCAGCTGCCATCGGGGTACGGCACGCCGTACTGGTCAAAGAGGTCCTTGTTGTAGTAGAGAGCCAGGGCACCGTGGTACTTGGGCAGGGCGAACTGGGCTCCGTTACTGGTGAATAGCGCCCGGTACTGGGCCGCATCCCAGTCGTCGATCGTGGCCCGATCCAAATCGGCCTCCACATAGGGCCGTAGATCTAACAGGTAGCCCTGCTGAGCCCACATCGGCAAGAAGTCACAGCAACCGGCCACGACATCGGGGGCTGAGCCCGTCTGGAAATCGGACAGCATCTTCTCCTGCAGGTTCTCTGGATCCTGCACGAAGAAGACGTTGATGTTGGGATGGGCAGCGCGGAACTGCTCCAGCATCTGCTGGGCCAAGGCTGGAAACCATTCCGTGCGCCAGTCCTGGTAGATCAATTCCACGGTATCGCTGCCGTGCGGGCCAGAGCCCCTGGGCGTGGCGCCGCAGGCAGCCAGGGCCGCCCCAATTGCCAGTGCCCCTGTGGCCCGTAGAAAGGCCCGGCGGGAAAGCGGCCTAGCGGCTGGCCTCCAAGGTGCAGGCTCAGCCGTCTGCACAGCCGAATCCGGTGCTGCGACCGTGCAGTCGTTCGCCGATGCCAGCAGGTCCGGTTGCGTGTAGCTGTCTTCTGTCATCATGGCACTCTTCATGGGGTCTCTGAGTATTCGGCCTGGACCTCGGTCACGAACTGTTGCGGCGTGCTTTCCAGCGCCATGAGCTTCTGGACAGACCGCCCCAGCACGTCGTACATGGTCGGGCCCGCCCAGTCGATGTAGTGGCCCACCTTGTTGTTCGCACCGATGGTCCCATAGGCAGATACGATATCCCCCAGCAACGTGCCGACTGGTATCCTGGATTCGTGCACGGGCACGCCAGGGAGCACCCCTGCTTCCAGCCACATCTCGCCGGCCCGGCGGGAGACCATCCAATCCAGGTATTCGGCTGCCAGGTCAGCATGGCCGGTCCCATGACGGATGGTCAATGGAACGCCCGCACCGCCGATGGACAGCACGCTGCCCCCTTCTTCCAGAGGAGGCAGGAGGAAGAAGCCAAACTGCTCTCCTCCGATGTTAACGATCTCAGCGCTGAGCCAGCTCCCGGTGAGCAGCATCACCCCTTCGCCACGGGCAAACTGCTTCCAGGAGTCTTCGTAGCCGAGGTTCGCGAAGTCGTCACTGAAATACCCGGCCTT
This sequence comes from Anaerolineae bacterium, assembly GCA_032111745.1. GTDB lineage: Bacteria > Chloroflexota > Anaerolineae > JAAEKA01 > JAAEKA01 > JAULUH01. The sequence goes on along the minus strand of JAULUH010000373.1, from coordinate 14,583 downwards.
GACCCACTCCTGCACCTTGGCGGCGGCCTCGACGTTCTGCGGGATATCGAACGACACATCGTTCCGCCGATAGACGAAATCATCGAGCCAGGTTCGATCTGGCAGCAGGATGTGCTCAATCGCACTGAAGACCTGGATGCCCGGCCACTGCTCCAGGTTGCCCAAGACAATGGGGGTCTCGCCGGCTGCCTTGGCTTTGGCCAGGAGCGTCTCAAACTCGGCAAAGGTCCTGGGGATTGTCAGACCCAGCTCCTGGAATTTCTCCTTGTTGTAGTACACCCCAACCACCTCCGCTGTGGGCGAGACGCCGTAGAGGTTCCCCGTGCCGAACTGGCTGCCATCAGCGGTAAAGCTGTTGCGGGCCAGGATACCAGGTGAAAACCTCTTGTCCCACTGGTATTGGGAGAGGTAGGGCGTGAGGTCAAGCAGGAGGTCATCTTTCACCACGGTTCGCATGTCGGCGCCCTGGTTCACCTGACCGACATCAGCACCATCGGGGTTTCTCAGTTCACTGCCAATGGTAGCCCTCAGGTCGTCAAAGCCCTTGACCATGCGGTTGATCCTGACGCCAGGATGGGCCTGCTCGAACATGGTATTGAGGTCGTCGATCAGTGCTTTTTCCGCGTCTCGTTGGAACTGGTCCCAAACAGTGAGGGTGACCGTGGCAACGGTGGGGGTGCTGGTGGGGGGGACTGGTGTGGGCTGGGGCGTTTCCGTGGCCGTACAGGTCGCCAACAAGACCGCAGCCATCAGCAGATAGCCTAAGAGGCTCGCCCTTGCTTTCATCTTCTGCCCTGCGCTCATGGGATTCCTCTCGAGCCAATGGTCCTTAGCCAGGAGCCGGCAGCCATGGTTGCGCAGACACACCAGTTGCGGCAAGAAAGCCGGTTTCCGATTCATCCAGGACATCAATGGGGTCCTGGCCCGGCCCATTGGATCTGTGATCAGTATACGAGCCTGGCACCGGGCCCACAACGGCCACAAGGCCGGTCTCTGGTGCAACCAAAATACCGCCCAACGGGCGGTATGCCTATGCCAGATGTCGTTGCCGGCCAGGACAAATGACGTAGCCGCGAGCTGCCGCGTATGCTAGCTATTCTCGAGGCTGGCGAGTCCCTCTCGCAGGGCGTAGAGCGCGGCCTGCGTACGATTTGCCAGGTGTAGCTTGCCCAGGATGTTGCTGACGTGGGTACGCACGGTCCTTTCGGAGATGTGCAGCCGCGCGCCAATCTCGTCGTTGGATAGCCCTTGTGCCACCAGGCGCAGCACATCGACCTCGCGCTCGGTTAGCTCCTCGGCCGCGGGGGGCAGGTCCGAAGGCTGGCTGAGCTCGCGGATCAGCCTGCGGGCGATGGTGGGGTGCAGCGAGGACTCGCAGCGGTGCACGTTGCGGATGGCTTCCAGCAGGTCGTAGGGTGACGAGTCCTTCAGCAAGTAGCCCAGCGCGCCGTACTTGATGGCGGAAAAGACCTTGTCGTCGTCGGCGAAGCTGGTGAGGACCAGGATGCGGGCGGCCGGGTTCTCCTCCTTGATCTCCCGGATGGCGTTCAGCCCGTCCTTCCGGGGCATGACCAGATCCATCAGGATGACGTCGGGGCACAGCGCGCGCGCCTTGTGCACGGCCTCCTCGCCGTCTATGGCTTCTCCGATGACCTCCATGCCCGCCTCTGAGGAGATGAACCCGCGCAGCCCTTCGCGCACCACGGCGTGGTCGTCGACGATGAGGATGCGAATAGTCTCTGTCATAGCGGCACCTCTTGAGGATCAAGATTCACCGACACCTGCACTCGCGTCTCTATGCCAGGTACTGAGTCGATGGAGAGGATGCCCCCCACCCTCTCGGCACGCTGGCGCATGCTGGCGAGACCCATGCCGCCGGCCTCGCGTGCGGCCTCGGGGCTGAAGCCGCGGCCGTCGTCAACCACTTCCAGCCGTATCCCTGCTTCATCGGCGCAGATCGTTACGGATACGGACTGGGCAGCCGCGTGCCTCAGCGCATTGTTCAGGGCCTCGACGGCAATGCGGTACAGGGCCTCCTCCACGTCCCAGGGCACGTTGATCTGTCCCTCGATCAGCAAGCGGGCCTCTATGCCAGCCCGGCCCTCCACCGCGTCCAGCCTCTTCTGCAGGGCGCCTGCCAGCCTGTCCTGTTCGAGGGCCGGAGGCCGCAGCTCGTACAGCAGAAGGCGCATCTCCTTGAGCGCGGCCTGGGTGATCTCTCCGACCCGCCTCAGATACGCCATGGTGTTTTGCTGGTCACCGGCCTGTGCGGCTCGATAGCCCGTCTCCACCATCAGGTTCGCGCTGTACAGGGTCTGCGTGACGGAGTCATGCAGCTCCCGTGCCAGCCGGTCCCGCTCCTCCAGCACGGCCAAGCGCTCAGCCTGTTGATACAGGCGGGCATTGTCCACGGCCACGCCCACCTGGTCGGCAATGGACGCCAGCAGGGCCACCTCCTCGGCGTCGAACTGGCGACCCGGCTCGCCGACGACGCTGAGCACGCCAAGGATCTGTCCCTTGGCGTGCACCGGTGCACCCACGTAGGCCCGAGCCTCGGCACCGGCAACCGCTAACAGCCGCGCTCGCGGGTACCCAGCGAGGTCCGGCACTACCAGCGGTTCGCCATGCTCCAGCACCCATCCCACCGGACCACCGTCCCTGGACAGGGCGTTGCTTTCGACGGGGGTTCCCGCCGCGGTCCCATGCCAGGCCGCTACCGCCAGAGCCTGCCTCGCTTCGTCCCACAGGTGGATGCCCCCGACATCACAGCCCATCACCTCCAGCACCCGGCCCAGGGAGCGCTCCAGCACCGTCTCCAGCTCCAGCGAGGCGCTGGCGACCGCGGTCACATCGTACAGGGCCGCCAGCTCGCGCGTGCGCGCCGCCACCCGCATCTCCAGCATCTGCCGCGTCAGGATGCGCTCCGTTAGCTCGCGGACGACGCAGAGCACCTGGGGGCCGCCTCGATAGGTGAGGGGGGTGCCGTTCATCTCCACCAGGAACTCCGTGCCATCTTGGCGCAGGGCGATTGCCTGCCCCTGAAAGAGCATGCCCAGGCGCACCGACTGCAGATGCCCCTCGAGCCGGGCCTGATCACTGGCGTGGATGAACGTGGTCAGCCGCGAGCCCGCGATGGCTGCGAGGCCGTAGCCAAGCATGTCGCAGAACGCGGGATTGGCCTCGACGATGGTGCCGTCCATGTCGCAGATGATGAGGCCATCGCTGGTAGCCTCGAAGATGCTGCGGTACTGCTCCTCCTTCTCCACCAGCCGGACTTCTGCCTCTTTGCGCTCGGTCAGGTCCTGGATCTGCGAGACCAGATAGGCAGGTTGTCCATGGGAATTGCGCACCACCGAGGTGCTGAGGAGGCCCCACAGGATGTGCCCATCCTTGCAGAGGTACCTCTTTTCCAGCCAGCCGTAGTCGCGCCTGCCCGCCATGAGGTCGCGAAAAAGCTCGGCACCGATCTCCAGATCCTCAGCCAGCGTGATCTCCTGGAACGTCTTTTGCAGCAGCTCCCGCCTGGAGTACCCCAACATCCTGCACAGGGCCTGATTGACCCGCAGGAAGGCGCCGCCGGTGTCCACCAGGGCCATGCCGATGGCCGCGTTCTCGAAGGCCAACCGGAAGCGTTCCTCGCTCTCCCGCAGCGCCCTGTTCAAGTCCTCAAGCTCGGCAGTGCGCTCCTGGACCCGGAGCTCCAGCTCATCATGGGCCCGCTTCAGCGCGTCTTGGGCCTGCCGGCGCTCGGTGATGTCAATGCCGGTCCCGATCACGTACTCCACCGCCCCGGACTCGTCCACAAGGGCCGTGTTTGACCAGGCGATCAGCCGGCGATGCCCCTCCTTGGTAAGCCAGTGGTTTTCGTGCTGGTTCGGGAACTGGCCGACGGCCAGCTGCCTGAACACCGCCTTTACTGGCTCGGTCTCCTCGGGGAGCAGGAGCAAGTCCCAGAAGCACTGACCCGCGACCTCGTAGAAGGAGTAGCCGGTGGCGAGTTCGCAGGCCCGGTTGAAGCGAACGATGCGGCCCTGCGTGTCCAGCACCACGACCAGCGCGGCCGCAGTGTCGAGGATCGCCGAGATGAAGTCGCGGTCCCAACGGACCGTGGATCCAACCTCGGTGCCGCACTGGGGACAGTAGGCAAAGCCGGCGGGGACCGCGTAGCCGCAGTTCAGGCACAGTTGGGGCATGCTGCACCTGGCACAGAATCCGAAGCCGGTCGGGCACTCGCCATGGTAGAGCGGGCTTTCATCGTTTAGCTCTGGCTTCCAGCGCTGGGCGACAGGAGAGCATCCCGATTATATGGCGAGATCACGATTTGCGCCAGTGGTTGGCAGCCACAGTGGAGCGCCGATGAGGCGCTCCACTGAATCCTCATCTTTGGACCTGCCAACACCCGCCCGGCAGCTGGCAGACCCTACTATGGCAACGTAACCACCCAGCTGCGTAACTACCGACAAAGGAGCCTGGCCGGCTGGCCAGGCTCCTTTGTTGTGGTTCACTGTGCAACCTTCGAACCGATCCAAGGTTGCGGCCGCTGCGCAGTGTTACGGAACGATGTGCAGCACCTGCCCTATGTCCTTCCAGATCGAGTTGTTGGAGACGTAGAACGAGCCGTCCGAGGCAATCGCCAGGCCGCCCGGTGCCCACAGGCCATCACTGGCGATCTCGGTCTTGACGCCGGTCTGCGCGTCGACCTTGATCAGCGCGCCGGTCCAGTCGCCGAAGAGGAAGGCGTTGATCAGGCTGTTTTTCGCAATCTCTAGCACGTAAAGATTGCCCGCCTGGTCAAACGCGATGTCGATGATCGCGGTGAACCCCTCAGCATAGACCTGAGGATCCTGGCCCGGCACCACGCGGTAGACATTGGATTGGCCAGGGGTGAACGGGAAGCCGAGCAGCTGGCCCACGTAGAAGGCACCGTCCGGCCCCTGTACGACGGAGTTGGGCACGGCCTGGGCCGGGAAAAACGGCGGCAAGCCAAAGATGGCTTGAACGAGCGGATCCACCGGCACTACGCGATTCGGGAACACGGCCAGGGTAGATACTGCGCCGGTATCGACGTTGGTGCTCAGCAACGCGTTGGCGCCGGCATCCGCTACTACGGCCATGCTGTCGGGTAGGGCCACCGTTGAGTAGGGATTTGAGTCGATCGCGCCGCCGTCGGGGTTTGCAGCCGCCTCATACGCGGCCACATCCACCCGGTTGCGCCACTGGCCGCTGGGAGTAGACTTCACCAGCCAGCCGAAGCCGTCCCCGAGCTCCGCACGAAAGGCGGGGTCGGCTCCAAGGCCGACGGTCACATAGCCGTTGCCGCGGCCCTGGAAGGAAATGTCAGAAGGACCAATGGCTTCCATCCCCTCCGGGTCGGCATGGGAAGGCAGACCGGTCGAAACGCGCGCTTGCGTGCCTTTCTTTAAGTTGATCTCAGTGATGGCGCCGGTATTGCCCGTGCAGACGACAGGCGTCGGACCCTCCGGGAAAGGAAAGCAGTTGTCGCCGCCCTCGCCGGACTCGGCGACGTACAGGGAGCCGTTCGGGCTAAAAGCCAGGCCGCGCGGGTTGTCTAGCTCGCTGGCCACGACCGGGAACATGGCGTTCTCGGCTGCCATAGGCGCAGCCTTTTTGACCAATCCGGGCGGGAACTTGCCGTTGTCAGGGCCCGTGCCCTGCGCGAACGCGCTGGCCGGGACCACTAGCAGCGCGACGATGGCGAGCACGATGGCGACTCGCCCGGCGATGTGGAAACGCTGAAACATCAGAGACCTCCTAGTTGATTCGGCGCAATTCCGGTCGAATTGCCGCCAGGATAGCCAAGGGGTGTAGGCCCCAGGCGTGTCACCACCTTAAAGGACAAATGATCTGGCTTCTGTGAGCACTCATCTTTTTGCAGGTGGCAAAGCCACTCACGATTCTGAAATGCCGTGCCGTACATCTCGTCCGGCGCTCCGACACAATATGGTTAAACGACTCTCGGTTGATTTCGCGCCACGAATCAGGGCCGAATCCTCGGGATTCACCACCGTTTTCTACCCAGAACCGTTCATGGCCACCGCTTCGGCAGCCTCAGCGCAGGCCATGAACGGAATGCGATCCTCTCGCCTCAGGCGATCTCAATCCTTGCTGCAGAGCCAACCAGGCCGCTGACATCTACCCGGGTGCCGCCTGTAGGCCGGTTTCTCCTCACGTGCCCTGATTCCACGATTTCTGCAGTGCAGCGCAAAACCCCAGAATGCGCCAGCCTCTGTTGCGCTCCGAGCTCAATCACCCCAATGCTGTGCGCCGCGCCCGAAGCCTCCAGGTTGGCTGGCGTGAGGCCACCGCACCAGATTCCCTGCTGCTGTCAAGTCCGAATCTCACTCCCACTTTCGTTTAACCAGTCATCAAACCCCTGCAGAGGCGGTGTCCTGTGGCCGCTAGCTTCGCTGGCAGTTGGCAGCTTCCACCGGGTGACTTATGCGATACCAAAACGTCGATCTCCTCATCACTGGCACTCATGGCGCCTACCAGGTCCGCATCGCCTCCCCCATGGGCACGGCGTCCAGCAGCTTCGCCCTGCCCTTCTCCGACACGGAGATCGAGAACTTCATCCTGAAGGTGGGGCCAATGCGACGGGCCGTGCGCCGCGCGGATTCACCCCAGATGAAGGTAGTGCGTGACTTCGGCGGCCAGCTATTCAAGGCCATCTTCGCCGACCAAATCTATGCCCGCCTCAGCAGCTCTCTCGACCAGGCCCGGCTGCAGGATGGAGGCATACGACTGCGCATCTTCACCCAGGACGTCCCTGAACTGGCCAACCTGCCCTGGGAATTCCTCTATGATGCCAGCCAGGACAGCTTCCTGGCCCTGTCCACTACCACACCCATCGTGCGCTTCCTGCAACTCTCTCAGCCGGTCCCTCCCCTCAAGGTTGCGCGCCCGCTGCGCATCCTCGGCATCGTCAGCAGCCCGCGCGACGCCATGGCCCTGGATGTTGCCGCCGAGAAGCGCTACTTGGAGCAGGCTAACCAGGAGCTGCGCCAGCGCCGGCTCACCGTCGATCTGGAGATCGACTGGCTGCCCCAGGCTACGCTGCAGAAGCTGCAGAGCGCGCTGCGCCGCCAGTCCTACCACATCCTGCACTTCGTCGGCCACGGCACCTTCGACGAGGGCCAGGGGGAAGGCGTCCTCGTCTTCGAGAACGAGGAAGGCAAGGCCCAGCCCGTCTCGGCGTCTGTCCTGGGCGCGCTGTTGCGGGACCACCCTACCCTGCGCCTGGCTGTGCTCAACGCCTGCGAGGGCGCACGCACCGGGTGGGATGACCCGTTCGGCGGTGTCGCGCCGGCTCTCGTCCGCGCCGGCCTCCCCGCCGTGGTAGCCATGCAGTTCGAGGTCTCCGACAAGGCCGCCATCACCTTCGCCCGCGAGTTCTACGGTGCCGTGACCGACAGCCTTCCCGTCGACGCCGCCCTGGCCGAGGCCCGCAAGGCCATCCTTGGCACGGGCAACGAGGTCGAATGGGGCACCCCCGTGCTCTACAGCCGGGTCGAAGACGGCCTGCTGTTCCAGGTGCCTCCGCGGCCAGACACGGCCGAAACGGCTCCCGACCTCCAGTATCAGCAGGTCGTGGACCTGGTGCGGCAGGAGAAGTGGCAGGCCGCGCTGGCGGCCTGGGCCAGCCTGCGCCAGCAGGTGCCGGACTACCCGGACAAGGCCCTGGTGGCAGACCTGGCAGCCCGCCAGGTCAAGGCCGCTGAGCTCTATCGGGAGATGTCCAGCCTGGTGGCCGGCCGGCAGTGGTCCAAGGCCCTGGACCTGTGGCGCCAGATCCTGATGATCGACCCTGAGCGCCGCGACCCGGACAAGCTCGTGGACCAGGCCCGCGCGGGCCTGAAGAAAGACCAGGAGACGGCCGCCCAACAACAGCGCCTGGCCGGCATGTACGACGAGATGACCGGCCTGGTGGCCATCGGGCAGTGGAAGCGGGCCAACGCCGTGTGGAACGAGATCCAGCGCATCGATCGCACATACCCGGACAGCAAGGGCCTGGTGCCGAAGATCGCTGCCGGCCTGGCCCCCGCGCCGGACAGGCGCCTACCCGAGGAACCAGCGGAGGTGCGCAAGCCCGGCCGCATGCGGGGATGCCTGTGGGCCGCCATCGCCCTGGTCATCCTGGCCAGCGCAGCCCTGGTCCTGCGGCAACAGTTCTTGCGCGCTCCCGCCGCTTCTGTTCCTACCAGCAACTCGCAGGCCACGCTGGCGGCCAGCTTTTCGTCCTCGCCAGCCGCTGTGCCAACCCCAAATGAACCCGTGGTTGCGGTCATCACCGATGCCCCACGTGTAACGCCCCCGCCCACCAGCACCCCGGCGGCGCCAACGGCCTTCAGCAGTCGCGAGATCTTCTCGGGTGGCGTTGGTTCCTGGTCCGAGTTCCAGGGCTCCGTAGGCGGATTTGGCTTCACTGGCCGGATTGACGTCCTCGATGCCAGGCAGGTCGATGGGTACGAAACCGTCACTTCCAGCATCCAACTAACGGGCCTCCAAGGTACCTCGAGCTCAGTGGTTACCCAACGGTGGGTAGATGGCGCGCTCTATACGCTCAGCGACCAATCCCCCGAGCTGAACGCATCCTTTCTGCCGCCCAAGTTGGAGATCCCGGCACAGGTGAGCCCTGGTCAGACCTGGAGCTGGCAGGGCCTTCTTCAGCCCTTCGGCCCCATCCATTACACCGCCGCCATCCTGCACATAGAGCCCGTCACGGTGCCGGCCGGCACCTTCAGTGCCCTGCATATACAGTCTACAGGCCTCGACTACTTCGCCCTACAACCTTTGGAATTCACGACTGACTCATGGATAGTCCCCGGTGTAGGCACGGTCAAGAGCACAACCTACACCGCGGGCCAGCTCTTCCTGGACCAGGAGCTGACCCGCTACCAGGTTGTGCCGTGAAATCGCATGATCCCTACATGGGGCAAGCTCTCAAGAATCTGCTGATACCATAGAATCACTCACCCAGGAGCCATCCGGTGCAAAACTTGCTCAAACTTGAGGAGTTCTTCCTGTTTCTGTTCTCCATCTACCTGTTCGCTACGCTGGGTTACGCCTGGTGGTGGTACCCGCTCCTGCTACTCACCCCCGATATCGGTATGCTGGGTTACGTTGCCAACCCGCGCGTTGGGGCCATCACCTACAACCTGCTGCACCACAAAGCGGTGGCGGTGATCCTGTATGTGGGCGGGGCCCTGGCCGGCATCCCGGTGCTCCAGTTGGCCGGCGTGATCATCCTGGGGCACTCCAGTCTCGACCGAGTTCTGGGCTACGGCCTGAAGTACCCGGCCTCGTTCAAGCATACCCACCTGGGCCAGATTGGCCGCCCTGCCTAGGCTACGGCGGGGGCGCTATGCCCACCAGCACCACCAGCCGCTCCTCGGCTGTGTTCCTGACTCCGTGGGGCACCCCGGCGCTGGCCCAGACCACGTGCCCGGGGCCGGCCTCCACCTCTGCGCCGTCCACAGTGAAGATTCCGGCGCCCTCCAGCACCAGGTAGAACTTATCCTGGCCGGCGTGGTCGTGGACCGGCTGCACCTGCCCGGGCTCCAGGCAGTTCAGCCCTACCATCATATGGCTGCCACTGAACAGCGTGGCCTTGTGGAACTTCGTAGGGCTCACGCCCACGTGCGTGCGGTAGTCGGCGACAAAGGTCTGCATGTTGGCTCCTGCCTAGCCGTCTCCGATTCTTTCCGCCCTGACTTCGTAGTGCTGCGAGCGGGCGTCGAAGCGCGAGAGCAATGCGCGCGCCTTCTGGGGGACGACGGCGACCTCGTAGTCTTCGCCGGCAAACTCGCGGACAGCGTCCAGCGACTCGAACAGCATGATCGTGACAAACTCGACCTCTGCGCCAGCATCGCGGCGCAGCAGCTGGATTCCCTGGAAACCTGGGATGCGCCGCCGCTGAATGCCGGCGAAGATCTCATCCTCAAGCAGCGCTTCGTAGCGATCGGCGTTGCCGGGCGTCGTCCATCCGTGCCAGATGCGGCTGATCATCACCTTCCGTCTCCTTCCCAGCTCATGGCTTGTGCCCGACAAACAACCCGTATCCGAAATACTCGGCCAGGTTCGCGGGTACGAGCCCGCCCTGCCGTACTTTTCCTACGAATCTTCTGTAGGCCGGGCTCCGGCCGTACAGCAGCATCATCCTCAAGAACACGCGCAGCATGCCTTGCCAGCCGTACCGCTGGAGTATTCCCCTGGTCTCGACCCGGGTATCGACCGGGTAGGCCCTGGTAGCGACCTCTTGCAGCCCGGCGTTCTCCAGCAGCGTCTTCCAGGCTTCAACGGTCAGGGGCTGGACATGGGCGCCCAGGTCCTGCGCGGCCCAGGCCACCACCTCGGGCGGCGGTGGCACCTTGCGCCAGACTGCCTCGTTGAGCCCGACGTAGCCTCCCGGCTTCGTCACCCGGGCATATTCGTCGATCGCCTGCTGTTTGCTTTCCGGGAAGGCGGTGACGGACTCGGTGATCACGGCGTCGAAGACTCCGTCCGCGAAGGGCAGGGCCTGGGCATCGGAGACGGCGAGCTCGACACGGCCGGCCACGCCCTGCTGGCTGGCCCTTTCCATGGATCGCTGGATCATGCGCTCAGAGATGTCCACGTCGGCAACGCGACAGCCATAGCGCTCGGCGATGAAGCACGGCGTTGCCCCAACCCCGCAGCCGACATCTAGCACGACCTTGCCTTTGCCTACGTCGCACAGCATCATGAGTGTTTCTGTGGCCGCGAGCCCTCCGATGTGTTTCGTCAGGCCCACCTCGGCCGCGAAGTCGAAGAAGGTTGGTTCCTTATCCATGGGCTCACCTCGTCGTCCCTGGTCTACCGGGCTGCCACCGGCTGCCTGGTCGTCGTCCTGCGCAGCCTGAGTGTACCCCACTTGCAGCGGGCATCATAGCACGCTGTGATGCGGGAGTCAACGGACGTCAAGGGAGCAACAGGGCTTCTCGAAAGTCCTTGTGAGTGTCATGCTGAGGTCCGCCGAAGCATCCCCCGTCGTATGCCGAGACCCTTCGCTGGTGATTCGGCGTTGTGCAAGTTGCGTGCAAGACCCGCTCAGGGTGACAGGCGTGCCGTGTTTGCGACTTTTGGGAAGCCCTGGGCGGGGGAACGCGTCCTTTGCCGTAGACCTGCGCTCCGTGGTACAATCATGCGCCGGGTAGCGCGGAAGGTACCCGGATCTCTAAGGCAGCCTGAGCCTCGATGAGTGACAACCCTTTAACCCGTGTGCTCAGCGCCGGGTTCGTATGCGGCGACCTGGTGCTGAAGCCGGTGGATCGCCTGCCCCCGGCCAACGGCAACCTGTTCGTGGAGCAGGCTGACCTGGCCATCGGCGGCTGTGCCGCCAATGCCGCGGTAGCCTTTGCCCGCCTGCTGCGGCCGCAGCAGGGCGTCTCGGCTGTGGCCGGCCGGGTGGGCGAGGACGCGCTGGGTGGTCTGTTGCGCCGGGCATTGGCGGCCGAGGGGGTGGATGCCACCCACCTGCTGCCTACGCCGGCTGCGGCCACCTCGATCAACACCGCCCTGATCAGCCCGGCCGGCGACCGCAGCTTTTTCGTCTTCCCCGGGGCCTGCGCCTACCTCTGTCCGGACGACCTGCCCGACGCCGTGCTTGGCGCCTACCAGCACCTGCACCTGGCTGCCATCGGCGCCCTGGCCGGGCTGGCCGGGGAGGCCGTGGCCGATGTGGCCCGCCGTGCCCGGGCCCTCGGCCTGGCGGTCAGCCTGGACGCCAGCCTCAACCCCCCGCGGGACACCGCGGCCGACATCGGGCCAGCGCTGCGCCATCTCGATCTCTTCCTGCCTAACCTGGCGGAGGCCCGCGCTGTGCTGGGCGGCGGCGAGGTGGACGAGCTGCTCGACCGGGGCCTGGCCCGCGGGGTGCGGCTGATGGGCATCAAGCTGGCGGAACAGGGCTGCGCGCTGGCGACCGCGCGCGAGCGCCTGCGCCTGCCGGCCTACCAGGTGACGCCGGTGGACACCTGCGGGTCTGGGGATAGCTGGGCAACCGCGGTGGTGTATGGCTGGTGGCAGGGATGGCCCCTGGAGGACATCGCCCGCTTCGCCAACGCCGCCGGCGCCCTGTGCGCGCTGGCCCTGGGGGCCACGGCCGGGCTGGCCGAGCCAGAGGCCATCTGGCGCTTCGTGCGGTCAGCCTGGCCACATTGAATTGGCGGTACCGGCCGGAAGCGGTACAATCCGGGTGCCGGGGACCCACAGCCGGCACCAACTATCATGCAGAAGGGATGGCCTGTGACAGCCGATCTTTCCACCCAATTGCGCGCCTATGCCGAGCTCATCGTGCGGAGCGGGGTCAACCTGCAGCCAGGGCAGGCTTTGACCGTCGTGGCCGAGCTGGCCCATCGAGAATTTGCCCGCTTACTGGCGGTGACAGCCTACGAAGCGGGGGCCCGCTTCGTCGAGATCGACTGGCTGGACCCCCTCACCTCACGCATTCGTTTCAATCACGGCAACGCCGACAACCTGGATTTTGTCCCCGAGTACGAGGTGCCGCGCGCCCACGAGATGCTGGAGACCGGCTGGGCCCGGGTGCGGCTAACCGGCTCGGAGTACCCGGATGCCTTTGAGGACGTGGATCCGGCGCTGATGCGCCGGGCGGCCGTGGCGCGGGTCTCCAAGCTCAAGTTCTGGCAAGAAGCCATGATGAACAATGAGATCTCCTGGTGCGTGGCCGGGGCACCCACGGCGGCCTGGGCCCACAAGGTCTTTCCCGACCTGGACAAGGACGCCGCGCTGGAGCGCCTGTGGCGCTTCGTGTCGTCTGCTACCCGGGCCGATCAGCCCGACCCGCAGCAGGCCTGGGCCGAACATGACGCCCGCCTGAAGCGCGTGGCGGCGTTCATGGACCGGCACCAGGTGCGGGCGGTGCGCTTCCTGGACGAGACGCCGGGCCCGGACGGCCAGCCCAGCACGAATCTCACCATCGGGCTGACCAACAGCCCGCGTTGGGACGGCGGCTCGGCTCTGAACGCCCAGGGGCTCCCCTTCTACCCCAACCTGCCCACCGAGGAAGTCTTCACCTCCCCTCACCGGGAGCGCACCGAGGGCTGGGTGCGCACCTCAAAGCCCGGCTTTCCCTTTGACAAGGAGGTGCTCAACGCCACTTTCCGCTTCGAGAACGGTGAGGTGGTCGCCTGGCAGGCTGAGAAAGGGCAGGAGGCGCTGGACCAGCTCTTTCAGATCCCCGGCGCGCGGCGCCTGGGCGAGGTGGCCCTGGTGGACGTGCGCTCGCCCATCAACCAGAGCGGGCTGATCTTCCACGACACCCTCTACGACGAAAACGCCGTGTGCCACATCGCCTTTGGCCGGGCCTATCCCGAGGGGGTGCAGGGAGGCAGCGAGATGAGCCGGGAGGAGCTGGATGCCGTGGGCATCAACGCCTCCGACGCCCATGTGGACCTGATGATCGGCACGCCAGCCATGCGGGTGATCGGCACCTGCGCCGACGGCAGCGAGGTGTCGATCATGCAGGATGGCATGTTCGTGCCCGAAGCGGTGGGCGAGGCGCAGTTCAGGCTCAACCAGAAAACGGAGTAACCCATGCCTATCCACGCCAACATCAACGGCGATGCGCGTGAGCTGCCGGTGGCCGAGGGCGAGCTACTGCTCACCGCCCTGCGCCGGGCCGGGCTCTACAGCGTCAAGCACGGCTGCGAGACCGGCGAGTGCGGCGCCTGCGCCGTGCTGGTGGACGGCCAGCTGGTCAACTCGTGCACCATGCTGGCGGCCCAGGCCGAAGGCCGGCACATCCTGACCCTGGAGGGGCTGGCGCCGGAGCTGCCCGGGCAGCGGGGCGTGTTGCACCCCATCCAGCAGGCCTTCGTCGAGACCGGGGCGATCCAGTGCGGCTACTGCACGCCGGCCCAGATGCTGGCCGCCAAGGGGCTGCTGGATCGCCAGCCCGCGCCGTCGGAGGCCGAGGTGCGGGAGGCCATCGCCGGCGTGCTGTGCCGCTGCACGGGCTACGTGCAGCCGGTGGCCGCGGTGCTGCGCGCGGCCGCCATGCTGCGCGGGGAGGCGCTGCCGCCGGTGGAGGGCCCGCCCATCGTCAACACCTTCGACAACCTGTTCATGCCGCCCTACCAGGAGCCGGAGGAGCCCGTCGGTCCCGCCGGTGTTGGCAGCACGGGGGGGGCGCCTACGGAAGTGCAAACCCGCACCCGGGCCCCGGTGATGGTGGTGGCCGCGCCACAGACCAGGGTCGTCAACAAGTCCGAGGCCAAGGTCGACGCGGTCAAGCTGGCCAAGGGGCGGCCGGTGTTCACCGACGACATGGAGCTCCCGGGCATGCTGCATGCGGCGCTGCTGACCAGCCCGCATGCGCATGCCCGCATCCTGGACGTCGACACTGCGGCGGCCGAGGCCCTGCCCGGCGTGCACGCGGTGCTGACCTGCAAGAACACCCCGCGGGTGCAATATGCGTCGGGCGGCCAGAGCTACCCGCAGCCGCCGCCCTACGACCAGGTCAGCCTCGACCATAAGGTGCGGCACGTGGGCGACCGGGTGGCGGTGGTGGCCGCGGAGACGCCGGCC
>JAULUH010000372.1:0-8247 GCA_032111745.1 Anaerolineae bacterium | reverse complement strand
CTGGTGCACATGGAGCAGGCCACCATCGAGACCAACTTCGTCAGCACCCCCAACTACTACATGGACTGGGTCGAGGGTGGGCGGCTGATCGCCAACCCCCCGTGGACCGACGACACCGCCAGCGGCAGCTACGGCGACGGCACCCTGGGCACTGCGGACAAGGGGCGGCGCTGGCTGGCCGCGGCCGTGGCGGAGAAGCTGGAGGTGTTGCAGGAGATGCGGGAGCAGCAGGACCGGCGGCAGGCCAGGAGGGCGCAGGCGAAGTTGGATTGACAACAGCGTGAAATGGGGCTATAACCGGATTAAGTCATCAGGGCGGAAATCCCCCTATAGCTCGGAGTCGAGGCTTTAGCCGGGTGGGCGCTAAAGACCCGGCTGAAGCCTCGACTCCGGCTGGTGACTTCGGTTGCAGTTGGTGGCGGTATCGACACCCTGTTCGGATCGCTGCGGCAAGGAGGATTGCCATGTCCCGCGCTACGCCATTCCTGTTGGTCGCCTTCTTGATTGGGGTCGTTCTGTTATCAGCCTGTGTAGGGACGCCTGGTCCGGCCCCGGCTGCCGAGCCGGAGGGCGGAGCTGAGCCTACTACGGCAGAGACACCGGCCGCTGAGGCCGGGCAGCCGGCGCTGGTGCGCATCGGCTGGGGCGGCAGCCCGGACACCTTGAACCCCGGCGCCGCGATCCTGGCCGAGGCCTACTCGGTGTTCGACCTGGTCTACAGCGGCATGTTCGACCTGAACCTGGACAACACCTACTCGCCAGACCTGGCCGAAAGCTGGGAGGTCTCGGACGACGGCAAGGTGTGGACCTTCACGATCCGGGATGACCTGAAGTGGCACGACGGCCGGCCGGTGACTGCGCAGGATGTGGTCTTCACTTACAACTTCTATGGCAGCCACGACGACTTCCCGTACATGCCGGTGTACACGGAGTTCTTCGAGAGCGTGGAGGCACCCGACGACCAGACCGTGGTGATCACGCTGACCGAGCCCATTCCCAACATGGAGAGCCAGTTGTTCTACATGTACATCCTGCCCCAGCACATCTGGGCCGAGCACGATACGCCCGAGGGTGCGGCCGCGTTCGAGAACCTGGACATGATCGGCAGTGGGCCATTCCGGCTCAAGGAGTACCGGCAAGGGGAGTTCGTCAGCCTGGAGGCGGTGAAGGACCATCCGACCACCCCGCCCAAGGTGGATAACGTCGTGTTCCAGACCTTCGACAACCAGGACGCGCTGGTGCAGGCCCTGGTCACCGGCCAGGTGGACATGATCACCGAGATGCCCAACACCGCGGTGCCGGCCCTGCGCAACGCCGAGACCGTGGAGCTGGTGATAGGGGCCCCGCTGGCCCCTGACATCGCCGACATCATCCCCAACCAGGTGCCGCCGGAGCTGTGCCCTCCGGACGGCCAGTGCACGGGCCATCCGGCCCTGCGGGACCTGGCGGTGCGCCGCGCCCTATCCCACGCTACCGATAAGCAGAAGATCATCGACGTGGTCTTGCTGGGCCTGGGTACTCCCGGCCTGACCTTGGTGCCTGATGGCCTGGGCGAGTTCTACAACGACACTATCGTGGACTACGCCTTCGACCTGGCCGAGGCCAACCGCCTGCTGGACGAGGCCGGGTACCAGGACACCGACGGCGACGGCGTGCGCCAGATGCCCGACGGCAGCCGGCCCCTGGAGTTCCGGCTGAACTTCCCCTCCGACAGCGCCACGGCGCCGCGCGCGGCGGAGCTCCTGACCGAAAGCTGGGGACAGGCAGGCGTCAAGTTATTGCCCCAGGCCCTGGACCCCGATACGCTGACCTCGGTCTGCTGCCCCGCCTTCGATTACGACGTGCTGATCTGGGGCTGGGGCTCCGACCCTGATCCTGGCTTCCTGCTCAGCGTGCACCTGACCGATGAGATCCCCACCGGCAACAGCGAGACCGGCTATGCCAACCCGGAGTTCGACGCCCTCTACGCCGAGCAGGCCACCGAGCTGGACCCGGAGCAGCGCAAGGCGATCATCTGGCAGATGCAGGAGATCCTGCACCGCGACGTGGCCTATATCGTGCCCTACTATGCCCAGGAGGTCCAGGCCTTTCGCACGGACCGCTTCCAGGGCTGGATCACCGACCAGCCCAAGGTGACCTTGCAGCACCCGACGTCCTTGACCGTGATCGAGCCGGTTCAATGACGCATGGCCGGCTCCCACTATGTCCTGCGTAAGGTTGGCTGGGCGATCCTGACGGTTCTGTTCGTCGTCGTCCTCAACTTCTTCCTCTTCCGGGTGCTGCCCGGCGATCCGGCGCGGGCCGGCGTGCGCGACCCGCGCATGACCGTGGCGGCGCAGGAGGCCATTCGCCAGCGCTTTGGCCTGGACAAGCCGGTCGTCAACTGCTTCCAGTCCCTCAACCCGCTCCAGCCGGGCGATTGCCTGGTCAACCCCCTGCAGACCCAGTTCTTCATCTACGCCGCTAACCTGGCGCGCGGGGACCTGGGCATCAGCTACCACAGCAACCGGCCGGTGCTCCAACTGTTGCTGGAGCGGCTGTGGAACACCCTGCTGCTGATCGGCGCCGGCCAGGTCCTGGCCATCGTCATCGGCATCGTGCTGGGCATGGTTGCGGCCTGGCGGGTGCGCCGGCCGGTGGACTACGCCTCGCTGGTGGGCGGGCTGGTGGCCTGGAGCCTGCCCACCTTCTGGCTGGGCATCATCCTGCTGTTCATCGGCAGCCGCCACTTCGGCCTCCCCATCGGCGGCAAGCTGACGCCGGGCGCTACCTACGACACCGCGGGCGAGCAGCTGGTGGACCTGCTGCGTCACATGATCCTGCCCACCCTGACCTTCACCATCGTCTTCGTGGGCGAATACATGCTGATCATGCGCAGCACCATGCTGGACGTGCTGTCGGAGGACTACATCCTGACCGCCCGGGCCAAGGGCCTGAGCAACGCGCAGGTGCTGCGCGACCACGCCCTGCGCAACTCCATGCTGCCCATGGTCACCATCATCGCCCTGAACCTGGGGTTCACCGTGGCGGGGGCGATCCAGATCGAGACCGTGTTCTCCTGGCCGGGGCTGGGCCAGACCATCTACGAGGCCGTGGGCCGCCGCGACTACCCGGTGTTGCAGGGCGCGTTTCTGATCATTGCCGTGAGCGTGATCTTCGCCAACCTGGCCGCGGACCTGCTCTACTCGTACCTTGACCCGCGCGTGCGGGCAGGATAGACCTATGCCCTCTCCGGTTGAGATCACCTCGGCGCGCGGCTTCTGGCGCAGCTTCCGGCACAACCGCATGGGTGTCGTGGGCCTGGTGCTGCTGGTGCTGGCGGTCCTGATGGCGGTCTTCGCCCCGGTGCTGGCCCCCTACAACCCCAAGGCCCCCGTGCAGGTTACCATCGACGACATCTACGCCCCGCCCAGCCGCGCGCACCTGCTGGGTACCGACGACGCGGGCAAGGACGTGCTGTCCAACTTCATCTACGGCTCGCGCGTCTCCCTCACCGTGGGCTTCTTCGCCGCGTTCATCGCCATCGCCATCGGCGGTGTGATCGGCCTGGTGGCCGGCTATGCCGGCGGCCGGGTGGAGAACGGGCTGATGCGCTTCACCGACATCATGCTGGTGATCCCCGACTTGCCGCTCGCCGTCGTGCTGGTGGCGCTGACGAAGCCGAGCCTGCTCAACATCATCTTCGTGATCGGCATCCTGGGCTGGACCGGCACGGCCCGCCTGGTGCGCTCCCAGACCCTGTCGGTGAAGGAGCGCAAGTTCGTGCTGCGGGCCCGCGCCATCGGCGCGGGCAGCGGACACATCATCCGCCGCCACATCCTGCCCCTGGTGCTGCCCCTGATGGTGGCCAACACCGTGCTGGTGATCTCCCTGGCCATCCTCAACGAGAGCACCCTGAGCTTCCTCGGCCTGGGGGATCCCACCACCCTGAGCTGGGGCCAGATGCTGAACTTCGCCTTCACCCGGGGGGCCATGAGCGCCGGCGCCTGGTGGGCCCTGGTGCCGCCGGGCGTGGGCATCGTCTGGGTGGTGCTGGGCTGTACCCTGTTGGGCCAGGGGCTCGAAAGGGTGCTCAACCCGCGGCTGGAGACCCATCACCTGGCGGGAGAACAGCAGGTGGTGCGGCCGGGAGTGCGCGGCACCGCGGTGGCCGACCAGGAGGTGGGGGGGGAATGGCAGGTGTTCTGATCGACGCTCTTGCAACCAGGGCTGGAGGCCACGCGTGGGCGATCCAGGGCTAGCGAGCGTAACGGAGGGCGTGCTGGAGGCGCGCGACGTATCTGTCGAGTTCGTGGCCAGGGACCAGGCGCCGGCGCGGGCGGTGGACCGGGTTAGCTTCACTCTGCACCGGGGGGAGATGCTGGGGCTGGTCGGAGAGAGCGGCTGCGGCAAGACGACCCTGGTGCTCAGCCTGATGCAGCTATTGCCCCAGGCCGGCCGCATCGTCGACGGCGAGGTGCTCTTCGAGGGCCGCGACCTGCTGGCGCTGTCCGAGAAGGAGATGGGCAGCGTGCGCTGGCGCCAGCTCTCCATCATCTTCCAGGGGGCTATGAACGCCCTCAACCCGGTGCGCACCATCGGGGACCAGATCGCCGAGCCCATGGTGCGCCACGGCATGGTGGCCAACCGGGCCGCGGCCAGCCCGCGGGTCGGCGAGCTGCTGGACCTGGTGGGCATCGGCGCCCAACGCCAGGGCCAGTATCCCCACCAGTATTCGGGCGGCATGCGGCAGCGGGCCATGATCGCCATGGCCCTGGCCTGCGACCCCCAGGTGGTCATCGCCGACGAGCCCACCACCGCGCTGGACGTGACGGTGCAGGCGCAAATCCTGCAGCTGCTCGACGACCTGCGCCACCAGCTGGGGCTGTCGGTGATCCTGGTGACCCACGACCTGGGCGTGGTGGCGGAGGTGTGCGATGCCGTGCTGGTGATGTATGGGGGCGTGACTGCGGAGTACGCGGATGTGGACACCGTCTTCAACCGCCCCGCACACCCCTATACGCAGCAGCTCTTGCACGCCTTTCCCGACCTGTCGCGGCCCGAGGCGAAGCTGGTGTCCATCCCGGGCGCGCCCCCGCGGCTGGATGCCTTGCCGCCGGGGTGCCGCTTCGCCCCCCGCTGTCCCCAGGTCTTTCAGCGCTGCCACGACGAGGCACCGGCCCTGCACCGGCTGGCGGAGCGACACTGGGCCAGCTGCCATTTGGTGGAGGGCCAGCTCTGGGAGGGGCCAGCCTGATGGCCGTGAGCTGGCAGCGGCGGCTGAGGCGCGTTCGAGGGCGTGAGTGATGGATACCGCCCGGGAACCGATCCTCGAGGTGCGCGACCTGCGCAAGCTCTTCCCTGTGGGGCGGGCCGGCGTGGGCCGCTCGACCGGCCGCTTCGTGCATGCGGTGGACGGGGTCAGCTTCGACCTGGGCCGGGGCGAGATGCTGGGGGTGGTGGGGGAGAGTGGCTGCGGCAAGTCGACCCTGGCCCTGGTGCTGATGGGGCTGGAGCCGCCGACCTCCGGCACCATCCGGTTCGAGGGCCGGGATACCGGCCCGCTGATGGCCGATGCCCGCCGCCGGCAGCAGCTGCGCCGCCAGATCCAGATGATCTTCCAGGACCCCTACGAGTCGCTGAATCCCCTGATGACGGTGGGCGAGATCGTGGCCGAGCCGCTGCAGGTGCACAGGCTCGTGTCGAGCCGGGTGGAGCAGGCGGCGCGGGTGCGGCGCGCCCTGGAGGATGCCGGCCTGCGGCCAGCGGAGACGTTTGTGGGACGGTATCCCCACGAGCTGTCCGGCGGGCAGCGCCAGCGGGTGGTCATCGCCGGCGCGCTGGTGCTGGAGCCGGTGGTGCTGCTGGCGGATGAGCCGGTTTCCATGCTGGACGTCAGTATCCGAGCTGAGATTCTGAACCTCCTCACCGAGCTGCGGGACAGCAAGGGCATCTCGGTGTTGTTCATCACCCACGACCTGGCGACGGCAGCCGCCATCACCGACCGGGTGGCTGTGATGTACCTGGGCCGCATCGTGGAGATCGGGGAGACCGGGCAGGTGCTGGCCGCGCCCGCCCATCCCTACACAAAGGCGCTGCTGTCGGTGGTGCCGGTGCCCAACCCGCGGGCGCGGCGCACGCACATCATCCTGCAGGGGGACCCCCCCAATCCCATCGATCTGCCGCCCGGCTGCCGCTTTCACCCGCGCTGTCCCCTGGCCGAGGCGCTGTGCCAGCAGCAGGACCCGGCGCTGAAAGTGGTGGCCGGCGGCCAGCAGGCGGCCTGCCTGCTGGTGCCGGCGGCCGAGGCCTGAGCGAGCCGGGGTGGTTTTGCCAGGCCGTCGAAGATGGGCTAGAATCACCGTGTTATGACCGAGCGCGCGATGTTTCGGATGGTTGACCTGCCGGAGGATGTGCGGGGGCGTCTCTTCCTCCACCGGATGCCGGGGCGGCTGGAGCCACTGCAGCGCTCCATCGACGAGATCAGGCGGCGCGGCATTTCCCAGGTGATTTGCCTGGCTCCGCTGGCGGAGGTCGAGGCCAAGTCTCCGGAGTATGCCCGCCTGTTACGCAACGGGGGCACGCCGTGGCGCCAGGTCATGTTCCCCATCGAGGACTACGGGGTGCCGTCAGACCGCCAACGCTTCCTGGCCTTCGTCGTCCAGGTGGCCCAAAGCCTGCGCGCCGGGGACTACATGCTGGCGCACTGCGCCGCCGGAGTCGGCCGCACGGGCCTGCTGGCCAGCGCCGTGCTGGTGGCGTTGGGCCTGCCCGTGGACGAGGCCATAGAGCGGGTAAGCCTTACCGGCTCCTACCCCGAGCGCCCGGAGCAGGTGGATCTGGTCCGGTGGATAGGGGAAACCGTAGGGGCACGAATGCCCACAGGTGTATCGTAGGGGCACGAATGCCCACACATGTGGCGTAGGGGCATGAATGGCGGCGTGGGGCGGGCGGGGCTGCCGCAGCCCCGCCCGCCCCACGCCGCCATTCATGCCCGGCTGTTCATGACACCAGCTTGCGCGTAATCGCGGTATGCTGTACCCGATGAACCGGCTGCCAGTTCATGAACAGCCGTTCGCGCAGCACCCTGGAAGGGCTGCGGCGAAGCAATCTCCTGCCAAGTGTCGGGCAGGAGATTGCTTCGCCGGCCTTTCGCACCTCACGGACGTTGGGCGCCCTCATGACCGGCGGCCGGCTCGCAATGACGGCATGACGCTATGGCTGTTCAGGAGGCGTCGCGCACTCTGGCCTCGTGGCCCACCGTCCGATGGGCGGTATGGGTCTCCCGCAATGACAGGACGTTACGGTGCGCAATGACCGGGGCAAGGTCACAACGCCTCGGCCAGGGCCGCGCCCGCCGCGAGGCCCGACAGCGCCGCACCCTCCACCCGAGGCCCGCCGAAGGCATCGCCGGCAACGGCCAGCGGCGGCAGACCTTCGGCCACCAGCGCCCGTCGCTCGTGCAACACCGTGGGCAGTGCGTAGCGCCAGCGCTTGAGCTGGGCCTCCAATACCGCGGTGCCCGGCGCCAGCCAGGGCGCCAGGCCGTCGCTCAGCAGGGCCAGGGCCTCGGCATCGGGAGTTTCATAGAGCCGCCGGCTGGGCTCAGGCCCGGCGTGCACGGTGATGATGGTAGCATCCGGCGAGATGCCCTTGCGCTGGTTGTCGGCGATCCAGGGGATGTCGTTCCCCGGGCGCTGCAGGGCACCGGGCTCGGGCAGCAGCGGAGGCCGGTCCACCCGGAACAGGCCGGCCAGGCAGGGGGCATAGCGGATGCGCTGCAGCGCCGACCGGTCGGCGCGAGCCAGGGGCACGGCGCCCGCATCCAGCAGGTCGAGGGATTGGGGCACCGGGGGCGTGAGCAACAACGCGCGGGTCGTGTAGAGCTGGCCGGCCTCGGCGGTAGCCTGCCAGCCGCCAGCCGTGGCCTGTACGGCGAAAAGGCGCCTGTCCGTGTGCACGTCGAGGCCTTCGGCCAGGTGCTTGGCCAGGGCATTCATGCCACCCTGGACCGCGTAACGGGGCGGCCCGTCGAAGGCTGCCGGGGCCAGGCTGCCATCGCTCCAGCCGGTGGCCCACTGGAAGACGAGCCCCTGGGCCAGCCAACGCTCAACCCAGGCCTGGAACTCCGCCGTGCGCACGGTGAAGAACTGGGCCCCATGGTCGGCCTGGCCAAGCCTCAGGCGGCGGGTAGCTAGCCGGCCACCTACGCTGCGGCCCTTGTCCACTACCAGGACGCGCAGGCCACGTTGGCGCAGCGCATGCGCG
>JAULUH010000371.1:0-13781 GCA_032111745.1 Anaerolineae bacterium | reverse complement strand
GGTACCGAGCAGCACGGTTACCAGCGCGCCCAGAGCGGCTCCAGCCAGGTAGCCCTCCCAGGTCTTCTTGGGGCTATGGCGCGGCCACCAGGGATGGCGGCCGAAGGCGCGGCCGGCGAAATAGGCACCGGCGTCGGCGACCATGACGGTGATGGCGGCCGCCAGTACCCAGGCCAGGCCCTGGTCCAGGTTGCGCAGGAGCACGAAGCAGGCCATCAGCCCCCCGAGATAGAGAGCGCCGGACAGGGTGAGCGCCCAATCGGTGACTGGTGTAGCCGACTTATGCCAGAGGGTTGCGATCAGTGAGCCGACGACCAGCAGGGCCAGGGCGAAGCCTGGCGGCACGATGGATCTCCAGTAGGGGAGAGCGATAGCCACCACAACGGCCAGCATGCACAGCGGCAGGATGGGTTGGTTCCCACCCTGCCGCATGAGTGTGATGAATTCCCAGGCCGCCATGGCTCCGGCCACGGCCACCAGGACGAAGAAGGGCACTCCGCCGAGGATGGTGGGAATGGCCACAATCATCAGCAGGACGATAGCGCTGATGACACGGGTGCGCAGCACGACTAGGTCACTTTCACCAGTCCGAAGCGCCGGTCGCGCTCGCTATAGGTAACCAGGGCTTTGTAGAGCTCGGCCTCGTCGAAGTCAGGCCAAAAGGTTGGGGTGGCGTAGTACTCGGCGTAGGCCGCCTGCCAGATGAGGAAGTTGCTCAGGCGATACTCACCGCCGGTGCGAATGATGAGGTCGGGATCAGGCAGGCCGTCGGTATAGAGGTAGTGGCTGAAGAGCTCCTCGGTGATCGCGTCGGCGGGCAGGCCGTCCTGGATGATCCGTTGGACGGCGTCGATGATCTCGGCCCGGCCGCCGTAGTTGAAGGCTACGTTGAGGATGACCCGGTCGTTATGCTGGGTGATCTCGAGTGCGTGCCTGATTTGTTGCCGGAGAGTCTCGGAGATGCCGACCAAGCTACCGCTGTGACGGATCTGGACTCCTTCGGCATTCAGGTTATTCAAGTCATCACGGATGGTGCGGCTGAGGAGCTGCATTAGCCCGCGGACCTCGGCGGGGGGACGGCCCCAGTTCTCGGTGGAAAACGCATAGACGGTCAGGACTTTGACACCGAAGTCCGCGCAGGCTCTGAGCACGCGGCGGATGTTCTTGGTGCCGGCCCGATGGCCCATGGCCCTGGGCAGCCCGCGGGCCTGGGCCCAGCGGCCGTTGCCGTCCATGATGATGCCGATATGGTGGGGGACCTTCAGGACACCCAGGTCGAGTTGGGTGCCGTTGGTCGGGTTCTCCGGGGCCATGACGCCCACCTAGACCTCCATGATCTCGGCTTCTTTGGCCTTACCGATCTCATCGATGCGCTCTTCGGCCTTCTCGAGCATGGACTGGACCTCTTCAAGGGCGAGCTCCATCTCGTCCTCAGAGATCTGCTTGTCGCTTTCGGTGGCCTTCAGGGCCTTGTTGGCATCGCGCCGGATGTTGCGGGCCGAGACCTTGGCCTCTTCGACGCGCTTCTTGACCTGTTTCGCCAACTCGCGGCGTCTTTCCTCAGTCAGGGGTGGCAGGGCGAGGCGGATCATAGTGCCATCGTTGGTGGGGGTGATGCCCAGGTCAGACTTCATGATGGCCTTCTGGATCTCCCCGATATCGCTCTTGTTGAAAGGGCGGACCGTGATCATACGAGGATCGGGCACGCCGATGACCGCCAGCTGCAGCAGGGGCGTGGGGGTGCCATAGTAGGTGACCGGGATGTGCTCGACCAGGGCCGGGGAAGCGCGACCGGTTCGAATGATGCGCAGGTCATCCTGCAGGGCCTTCACCGACTTGTCCATGCGGTCATCAGCGTCCAGCAGGATATCATCGACTGAGAGGGCTTCATCTGTTGACATGGTTTGCTCCACCTGATCCTGGTTCGGATCGTTGCGTCAAGGTGGGCCAGCCGGCCAGCGGGCTGCAAGGAAAGGCCGGGTGACGATCAGGCACTGGCCTAGGAGATGATGGTGCCGACGCGCTTTCCCGTGACCAGGTCCGTAAGCACATGGGGTTGCCAGAGATCCACGACGTAGATCGGCATGTTGTTCTCCATGCACAGGGTAATGGCGGTGATATCCATCACGCCGACCCGCAGGTTGAGGGCGTCGCCATAGGACAGTGATTCGAAGCGGCGGGCGTTGGGGTCGGTCTTGGGGTCGGCGTCGTAGACGGCATCGACCTTGGTGGCCTTGATCAGGGCGTCGGCGCCGATCTCCATGGCCCGCAGGGCGGCGGCGGTGTCGGTGGTGAAATAGGGATTGCCGGTGCCGGCGCCGATGATGACCACGCGGTCCTTCTCGAGGTGGCGGATGGCGCGTAGCCGGATATAGGGCTCAGCCAGGGCGCGCATCTCGATGGAGGTTTGCACGCGTGTGGTTACGCCAACCTGTTCCAGGGCGTCCTGCAGGGCCAGGGCGTTCATAACCGTCGCCAGCATGCCCATATGATCGGCGGTGGCACGCTCCATGCCGTGGGCCAGTCCATCTTTGCCGCGCCAGATATTTCCGGCGCCGAGGACCAGGGCAACCTGGACGCCCAGGTCCCTGACCTCGCGGATCTTTTGGGCAACCTCGACGGCACGCAGGGGATCAATGCCGTAGCCCTGGGGTCCGGCCAGGGACTCGCCGCCGATCTTCAGCAGGACGCGTTTGTGTTTGAGTTCGGGCATCTGGGTAGGAGACTAGAGCTCCTCGTTGATTTCGAGGCGGGCAAAGCGGCGCACGATGATGTTCTCGCCCAGCCTGGCGACCGACTCGGTGATGAGATTGCCAACGGACTTGCTCGGGTCCTTGATAAACGGTTGTTCCAGGAGGACCGTCTCCTGATAGAATTTCTCCATCTTGCCGTCGATCATCTTCTCGCGCACCTCGGCAGGTTTGCCGCTGCCTTCGCCCTGGGCGGCGGCGGCGGCGCGCTCCTGCTCGAGCACGTCGGCTGGAATGTGTTCGCGGCTGACGAAGCGCGGGCGGGAGGCCACCACCTGCATCGCCAGGTCTCGGGCGAGGGTCTGGAACTCCTCGGTGCGGGCCACGAAGTCAGTTTCGCAGTTGAGTTCCACGATGGCGGCTACCTTGGCGCCCATGTGGATGTAGGAACCGATCATGCCCTCGTTGGCCTCGCGAGTGCTCTTCTTCGCAGCGGCGGCCAGGCCCTTCTGGCGCAGAATCTCGGCGGCCTGCTCGAAGTTGCCACCGGTCTCCTCCAACGCCTTTTTGCAGTCGAGCACGCCGGCGCCGGTCTCCTCACGGAGCTTCTTTACCATCTCTGCTGTAATAGCCAAGGTGAACTCTCCTCAAGAGTGTGTTGTTGTGTCTTTGTGCAGGTGCAGGGCACTGGAACTTATGCTCTGCCAGTGCCCTGCCAGTTGGCAACCCCGTCGCCGTGACTGCTATGCCCAAGATTCGGTCTTCATCGGTGCCGGGGTCATCGCTTCATGGCCACCAAGACCGCCGTGCAATCTCAGCTGGCGTCGCGCTCCGCGGACTCGTCGTCCTCGGCAGCCTCATCGGCCTCAGCAGCTGGGGCTTCGTCCTCGCTGGCCTCAGACTCCGGGAACTCCATGTCCTCAGCCTCGAATTTGAACTCGTCCTCGTCGTCACCCACGGAGATGGTGCGGCGGCCTTGGGGCTCCTCGTCTTCATCCAGCATGCCGCTGCGGAGCTTGGCGAGGGTGGACGGGCCGAGGAAGATCTCGGGCTCGCGGATCTCCTCGTCGATGGTAAGATAATCCTCACCCTCTTCGGCGGCGATGACCTCGCGCTGGTGCATCCCTTCGGACACGCCGTCGGCGATGACGCCGGTGATCAGCTTGATGGCGCGGATGGCATCGTCATTGGCCGGGATAACCAGGTCGATGGGGTCGGGATCGCAGTTGGTATCGACCATAGCGATGATCGGGATGTTGAGTTTATTACACTCGTTGACGGCGATGTCCTCGCGCTTGACGTCGGTGATGAACACCAGGTCAGGCAGGCGGCGCATCTCCCGCAGGCCGCCGAGGCGGCGATTCAGCTTCTCGATCTCGCGCTGCTGATCGAGGGCCTCTTTCTTGGTCAGCCGCTCGAATTCGCCGCGGGCCAGCTGCTGTTCGAGGCTTTGCAGGTACTCGACGCGCTGGCGGATGGTGCGGAAGTTGGTCAGGGTGCCGCCGAGCCAGCGGTAGTCGACGTAGGGCATGTTTACGCCGGCGGCGGACTCGGCGACGGTCTGCTGGGCCTGTTTCTTGGTGCCGACGAAGAGCACGGTGCCGCCCGAGGCCACCACGTTTTGGACGCGTTGGTGGGCCAGCTCCAGCTGGCTCATGGTCTGCTGCAGGTCGATGATATGGATCCCGTTGCGCTCGGTGAAGAGATAGGGCTTCATCTTCGGATGCCAGCGCTGGGTGCGGTGGCCGAAGTGAACGCCGGCCTCCAACAGGTCTTTCATAGATGCTACTGCCACGGTTGTATCAAGCCTCCTCTGGAAAGTGTTATTACCTCCGCCTGGCGCTGCTGCCCATAGACTCCGTCCCGTGGGAGGCGGAGCACACCAGGGGCAGCTACCGGGGTTAGCCGGCGCGCGCTGGGCGTGCATAATACGAGCGCGCCGGGCGCGCTCGGAGAGGGAGTATACCATAGGGACTGTGGGGGCAGCAAATTGGTCGGGTGGAGTTGAGACCGGTGAAACGGCATACCGCAGCAACGAATACCGGCGTCATGAACGACCAGGGCATGAATGGCGGGGCGGGCGGGGCTGCCGCAGCCCCGCCCGCCCCGCCATTCATGCCCCTACGCCACGGATACCAGCCGGCGGTACAGGGCTCTCGCAACGAGCAAATCAGTCACGCCACCGCTAGGGTGGGGGGATGAGGGTGGCGGGCTCTTGTTTGACGATGCGGAAGTGGTCGAAGTCGTTGGCGATGATAGTGTTTTCGAAGATGGGACGGGCCTCGGCCAGCACCTGGCGGGCCAGGTAGCGGCGGGAGAGGTGGTGCAGGATAAGGGTGCCGACGCCGGCCTCTCGGGCCAGCCGGGCAGCCTGGGCAGCGGTCAGGTGGCCGAAGCGGCGGGCCATGGCGGCCTCCTCCTCCAGGTAGGTGGCCTCGATGACCAGGGTATTGGCCCCACGGGCGACTTCCAGCAGGTTTTCGGTGTGCCCGACATCGCCGACGAACATGAGGCGGGCGCCCGGCTGGGCGGGGCCAAGGACCTGGTCGGGGTCAATGTGGCGGCCATCGGGCAGGACCACAGGATGGCCCTGGACCAGCTGGCGGCGGATGGGGCCGGCGGGGATGTCGAGGGCGGCGGCCTGCTCGGCCAGGAAGGGGCGCCGGGTGGCTTCCTCGAAGCTGAAGCCGAAGCAGCCGGGGCCACGATGGCTGACGGGGAAGGTGCTGAGACGGAACTCGCCGTCGTCCAGCAGGGTGCCTGGGGCCAGCTCACGCAGGTTCACGTGCATGGGCAGGTTGTCGACGGTGCCGAAGACGACGGCCAGCAGGTCGGCGACGCGCTGGAGGGCCCACTGGCCGGCGTAGATGTCGATCTCCTCGATCATCTCCCAGCGGCCAAAGGTGGAGATGAGGCCGCCGAGGC
Organism: Anaerolineae bacterium; assembly: GCA_032111745.1. GTDB lineage: Bacteria > Chloroflexota > Anaerolineae > JAAEKA01 > JAAEKA01 > JAULUH01. Next base: position 8,166 of record JAULUH010000371.1, on the reverse strand, counting down.
CCAGGATGTGGTCGAGGTGGCCGTGGGTCAGGAGGATGCGATCGAGGCGCTTGAAGCCCAGGCCAGATTTCAGGAGTTGCCGCTGGGTGCCTTCGCCGCAGTCGATCATGAAGCGATACTCGCGGTGGGCCACGATGGCGGAGGAGAGCCCGCGCTGGATGGTGGGCGCGGAGGCTGAGGTGCCGAGGAAGGTAAGTTCTAGCATGGGAGGGCTGGAGGTGGGGCAGCGGACTGGCCGGGAGGCCGGTCCGGCAGGCCGGGTGAGTGGTCGATACGGACGGTTCCGGGGGCTCCTAGCGCGCCGTCCACGGCCACGCAGGGCCCGAGGAACCGGGCGATGACCGCGGCATTGGTCACCAGGTGCCCGGTGATCTCGCTGGTGGTGAAGTGCAGGCTGTGGCCGGAGACCGCCAGGGGCAGCAGCAGCTGGTCGGCCAGGTGGGGGTCGACGGCGGCGTCGCTGCGGTGGTGGCGCAAGAAGGCGTCGACAGCATCATCGGCCACGCGCTCGGCGGGATAGCCGCGGCGGCCGTAGGCAGTGAAGCCGGCGTGCTGGCCGGGGTCATAAGAGGCCAGGAGGAAGACACAGGTGCCGGGCCCGGCCGTCTTTGGGTTGAGCAAGCGGGTGTGCAGGAGGCTGGGGGAGAAGCCGGCGTCAAGCAGACGGTTATGGGCCTGGCTGGCCTGGCGGGCCGTGACCTGGTTGCCGACCAGGGACGCAGCCGACAGGATGTGCAGGGAGCTGAGCGGCGCGCGCGGGCCGGCCCACCCTGGTGCCGCCGGGGGTGGCGCCTGGCGGGGCGCCACGGAGAGGACGATTTGGCCCCCACCCTGGGGATAGAAGCCCCAGCGATTCAAGCGGGCTTGGGCCTGAAACCCCAGGGGCTCCAGGGCAGGCAGATAGACCTGGAGCAGAAAATCAAAGGGAGGGCTCCAGGCGACGTGGGTGCCGCCGGTCACGGTGACCTCGGAAGGCCCGCTGGCCAAGCTCAGGGGTATCAAGACGCACTGCAGCAGCAGGGTAGCTGAGCCGGCGGTACCGATGTCGAAGCGGTAGGAACCGGCGCGGGGTGGCGTGCGGGGCTCAAACAGCAGGGTCGTGCTGTGCTCCGCGTCGCCTGTGACGTCCGCGTTGCAGAGGGCGGCTGTGGCCCGCACCGCCTGCACGTGTTGGGGGCGAAGGCCGGTCTGCCGGCGTCCGGCACGGATATTGACCAGCTCGACGGGGTGGTTGAGCAGGGCGGAGAGGCTGAGGGCGGTGCGCAGGACCTGGCCGCCGCCCTCGCCGATGCTGCCGTCTATGGTGAGCGGGGTCACAGGATGTCCTTGAGGGCCAGGGCGGCCGCAGTAGACATGCCTGGTATGGCGGCCAACTCTTCTGTGGAGGCGGCGCGGATGGCGTCGACGGAGCCGAAGGCTTTGAGCAAGGCCTGGCGTCGTTTGGGCCCGATGCCAGGTACTTTGTCTAATTCGGAAATGATGCTGGTCTGGCTGCGCAGGTCGCGATGGTAGCTCACGGCGAAGCGGTGGGCCTCGTCGCGGATGCGTTGGACCAGATAGAGGCTCTCGGCATCGCGCGGGAGCAGGATGGGATTGGATTGGCCGGGTAGAAAGAGCTCCTCGCGTTGCTTGGCCAGGCCGACGACCGGGACGGCACCCAGCAGGTCGAACTCATTGAGCACGTCCACGGCCACCCTCAGCTGTCCCTTACCGCCATCGACGATGACGAGGTCGGGGAGGAGAGTCCAGGAGGTGGTGCTGCGGCGGGTGCGGGCGCCAGGGTCGCTGTCCTGGGGCTCGACGGCGCGGCGGAAGCGGCGGCGCAGCATCTCGCGCATGGCGGCGTAGTCGTCGGGCTCGCCCTGGGCACCGCGGCCGCGGATCTTGAAGCGGCGGTAGTCGGACTTGCGGGGGGTGCCCTCGACGAAGACGACCATACTGCCGACGGTATTGGTGCCCTGGAGGGTGGAGATGTCGAAGCACTCGATGCGGGCCGGGGGCCGGTCGAGGGCAAGGGCCTGTTGCAGCTCCTGGAGGGCGAGCACTTGTTTGCTTTTGTCGGCCTGGTGCACGGCGCGGGTGGTGCGCAGGACCTCGAAGGCGTTGTCGGTGGCCAGGCGCATGACGTCGCCGGGGCCGGCGTCGGGGGTGACGACCAGGGTGACGCTGGCGGGCTCGCCCAGGGCAGTGCTGCGTTTGTCGCCCAGCCACTGGGCGATGGCCTCATCGCTGGTGGGGGCCAAGGGCAGAAGGATCTCCGGGGGTATGGCCGGGGCATCGTCGTAGAATTGGCTGAGGAAGGTGGCCAGGAGCTCGGCGGGCGGCTCGTCGGCGGTGGCCGGCAGCAGGAAGCTCTCGCGGCCGATCAGGCGCCCGCGGCGCACGAAGAAGACCTGGCAGCAGGTCTCATCGCCGCCGTCGTCGCGGGCGAAGGCGACGACGTCCTGGTCGATGGGATCGGGGGCCACGACCTGCTGGCGCTCGACCAGGCGCTGGGCCAGGCGGACCTGGTCGCGATACATGGCGGCACGCTCGAACTGGAGGGCGCGGGCGGCGTTGTGCATGCGGTCCTCGAGGGCCTCTATGGCCTCCGCGCTCTTGCCCTCGAGGAAATCGGCCAGGCCCTGCATCATGCCGCGATACTCGCTGCGGCTGGCGGCGCCGATGCAGGGGGCGACGCAGAGCTTGATGTCGTAGTAGAGGCAGGCGCGCGGGTCCTGGCCGGTGATCTCCCGGTTGCAGGTCAGGTAGGGGAAGACACGGCGCAGGTTGTCGAGGGTCTCGCGGACGGTGAAGGCCGAGGTAAAGGGGCCGTAATAACCAGCGCCGTCGCGCTGGACGCGACGGGTGACCGAGACCTTGGGAAAATCATCCTGCCAGTGGATCTTGATATAGGGATAGGTCTTGTCATCCTTGAGCATGACGTTGAAGCGCGGGAGGTAGCGCTTGATGAGGGAGTTCTCAAGGATGAGGGCGTCGACCTCGGTGGGGACGATGATCCATTCCAGGTCGACGATCTCGGAGACCAGGCGGCGGGTCTTGACGGTGTGCTGGGCGGAGTGTTGGAAGTAGGAGCGGACGCGGGCGCGCAGGTTGATGGCCTTGCCGACGTAGATGACGGAGCCGCGGCGATCCTTCATGAGATAGACGCCAGGGGTGACGGGGAGGCTATCCAGCCGGGCCTGGAGGGCATCGGAGAGCGCGGGAGCCATGGCGGTATTATAATCGGATCGGCGCAGATGGCGAAAGGGTGCGGGGGCGAGGACGTGAACAGGGGGACGTTCGAGCAGCGCGGGACGGGCGCGCGAGGAACTTCGCGTTCCCGGTAATTATGGTTTTCCTGGAGAAACAATTACCGGGAAATGGGAAAGGGGGGGCGCACTTCAGGTGTGCGCCCCAGGTTTGGTGGTTGTGATGAACCAGAACAGGGTGGAGGCTAGCCGCTGGGGATGATGAAGTCGTCGGCGGGCCGGGGGGTGCGCCATTTGCGCCAGAGGCGCCAGGCCATGAACAGCACCAGAATCAGCAGAAGGAAGGTGATGAGGGGCAGGAGGATGGCCATGAAGGTGAGCAGGCCGGAGGCGATATCCTCCACGGTACTGACGACGGGATTGCCGAGGCCGCCGGTGGTGGCAGTGACGACGGGGCGGAAGGAGGCCTTGGCGGTGTGCATGCTGCCGGCGGCCAGGATGCCCAGGATGACGGCCAGGACGGGGCTGACGTCGCTGACCAGGTTGCTGTTGGCGGCGAAGAGGATGGCACCGGAGGCGGGGCGGACGACGGTCTGGATGACGTCGTTGGCGTGGTCGACGACCGGGACCTTGTCGGCCACCAGCTCGACGACCAGCAGCACAGCCAGGACGGCGATGACCGGCCAGCTGGCCAGCACATCCCAGGGCTCGCGCAGGTTGATCAGGTTGGTGAAGCGGGCCAGCAGGGCCACGATCAGCAAGGGCAGGTAGGCGTTCAGGCCGGCGGCGGTAGAGAGGCCGAAGGCCGTGAAGACTGAGGTCAGGCTCTCGATCATTGGGCAATCTCTTGGGACAGTAGCAAGGGCTAGGTGGCGCCGCGCCAGTCGGCATCGGTTTCACTGATCTCGACGGGCGGCGGGGCGGGGGCGCCCAGGGCCGGGAGCTCGCCAAGCCGTTCGGACGACTCCCAGGGTTCGGGGGCGAGGCTGGAATCGGCGCCCTCGGCGCCGTGGCGCTGGCCGATCTGGCCGTACAGGTGGGCCTGGACCAGGCCGATGTACAGCTGGGCCAGGGGTATGGTGACGAGCAAGCCGACGCCGCACAGCAAGGCACCGGCCAGGCCACCGAGGAGGCCCGCGACCACGGACACGGCCCAGAACACGATGGTGGCGACGATGACATCGCCAATGTGCTGACGGGTGAAGGCCAGGATATCGCCGAAGCGGAGGCCGCTGGCGAAGTCCTCGGTCTCGGCCAGCCGGATGTAGATGGCCGGCGACACGAGGGTGACGATCACGGCCCAGAGCACCATCAGGCAGGAGAGGCCGGCGATGAGGAGGCCGCCGAGCCACTCGGTGCCCTGGTTGTCCAGAAGGACGCCGCCGAAGGCCAGGGGCAGAGCAAGCAGAACTGCGGGCAGGGCCCAGATGAAAAGCAGGGCTGCGAGCTTGATGCCCTGTACCATCCACTCGACCCAGCGGTCTTGCCATTCGGGCAGAGGGTATTGGAGGCCACGGCGGACATTGCGGACCGCGTCCAGGCTGTAGCCCATGAAGATGAAGTAGCCCAAGATGCCGACCAGGATGGGAGACAGCAGGCTGCTGACGATCAGAACGACGGTGCCGATGGCGACCTTGGTCAGCCAGCGCGGATCTTCGAAGATGTAGGTGAGGGACTTGCCGATATTCATGGGAATACCTCCATTGCAGTGGCCTTGGGACCAGGTGGGCTGAGGCGCTGAGCTCTGGCGGAGCCAGGCCAGCGTCGAGAGTCAGAAGAAGGCGGCGAGCCGATTATACCTCAATCGGGCGGTGCGAGGCAACCGGCAGACGAACCAACACGAAGGGGAGCGCTGAAGCGCTCACTACGAACGGATGGTAGGCTCGCCGCGAAAAGCAGCGATCCGTGGCTACGGACCGCTGCTTATTGGTTAGCGGGCTACCGGGGGCCGATTAGGGCTCGACGGTGACCGAGGTGTTCTTGGCCTTTTTCGGCTTCTTGGCCTTGGGCTCCTCCGGGGTCACGACCTCGGGGGTCACGGTAGTCTGCTGGCGGGCCTTGGTGCCCATGCCGATCTGGCCATACAGGTGTGCGGTGACCAGATAGGTGATGAAGGTGGCAGCCGGCAGGGTGAGGGCCAGGCCGACGAAGCAGAGCAGGAAGCCGGCGATGGTGCCCAGCAGGGTCAGGATGATCCCGGCCGCCAGGGCTACCAGGGCGGCGACGAGCACGTCGCCGAAGTTTTCACGGGTGAACAGGTAGATGTCACCGAACTGGAGCCCGCTGGAGACCTGCTCGGTCTCGGCCATGCGCACGGCGATGGCGGGGGTGACGAAGAGCAGCACCAGGCTCCAGAGGAAGCTCAGGATGGAGGCGACGAACACGGCCATGGTGCCGAAGGCCTCGAAGAGATCGTTGCTACTGCGGGCGATGTTGGTGGCTACGGAGGATGAGACGCTCAGCAGCACCAGGGGCAGGCTCCACAGGAGCAGGACCAAGCCGAACTTCAGGCCGAGGACCATCCACTCACTCCAGCGATCACGCCACTCGGGCAGCGGCTCGGGGTTGCCCTGGCGGACGTTGCGCAGGACCTCGAGGCTGTAGCCGAGGACGATGGCGATGCCCAGGAAGCCGACCAGGATGGCCGTGAGGGGCAGGCTGACGAGCAGGATGAGCGTGCCGATCACGAGCTTGGTGACCCAGTTGCGGTCCTGGAAGATGTAGGTAAACGACTGACCGATATTCATCGTGTCCTCCTTGGTCTATGCAGACACTCCACGTTCATAAGCATGGCCAGACTTCTCAGGCAGGCTGGCTCTTACACTCACTTGTCGGCGCCTGCTGCTACGTTGCCGATGCTTTCGAAGGACTATACGCAGGTGTAGGTGCGGAGGTTTCGGGGCGATGGGAGAGTCAGAAGGGGAGGCCGAGGGTAGCGGTGAGCCAGGCCCGCAGGAGGTTGATGGCGAGGATCTCGACAGTAGCCAGGCCGAGGCCGGCGGCCAGGAGGGGGAGGGCGGAGCGCCAGGAGTGGGCCTGGGCCTCGCGGCGCAGGATGACGGTTAACAACATGGTATTGACAATAACGAGCATCATGAGGGTGCCGCCGACGCTGGCGAGGGCCAGGGGATAGAGGAGGGTGGGCAGCTCGCTGTGGACGAGGGTGGCGATGGCGGCGACCAGGGCGAGGAGGAGGGCGAGCTCGCGCCAGCGGGCGACGGTGGGGTAGGGGGTGGGGTGGGCCCAGAGGGTGACGTTGAAGAAGGGTAGGGCCAGGGCGATGAGGGCGACGCCCTGGAGGCCGCCGGTGGTGACGCGCAGCAGGTTGGCGGGCTCGTAGAGGTGGGGCAGGCCGGGGAAAAGGGTGAGGTAGGAGTTGAGGCCGTCGATGGCCCAGATGGCGATGAAGCCGAGGAGGACGGCGAAGATGGGTTTAGGGGGGAGGAGGCCGGCGCGGCCGCGGCGCAGGATGAGGAGGGCCAGCAGTCCGAAGAGGGCGCCGAGGTATTGGCCGCTGCAGCGGGCGCAGAGGGGCAGCTGGCGCTCGCCGAAGAAGTAGGAGCGGATGGGAATCTGGTGGCAGACGGCATAGCCGACGTGGTCGGCCTTGTCCAGGAGGTTGCCGGGGGCGAGGAGGAGAAGGAGGAGGGCGACGCCGAGGCCGCCGGCGAGGAGCAGGCGGTTGGAGAGGGGGGAGTGGGAGGAGCCATCCAGGTCGGGCTGGGGGGGGGCGATGCCGGTCATGGTGGGGGGGATTATAGCATAGGTGGGGGTGGTTTGGAACACGAAATCACGATGGGCCGCGAAGGCACGAAGGGAGAGGGGTGTGGCGCGGATGGAGGGACGGTGGAAGAGGTGGTTTCGCCGGGGACCGGCCGTTCAGAAAGTGTCGCACTTTGTGTCTTCGCAGCATACCGCCAGACGGAATAGCGATGGGTTCATGTCATTGCAGTATGGGGTTGTCGCGGTGACGGTGATAGGGGCGTTGACAAGGGAGGGGTTTCGGGATAACATGGCGGGTGGAAGCTTGCCGTCGGCGACGGGAATTGACGGAGAGGACAAGGAGGTTGTCATGGCTCATCAATCCTTGAGGTTTAGCCAGGGGGTCGAGGCACCGGTGGCCGAGGTCTTTCGGGCGTTTACCCGGGCGACCGGGCTGCGGGAGTGGCTGTGCGATGCGGCGCTGGCGGACGCGCATGTGGGCGGCAGGTTGTATGTGTGGTGGCACAGCGGGTACTACGCCACGGGCGAGTTTACGGCATTGGAGCCGGGCGAGGGCCTGAGCTTCAGCTGGCGGGGCAAGGGGGAGCCGGAGAGCACGGAGGTGAGGGTCAGGCTGGAGGAGGTGGACGGGGGGACGCAGGTGGCGCTGGAGCATGCGGGGCTGGGCGCGGGCCCGGAGTGGCAGGCCATGCGGGAGCAGGTGGCTAATGGCTGGCGGTCGGGCCTGGAGAACCTGGCCTCGGTGTTGGAAACGGGCGAGGACCAGCGGGCCGTGCGCCGGCCGATGCTGGGGATCACGGTGGCGGAGTTCAACGCGGATGTGGCGGCCAAGCTGGGGGTGCCGGTGACGGAGGGCTGCCGCCTGGATGGGACGATCGAGGGTATGGGAGCTCAGCGCGCCGGCCTGCGCAAGGACGACGTGATCGTCGCCTTGAGCGGCAAGGATGCGTCGACGTGGCCGGCGATGACCAACGCGCTGCAGGGCCTGAAGGCTGGCGACACGGTCATCGTGGACTTTTATCGTGGGAAGGAGCGGCGGAGCGTGCCGATGGTGCTGTCGCACCGGCCCATGCCGGAGGTTCCGGCGACACCCGCAGCCCTGGCCGAGGCGGTGAGGAAGATCCACGAGGAAGGCAACCAGGAGATTGGGCGGTGCTTCGAGGGAGTCACGGAGGCGGAGGCCAGCCGGCAGCCGGTGCTGGGGGAGTGGAGTGCGCTGGAGGTGGTAGCGCATTTCATAGCGGAGGAGCGG
>JAULUH010000370.1:0-4867 GCA_032111745.1 Anaerolineae bacterium | reverse complement strand
TCCTGATCCATATCTACTCCATCGAGTACATGAAGATCGACGACGAGCACCACGACCTGAGCGTGCGGCTGTATGCGCGTTACTTCATCTACCTGAACTTCTTCATCGTGGCCATGCTGATCCTGGTGCTGGCCAACAATTTCGTCCTCATGTACGTGGGCTGGGAGGGGGTGGGCCTGGCCAGCTACCTGCTCATCGGCTTCTGGTATTATCGGCCGGCGGCTGCCGACGCCGGTAAGAAGGCCTTCCTGGTCAATCGCGTCGGCGATTTTGGCCTGGCCCTGGCCATCCTGCTGCTGTTCAGCGCCATCGGCGCCCAGGCGGGCAGCCTGGCCTTCGGCGAGGTCAACGCCATCGCGGCGCAGAACCCGGCGGCCCTGGCGGGCGTGATCACCGCAGTCACCCTGCTCCTGTTGCTGGCGGCCACCGGCAAGTCGGCGCAGATCCCGCTGTGGGTCTGGTTGCCCGACGCCATGGAGGGCCCCAGCCCGGTCAGCGCCCTGATCCATGCCGCGACCATGGTCACGGCCGGCGTGTACATGATCGTGCGGGTCAGTCCCCTGTTCGAGCTGGCACCCGACGTGATGCAGGTGGTGGCCTGGGTAGGTGCGTTGACCGCCCTGATGGGTGCCACCATCGCCCTGACCAAGACCGATCTGAAGCGCATCCTGGCCTACTCCACCATCTCCCAGCTGGGCTACATGTTCCTGGCCGTGGGCGTGGGCGGCTACGTGGAGGCCATGTTCCATCTGACCACCCACGCCTTCTTCAAGGCCCTGCTGTTCCTGGCCGCCGGCAGCGTGATGCATGCGCTGCACGGCGAGCTGAACATCAACAAGATGGGCGGCCTGCGCCACAAGATGCCCGTGACCTTCTGGACCTTCGTCATCGGCGCCGCGGCCCTGGCCGGCTTCCCGTTGTTCTCAGGCTTCTTCAGCAAGGACGCCATCCTGGTCGCAGGGTTCAAGGCGGAGGCCTTCCTGCTCTATGCTGTGGGCCTGGTCACCGCCTTTCTGACCGCGGTATACGCGTTCAAGATCGTCTTTGTGCCATTCACGGGCCAGCCCCGGGACAAGAAGCTATACGACCACGCCCACGAATCGCCATGGCTGATGACCGTCCCCTTGATCATCCTGGCCTTCCTGTCCATCGTCGGCGGCGTGATCAACCTGCCAGTGGTGCTGCTGCTGTTGGAGTCCTGGCTGGAGCCCATAATGGCGCAGGGTGCGGCTGTCAAGCCTGAGCACCTCGCCGTGGAGGTTGAAGTGGTCCTTCTGTTGATCTCAGCCGCAGTGGCCCTGGCCGGTTTCGGATTGGCCTACTGGGCCTACCGGCGCCAGCCCGACCTGAGCGAGCGCATCAGGGAGCGGCTGGGCTTTCTCCATACCCTGGCCGACAAGGGCTACTATTTCGACCAGGTCTACAACGCCATCGTGCAGCAGGGCATCTGGCCGGCGTCCCGCTTCCTGTACGACAGCTTCGACGCCGCGGTGATCGACGGCGCGGTCAACGGCGTGGCCCGGGGCGTGGGCTGGCTGGGCGGCCAGGCCCGGCGGCTGCAGAACGGGTTGGTGGGAACCTACGCGCTGACCTTCCTGGTCGGCGTGGTGCTGGTCATCGGCTATTTCATCGCCGTGCGGCTGTTCGGCTAGCCCGCGGCTCCAGAGAGCTAGGCCCTCATGGAAACCTTGACGTCTCTCCCCATTCTCTCCCTGATCATGGTGCTGCCGCTGGCCGGCGCCCTCGTCCTGCTGTTCCTGCGCAGCGAGCCCGCCATGCAAGTCCTGGCCCTGGTGGTGTCCATTGCCACCTTCGTGCTGTCGCTGGTGCTCTTCTTCGGCTGGGCCACGGGCGAGCCAGGCATGCAGTTCGAAGAGATCTATCCCTGGCTGCCCGCCCTGGGCATCAGCTACCATGTGGGGATCGACGGCATCAGCATGCCCCTGGTGCTGCTGACCACCTTCCTGATGCCCCTGGTGCTGCTGTTCTCATGGGATACGGTGCACGACCAGCTCAAGACCTACCTGGCGTTGATGCTGTTGTTGGAAACGGCCATGATCGGCGTGTTTGTGGCCCTGGACCTGGTGCTGTTCTTCATCTTCTTCGAGGCCAGCCTGATCCCCATGTACTTCCTGGTGGGCCGCTGGGGTGGGCCCCGCCGCATCTACGCCGCGCTGAAGTTCTTCATCTACACCGCGGCCGGGAGCGCCTTTCTGCTGGCCGCGATCCTGGCCCTGGGCTACCTGCACAAGGACCAGGTGGGCACCTGGAGCTTTGACCTGGCCGACCTGGTGGCCACCGGCGTGCCGGCCAACCTGCAGCTGTGGCTGTTCCTGGCCGTGGCCATCGCCTTCGCGGTCAAGGTGCCGATCTTCCCTTTCCATACCTGGTTACCTGATGCCCACGTGGAGGCGCCGACGGCCGGCTCGGTGATCCTGGCCGGTATTTTGCTGAAGATGGGCACCTATGGCTACATGCGGGTGGCTCTACCCCTCTTCCCCAACCCGGCCACACAGCTGTGGCCGCTGTTCGCGGTGCTGGCCGTCATCGGCATCCTGTACGGCGGCCTGATGGCGCTGGTGCAGAAGGACGTCAAGCGCCTGGTGGCCTATTCCTCGGTGGCCCACCTGGGCTTCGTGGTGCTGGGCATCTTCTCCCTGTACAACCAGGGCCTGTCGGGCGCGGTGCTGCAGATGGTGAACCACGGCCTCAGCACAGGTGCCCTGTTCCTCCTGGTGGGCTTCCTGTACGAGCGGCGCCACACCCGCCTGCTGGAGGACTTTGGCGGCATCTGGAAGGTGATGCCCATCTTCGCCGGCCTGTTCATGATTACCATGCTGTCCAGCGCCGGCCTGCCGGGCCTGAACGGCTTCGTGGGCGAGTTCGCCATCCTGATCGGCACGGTCCAGCGCAGCCCCTTCTTCGCGGGCCTGGCGACCCTGGGCATTATCATCGCCGCCTGGTACCTGCTGTGGGCCTTCCGGAAGGTGTTCCAGGGCCCCTTGAGCAACGTGGCTAACGCCGGCCTGAAGGACCTCAACCTGCGGGAGGTCCTGGTGATGGTGCCCATCGTGCTGATGTTCATTATCATCGGCCTGTTTCCGAACATCTTTCTGAGCAAGATCAACCCGTCGGTCGATCTGCTGGTGGCCCGCGTCAACCAGCAGGCCAGCGTGGCCGGCGACCCTGCCGGGTCCATGGCCGCTGTGGAGCTGGTCCAACCCTAGCCAGCGCGCACTCATCCCGGAACGAGACGGCGTTATGACGCTACCCACCCCCAACTTGCTTGCCATCCTTCCTCAAATCATTGTCGTCGCGGCCGCGCTGCTGGTGCTCTTGGTTGACGCCTTTCTGCGCAGCGAGGAGTCCAGCGGCCGGGCGCTTCCCTGGCTCAGCCTGGCGGCCTTGGTGGCCGCGGGCGTAGCCTGCGTCTGGTTGGCGCTGCAGCCCGGTGCGCCGAAGGCCTACGACACCATGCTGGTAGCCGACGACTACGCCATGATCTTTAGCGTGGTTATCCTGATCGCCGGCGCGCTCAGCGTGCTGCTGGCCGCCAATACCGTGCCCCACATCAGCCGGGAGTCCGGTGCCTTCTACGCACTGCTGCTGCTGGCGACCGCCGGCATGATCACCATGGGCGCAGCCACGGACCTGATCGTGGTGTTCCTGGCCCTGGAGATCCTCTCCCTGGCCCTGTATATCCTGGTCGGCTTCAACCGGGACGAGCCCCGCAGCGCCGAGGCCTCCTTGAAGTACTTCCTGCTGGGCGCGTTTGCCTCGGCCTTCTTCGTCTTTGGCGTGGCCCTGGTCTACGGCGCCACGGGCACCACTAACCTCGACGGCATCGCCGCGGCCCTGGGCATGGCTGCCACGGTGCCGCCGCTGCTCTACGGCGGCATTGCCCTGCTCATCGTGGGCCTCGGCTTCAAGGTCGCCCTGGTGCCGTTCCACATGTGGGCTCCCGACGCCTACCAGGGCGCGCCGACCATGGTCACCGCGTTCATGGCCGCCGCGGTCAAGGCCGCAGGCTTTGCGGCCTTCGTGCGCATCTTCCTGGCCGCGTTTCCGGCGGCCAACGACGTGTGGAGCTGGGCGCTGGCGGTGTTGGCGGCGGCCACCATGACCCTGGGCAACCTGGCCGCACTGCGCCAGACCAGCCTCAAGCGCATGCTGGCCTACTCCAGCATCGCCCACGCCGGCTACGCGGCCGTGGGCCTGGTGCCGGGCACGGCCGCCGGCGCGGCCAGCGTGCTGTTCTACCTGCTGGTGTACGGCTTCATGACCATCGGCGCGTTTGCCGTGGTCCTGGCCCTGGAGCGGGCCGGCGAGGACGACGTGCTGCGCATGCAGTTCGCCGGGCTGGCGGAGCGGCAGCCGTTGCTGGCGGCAGCCATGGCCGTCTTTATGTTCTCCCTGGCCGGGGTACCCCCGCTGGCCGGCTTCTTCGCCAAGTTCTACGTGTTCGCGGCGGCGATGGACGCCGGCTGGGGCTGGCTGGTGCTGATCGGCGTGCTGAACAGCGTGCTGTCGGCCTTCTACTACCTCTATATCACGGTCCAGATGTACTTCGAGAAGGCGCCGGCCGCGGCCGAGGGGGACACGGCACAGCGTGGCCGGGCCGCACGCACTTCCCCGGCTCCGGCTGCCGGAGGCACGGCAGTGGCGCCGGCCCTGGCCCTGTCCATGGGCGCGATCCGGGCTGTGCTCCTGATCACGGTCTTTGCTACGGTGCTCATCGGCCTCTGGCCCCTGCCCTGGACCAACTGGATCACGCAGGCCGCGCAGGCAGCTTTTGGGGGCTAGAGAACCGGGATTTTTTTACCGCAGAGGCGCAAAGGACGCAAAGTACCCCCTTTGCGTCCTTTGC
>JAULUH010000369.1:0-4026 GCA_032111745.1 Anaerolineae bacterium | reverse complement strand
CCGGCGATGATCGCCAGCGCCTCCCTGCCCCCCACCTTGACGCCGTTGCAGCGGATCACCGTGTCCTCGGGCCGGAACTCCCGGCTGGCCAGCTTGAACGGCGGCAAGATCGATACCGTCTTCTCGACGCTCGGCAACACCTCGAACGCCGTGGGGTCCAACGTACGCTCGTCGCCGATCACCCCGATGATAGTCCGCTCCGTGCCCTGGCTCAGGTGCACCTGGAATCCCAGCGCGGTGACCCGGTCGGTGACCTGCTCGATATCTGCCGGCGACGCGCCGGCCCGCATGACGATGATCATGGCAATCAGCCCTCCTGGCTATGCTTGAACCGGCTTCGTTATAGCTCTCGTCCGATGGCCGCGGCCAGCGGCTTCAGCTCCTGCATCAACGTTGCGAACTTCTCCGGCTTCAGGCTCTGCGCGCCGTCCGACACCGCATCCTCCGGCCGCGGGTGTACCTCGAGGATCAACCCGTCCGCGCCGCACGCCACCGCCGCCTTACTCATCGGGGCCACCAGGTCCCACCGGCCCGTGCCGTGGCTGGGGTCTGCGATCACCGGCAGGTGGCTCAGCTGCTTCAGCAGTGGCACCGCATTCAAATCGAACGTGTTGCGGGTCATCGGCTCGAAGGTCCGGATGCCCCGCTCGCACAGCATCACCCGGTAATTGCCGCCGGCCAGGATGTACTCCGCCGACATCAATAGCTCCTGGATCGTGCTCATCATCCCCCGCTTGAGCAGCACTGGCCGCTGCGACTTGCCCACGGCGTGCAACAGCCCGTAGTTCTGCATGTTGCGGGCCCCGATCTGCAGCACGTCCGCGTACTGGCTCACCATCGACACGGCCTCCGGCGTCATCACCTCCGTCACGATCTTTAACCCCGTCAGCTCCCGCGCCTCCGCCAGCAGCTCCAGCCCCTTCAATCCCATCCCCTGGAACGCATAGGGCGACGTGCGCGGCTTGAACGCGCCCCCCCGTAGCACCGTGGCCCCTGCCTCCTTCACCGCATAGGCCGTCTCCAATAGCTGCTCGCGGCTCTCCACCGCGCACGGCCCGGCCATCACCACCAGCTTGCGCCCGCCGATCGCCGTGCCGTTCAGCGAGATCACCGTGTCGTCGGGCCTGGAGATGCGGCTGGCCAGCTTGAACGGCTGTCCGATCCGGTTCACCACCTCCACCCCGGCCATCACCTGCAACATCTCCGGCTCCACCAGCGCCGCCTCCCCCACCACCGCCACCACCGTCCGGCTCTCGCCGTAGATGGGGTGCGGGGTCAGCCCCAGCTCGTGCACCCTGGCTATGACTGCGCCCACCTCGGCTGCGGTGGCACCCTCTTTCATGACCACGATCATTGTGCTTACCTGCTTTCTGCACCGCGGGATGTCTGGCTTGTTGAACGCATCGCCAGGGCTTTTGACGGCGCGCCCGTCCTTTAGATCTGCAACAGCTCGCTCTGCCCGGCGTCGCCGTTGCTCGTGTCCATCTCCGCCGCTGGGTAGGAGCCCAACAGCTTAACAAACGCCGCCCGGGCCAGCAGGCCCACCAGCGCCTGCTGGCAGGTGGGGTCCTGCCAGTGCCCCTCGAAATCCAGGTAGAACACGTAGTGCCACGGCCGGTTGCGCCGCGGCCGGCTCTCCAGCTTGGTCAGGTTGATGCCCCGCGTCGCAAACTCGCCCATGCACCCGTACAGCGAGCCCGGCTCGTGCGACACCGCAAATACCAGCGATGTCTTGGCCTTGGCCGTCGTCGGCGGCTCCCCGCGGCCGATCACGAAGAACCGCGTGTAGTTCCACGCCAGGTCCTCGATGTTGCTCGCCAGCACCTCCAGCCCATAGGTCTCCGCCGCCAGCGCGCTGGCGATCACCGCCACCCCAGGCTCCGGCTGCTCCGCCAGCTGCTTGGCGCTGCCCGCCGTGTCGTACCAGGTCACGGCCTTCAGCTTGTGGTCCGTCAGCCATCGCTCGCACTGCGCCAGCGCCTGCGGATGGGAGCGCACCGTGGTCACCTCCTCCAGCCTGGTGCCGGCCGGCGCCAACAGGTGGTGGCGCACCCGCAGCAACACCTCGCCCCACACCCGCAAGTCGTGCTCCAGCAACAGGTCGTAGGCCCGGTTGATCGAGCCGGCCAGGGAGTTCTCCACCGGCACCACCCCCCGGTCCGCTTCCCCCGACTCCACGGCCGCGAAGATGCCCTCGAAGCTCTCGCAGGGCATCGTCACGATGCCGCTGCCGAAGTGCTGGCGCGCCGCCTGCTCCGAATACGCGCCCGGCTCACCCTGAAATGCGACGATCGTCATGGCTTGCTCCTTCCTGGCCGGCCGCTGCTCGCGCCAGGTGTCCACCTGCTTCCGGATCCACTCCTCCAGCTCCTCGCTGTCCACCGGCGGCAGCCTGGCCTTGTCCGGCCGCAGGTTGCGCGCACCCCGCAGATACACGTGCACGATGTCCTGCGGCGCCTTCTCCGTGTTCCAGTTGATCAACACCCGCACGCAGCGCGGCACGCCGCCCGGCACGTCCATCTCGTGGCCGCACAAGAGCGCCGTGTCCAGCCAGCCCAGCTGCCGCGCTGCCAGCGCCGGGTACTCCGCCGTCAGGTCGCGCGTCGTCGAGAACATCACGCTGGCCACATCCTCCCCCCGGATGTCGTTGGCGCGGATGATCAGCGCCAGCAGCCGCCTGGTCTCCTGCAGGATCGCCTCCGGCGTGTTCTCGTCTACCGTGGTCGCGCCACGGACGCCTCGACTGTGCATAGGGCCTCCATATCATGCATGACGTAGCAGAGAACAAAAAAGCGTGGGCTTGCGCTCCACGCTTGCTTCAGCTTCCTCCGGTCCTCTGCGGCGTCAGGGGGTGGCCTCGGGTCTGGCGTGGAGCGCCCGGTCACTGTTCGCAAACCAGTAGCTAAAATAAAACCCGCACCATACCACGGGCAGGCGCGGGATCCTGGCTGCGTACATCGTGCGGGCTTCCAAGCCACTATGGGTCCGGGCGTTCAACCGCAACCCTCTGTCCATCACACAGGCCTCACTAAGCCGGCTGGGATCTGCGACAGCACAGAGATAGAAAGTCTGCCCATCGCTGTGCGGCGATGGTAACATACAACCGTAGCACTGTCAAGTCAAGATTCCCAAACTCCCAAACTGCGCTGCTTCCTGCAGCAAGTTCCAGCGAGACCATCATCCTCTTCGGGGATTTCCTCCGGCGAATGCGCATGGTCGGGTCCGACCAGGCCTTGTTCGACGGCCAGTGGGACCAGTTCGACAGCTTCGCCGCCTATGATGCCTTCACCCGCGCCTGGCTGGCCGCCTGCCGCCGCCTGCTCAAGGACACCGGCACCCTGTGGGTCATCGGCACCTACCACAACATCTACCGCGTCGGCGCCATCCTGCAGGACCTGGGCTACTGGATCCTCAACGACGTCATCTGGGCCAAGACCGACCCCATGCCCAACTTCCGCGGCGTGCGCTTCACCAACGCCCACGAGACCCTGGTCTGGGCCGCCCAAGCTCGCGGCGCCCGCTACACCTTCAACCACCACGCCATGAAGGCCCTCAACGACGGCCTGCAGATGCGCAGTGACTGGCACCTGCCCCTCTGCAGCGGCAGCGAGCGCCGGCGCGCCGGCGGCGAAAAGGCCCACGCCACCCAGAAGCCTGAGCCCCTGCTCTACCGGATGCTCCTGGCCGCCACCAACCCCGGCGACGTGGTGCTGGACCCCTTCTTCGGCACCGGCACCACCGGCGCCGTGGCCAGCCGCGCCTCCCCTTCGGCACGCTCTTGGAGCAGGGCCTCCTGCTGCCCGGCCAGCCCCTCTACTTCCGCCGCGACCGCAGCCCCGGCACCACCGCCCGCCCTACAGAAAAAACGGCGGGCTCGTGACTACGTAGTTCTCCAGCCGCCCAAAGGGCCGGTCGCTCATCAGTGTCGCCATGAACGCGTCGATGCGGTAGCCGCGCCCCAACAGGTAGTCCACCGCTGCCCGGTTGATCATGGGGACCTCTATGCCAAAGTGCGGCCGTCCCCCC
>JAULUH010000368.1:0-16585 GCA_032111745.1 Anaerolineae bacterium | reverse complement strand
CCTGGTCTCCCGTGACTAACCCCACCGGCACGCCGTGGACGCCCGCCAGGGCGGCGTTCAGGCCGATCTCGCCCATGGGCTGGCCGTTGACCTCCACGTGAGCCACCGCCTTGCTGCTATAAGTGTGGTCCAGAATGGCGTTGGGTGTGCCGGCCCGGGCGTGATAGCCGATGAACATGGCCACGTCGAAGCTGTCGTCCAGCCCTTCCATCATGTCCAACGGCTTGGGCGAGCCTAACACCACATCCGCCCAGTCGTCCAGCTCGTCTACCAGCAGGTTGCGCATGCCCCCATGGGAGTCGTTCACCACCACCTCGGTGGCACCGCCAGCGCGCGCGCCCAGGATCGCAGCATTGGCCTCGGCAGTCATCAGCTCTCGGGCCCGTTCATAGTCCGGGTTCCCCGGAGTCCCCTGGTCGGCGTGCACTACCCCAGAGATGCCTTCGATGTCGACGGAGATATAGACTTTCATGGCGTCCTTTACCGTGTCACAGGGAGGAATTCACGGCGCAATCATAGCACACGGCCGCCACTTTGACAAGCGTCTGCGAAAACCATGAGCAGGGAACCGAAAAGGGGACGCCGGGCCGATCGGCTGGCGTCCCCTGCAGGTCAACAGCGTGTGCCGTGCCTGGCGCTAGCTGGCGAGGGCCTCGATCAAGACGGGGATGACCTCGGCCACGTCGCCCACGATGCCATAGTCGGCATGCTTGAAGATGGGGGCCTCGGGGTTGTGGTTGATGGCCACGATGCAGCGGGCGCCCTCGGCTGCGCCGAAGTGGGTGAAGGTGCCCCGAATGCCGCAGGCGATGTAGAGGTCCGGCTTGATACACAGGCCGGTCATGTCCACCATGCGCTCCGGGCCAATCCAGCCCTCGTCCATGGCCCCGCGCGAGCCCGCCACCGCGATGCGCTTCTGCGGCATCTTGGCCGCAAAGGCCGCGGCCAGGTCTTCCACGAGCTGCCAGCCCGCCTCCCGTACCCCGCGGCCTCCGGCGATGATGATGTCCGCCCGCTCCAGCGGAATGTAGGTCTCTGGCGCCGGTACCGGACTCAAGGGCGGCTGCGGTTTGCAGATCAGGTCTACCGCCTCCACAGTGCCGTCGCGCCAGTCGTCGCGGAAGGGCGTGGGAAACGAGCCGGGCACCACCGTCACCATCTGGGGATGGGCGTGACAGGCCACCACCTGGTAAGCCTGCCCATGATAGAGCGGGCTGGCCGCCAGCAGGCTGCGGTTCTCTGGGTCCAGCAATACGTCGATGGCGTGGGTAACTAGCGAGGCACCCATGCGTTGGGCCACCTTGGGGGCAAACTTGCGGCTGCCGGCCGCGTCGCTCCACAACACCATCTCGGGCTTCTGCTGCGCAAAGAAATCGCTCAGGCTCTGGTCCGTGGGATAGCCTGGCGCATAGGTCGCCGTGTCTGCCCCGTAGGCAATCAGCTCCCGCGCCATCTCCTCGCTGGCAGGCTCGCCGATCACCAGGCCGATCACGTATGCGCCCAGGCCATCCGCCAGCTCGCGTGCCTTTCCCACCAGCTGATAGTCCGCCTCCGCCAGTTGGTCTTGCCAGGCTACAGCCACCACCCACACGTTGCGGTGGGTCTCCTCGTCCTCGATTTGCTCGCCCAGCAGTTGCTCCAGAAAGGATAGGTCCATACGATATTGCCCTCCGCTATAGCACTCGCCGGCTCTTCAGGTTGGCCAGTAACGCCTGCACAGCCTCCGCGAACGAGCCCTCCAGAATCACCCCATACTCGCGCTCCGGGGGTACCCGCAGGCGGCGGTCCGTCGCCGGCGGCGGCAACTGGGACAGGTCGATGCCCAAGGCCAGGCTACTCCAGATCTCGACGTTCTTGGTGCGGTAGGCGTTGATGATGGCCGCGCCATGGGGATAGTGGGGGCGTTCTGAGGTTTCCCTGATCGACGCCACCACGGGCAGCGGGTAGCTGCTCGCGTAGTAGCAGGAGTCGATGTATTGCAGGCACCGCACGTGGCCGTCCTCCACCCGGAGCTGCTCCGCGTCCATCAAGACGGGCCAGTCGCCTAGCTCGATGGCCAGCCGCGGGGCCAGCTCGCCCCGGCCCGTGTCCAGGGCCATGCAGCCTGTGAGCACCAACTGCACCCCGCGCAACCGGTTAACCGCGGCCGCAATGACCTTGGCCCGGCCGGCCCCTGTGGCTTTCACCAGCACGGGATCACTGAGCAGGATGGCCCGGTCAGCACCCCGCGCCAGCGCCTCCCGCAGCACGTGTTCGGCCTCGTTATCGCCGATGGTCAGCGCCACCACGTCCACTGTGGGATCCTCGGCCTTATATCGGAGGGCCGTCTCCAGCGCCCAGCGATCCGATGGGTTCATGATCCTGCGGGCCTGGCGATCGTCGATGGCCTGCCGGCTGCGGCTCACCTTGATGGTCGCTGGGTCCAACACTTGCTTGATACAGACGGCGATACGCACTTGGTCGCCTCCTTAGCACACACTAACACACGCTATGAGTGTCGCAGCGGCTCGAGTCCCTACGGCTCGATGTATACCTCGACCTCGCGCAGCAGGTCCCGGGCGATGATGATACGCTGGATCTCGTTAGTGCCCTCGAAGATCTCGGCGATGCGCGCGTCGCGGAAGGCGCGTTCCAGCGGGTAGTCCCGGCTCAAGCCCAGCGCACCGTGGATTTCCATGGCATAGCTCACGCACTTGCTGGCGATTTCGCTGCCCATGAGCTTGCACACGTAGGCCTCCCGGGCGAAGGGGCGCTTGTTGTCCACCAGCCACGCTGTGCGGTAAACCAGCCCGCGCAGCATCTCGA
Source organism: Anaerolineae bacterium (assembly GCA_032111745.1). Classification (GTDB taxonomy): domain Bacteria; phylum Chloroflexota; class Anaerolineae; order JAAEKA01; family JAAEKA01; genus JAULUH01. Next base: position 13,780 of record JAULUH010000368.1, on the reverse strand, counting down.
CCCAGGAATACATGTCCGCGATCATGAACTGCACCTGTTGCTGGTGCGCCAGGGGCAGGCCATAGCGCTCCGCCAGCCGGGCATAGTCGATCACCATTTCCAGGGCCTTCTGCGCGCCTCCCAGGGAGGCCGCACCGACGGTCACCCGGCCCAGGTCCAGGGTCTTCATGAAGGTCACGAAGCCCAGTCCCTCCTGGCCGATGATGTTGGCCGCCGGTACCTCGACTTCGTCGAAGATGATCTCCGAGGTGGCCGAGGCGCGGATGCCCAGCTTCTTCTCGATGACGCCGACCTTGGTCCCCATCTCCTTCTCTACCACGAAGGCGGTCACACCGCCGCGCGCGCCCAGCGCCGGATCGGTCACCGCCAGCACGGAGAAGAGGTCGGCGAAGGGGCCGTTGGAGATGTAGATCTTGTTGCCAGTGATAGCCCACTTACCGTTGGCGCGGACGGCCCGAGTCTTGATAGCCGCCGCGTCGGAGCCGGCGCCCGGCTCGGTGAGGCAGAAGGCGCCGATCTTCTCGCCGCGGGCCAGGGGCGTCAGGTATTTCTCTTTCAGCGCATGTGACCCGTCGACGTAGATGGCCATGGCGGCAATGCCGATGTGGGCCCCGACGATGGTCGCCACCGAGCTGTCCACGCGGCTGATCTCCTCCATCAGTACCGCATAGCCCAGCTCGCCGGCACCAGAGCCGCCGTACTCCTGTGGGAAGGGGATGCCCAACAGGCCAGCCTCCCCAGCCTTCTTCAGCGCGGCCATGGGCACTTCGGCCTTCTCATCCGCCTCCTCCGCCACCGGCCCAAACTCGTTCTCCATCACGTCGCGAATCATCTGGCGCAGCAGGTCGTACTCTTTCGGTAGTGTCAGGTCCATAGTCCTCTGCCCTTCCGTAGCTGGTCCGATATCGGCCGCTGACCGTAACGGCGGCCAGCGGCGGCAAACCGCCAGCTCGCTATAGCTCAAAACCCTGGGCCGCCAGCAGGCTGCGAGCTACCGCGGTCTGCTGCGATTGCGTGGTGCCCTCGATGCCCTCGATGGTGCGGCAGTCGCGAAAGACCCGCCCGATGGGGTAGTCCAGGATGTAGCCATAGCCGCCATGGGTCTGGATCATGCGATTGCTCACGTTGTACGCCACCCGGTTCGCCCACAGCTTGGCAATGGCCGCAGCCTCTCGATCGAGGATGCCCTGCTCGGCCAGGGATGCCCCGCGATAGATCTGGCTGCGCAGGGTCTCCACCTCCATCGCCGAATCCGCCAGGTAGGCCTGGATCGCCCCCTTGCGCGCGATCTCCGAGCCAAACTGGGTGCGCTCGATGGCAAACTTCACGCCCAGGTCCAACGCGTGCTGCGAACCACCCAGAGCCACGGTCGCCATGGCCAGGCGGGAGAAGTCACTCACTCCGTCCAGCACAGCCTGGGCGCCGCCGGGCTGCCCCAGCACCTGGCTGGCCTCCGCCACGACGTCGTCGAAGTACAGGGGATGGATCTGTACCCCGCGCAGCCCCAGGGTCTTGTCGCGACCGCCCAGCTTCAGGCCCGCCGCGCCTGTCGGCACCAGGAAGGCCGTTGGGCCTTCGGGTGCCTGCATGAAGACCACGAACAGCCCGGCCTGGCCCGCGTTGGATACCCACGCTTTGGTTCCGTGCAGCACGTAGCCGTTGCCCTCTCTGCGCGCCGTGGCCTGCATCAGGTCCGACGCCGGGCTGTCAGGCTCGGCATGGGCCCAGGCCCCCAGCACGCTGCCCTCGGCCAGCACTGGCAGCCACTCCTCCTTCTGCGCCTCCGTGCCGAAGTGCAGGACGGCCCGGCTCACCAAGCTGTTGTGGATGTGCAGCGTCATAGCCGTGCTCATACAGCACTTCGCCACTTCCTCCAACAGCAAGATGTAGCTCACCAAGTCCAGGGCCGCACCGCCGTAGTCCTCGGGCAGCAGCGCGCCCAGGAAGCCCTGCCTCGCGGCCTTGCGCAGCAGGCCCTGGGGCACCTCTTCCTTGTCGTCGATGTGCTCGGCCTGCGGCTCCACCTCCTTGGCCACGAAATCCGCAAACATGTCGCGAAACATCTGCTGTTCTTCGGTGAAGGAATAGTCCATGGCTCTCTCCTGGGCGCTGACCTCATCCGCCCGACGCAGGACCACCTGCGCCGCGCCTAGCTATCGCTGAACTGGGGCCGGCGCTTTTCGATGAAGGCCAGGATGCCCTCGCGGGCATCGTTGGTCATGGCCAGGCCGGTGATGTTCTCCAGTTCCACCGCCAGCCCCTCCTCCATCGGCAGCGCGCTGCCAGCCTCGATGGCTGCCAGCGCCGCGGCAATCGCCAAGCCGCCTTTCTCGCCGATCTTCTTGGCCAACCCCATGGCCTCCTTGACCACCGCCGTGGACGGCACCACCTTGTTCACCAGGTTGACGCGGTAGGCCTCCTGTGCGTTGAGCAGATCACCGGTCAGGATCATCTCGATGGCCTTGCTTTTGCCCACAACCCGCTGCAAACGCTGGGTGCCACCCCAGCCCGGCATGATCCCCAGGTTGATCTCGGGCAGGCCAAAACGGGCTTTGTCGCCCGCCACGCGCATGTGGCAGGCCAGGGCCAGCTCCAGGCCGCCGCCCAGCGCCGCCGCGTTGACCGCGGCGATCACCGGTTTGCGGCTGGCCTCGATCTTGTTGAAAAGAGCCTGGCCCTTCTGCATGTAGCGCTTGATGGCCTCCCGGTCCCCCTCCATGCCCTTGATTTCCTTGATGTCGGCGCCGGCCACGAACGCAAACTGCCCGGCGCCCGTGATCACGATAGCCTTCACCGCCTGGTCGCTGGTGGCCTCCTCGAACGCGGCCTCCAGCTCGTCCAACGTCCGCACGTCGAAGGCATTGGCCGGCGGATGGTCGATGGCGATAACCGCAATCTGGTCCTGCACGCCGTATTTGACGTTCTGGTAGTCTGCCATGGGAATAGCTCCTTATCGGCTAAGTGTCATCTGAGACGCTGGTTGGTCCGGTGACGAGCCCCGCCGGCCGGGCCAGCATCTGGCGATCAGAAATCCAAATACTCGTGAAAGCCGCGGCCGGCCTTCTTGCCCAGGTGACCGGCGCGCACTTTGGTCTTCAGCAGCTGCGCCGGGCGGAAGCGCTCCCCGCCCCAGGGCGCCTGCATCATGCGCTCCAGCCCCTCCAGCACCGTGTCCAGTCCATACTCGTCGGCGATGGCCATGGGGCCCATGCGCTCGCCCTGGTAGGTCATGCCGGTGCCGGCGATCATCGCCATGTCGATGTCGGACACGCTGGCCACATGCTCCTGCGCGATCAGGACCGCCTCGTTGATCATCGGGTAGATCAGGCGCTCCGGGGTAAATTCACCCTTGGGCAGACCTTCCGCGGCCTGGACCTGGGCGATCATCTCCTTCACCGGCTCGTCGCTGCTCTCGCCGTAGCCGTAGAAGCCTGCCCCGGCCTTCTCGCCGTAGCGGCCGGCGGCCATCATCATCGTCATCAGCCTGGGCGCCTGGAAGCGCGGCCCGTACTCTTGGGCCATTACGGTGCCGGCATGGGCGCTGACGTCGATGCCCATCATGTCCATCAGGGCAAACGCGCCCATGGGCATGCCGAACTCGCGCATGGCCTCGTCAATCTCCTCAGCACTAGCTACACCCTCCTGCAGCGCGCGTGTGGCCTCCAGCAGGTAGGGTGCCAGCAGGCGGTTCACCAGGAAGCCCGGGCACTCCTGCACTACCACGGCGATCTTGCGCAGGCTCTCGGCGAATTGCACTGTGTCGTCCACCACCTCCTGCGCGGTGTCCAGCCCCGGGATCACCTCCACCAGCTTCATCACGTGCGCCGGGCTGAAGAAGTGCATGCCCACGGTGCGCTCGGGCCGGCCGCTCTTGAAGCCCAGCTCCGAGATGCTCAGGGCCGACGTGTTGCTGGCCAGGATGGCGGTGTCAGGCACGACCTCGGCCAGGTCCTGGAACACCTTGACCTTCAGGTCCATCTTCTCGGGCACGGCCTCGATGATGAAATCGGCGTCTTCGAAGGAGTCGTAGTCCAGGGTGAACTCGATCAGGTCCATCTTGTCCATCAGCTCACCCTGGCTCATCTTGCCCTTGTCCACCCGGCTCTGGTAGATCTCGCGGATGTGTTCTTCCGCCTTCTGCAACATGCCCGGGTCCACATCCTTGACCACCACCGGCAGCCCGCTGAAGCTGATCACCTGGGCGATCTCCGCACCCATGAACCCGGCGCCCACCACACCTGCCTTGAAGATATACATGTTGCTACCTCGCTTGCGCTCTGTCCGCCGGCCACAACCACCACGGCCTGGCCATCAACTTAGGTTTTCCAGCACCATGGCGCCACCCTGGCCCCCACCAACGCACATGGTGACCAGGCCGTATTTGTGCTGCTCCCGCTCCATCTCGCCCATGGCGGTGACCACCAGCTTGGCCGCCGTAGCGCCGATGGGATGGCCCAAGGCAATCGCACCGCCCATCGGATTGACCTTGCTCCAATTCAGAGGCGTGCCGTTGCGCTCCAGCTCAGTGGCCACGGCCAACACCTGGGCGGCAAAGGCCTCGTTCAGCTCGATCACGCCGACGTCATCCAGCTTGACTCCGGCCCGCTGCAGCGCCTTGGGGATGGCGTAGGCCGGGCCAATGCCCATGTAGGCCGGATCCACGCCAACAAACGCGTAGCCCGCGATCCGCGCCCTGGGCTTCAGCCCCAGCTCGGCCGCCCGCGCTGCCGTGGTGACGATCATGGCCGCCGCAGCGTCGTTCAATGGGCAGGAGTTGGCCGGGGTCACGGTGCCACCCTTCTTGAACACGGCCGGGTACATGGCGGCCTTGCGCACGTTCAACGTGGGATTCACCCCCTCGTCCTGGGTGATCAGCTCCCGGGCCACCTCCTGGCCGGCCACCTTCTTGACGATCTCTACGGGCACGATCTCGTCCTTGAACTTGTCCATGCGCTGTGCCTTGAACGCCTTCTTGTGGCTCTCCACGGCGAAGTTGTCCTGCTCCTCACGGCTGATCTCGTAGCGCTCGGCCAGGTTTTCGGCCGTTGCTCCCATGATCAGGCCGCAGGCCGGGTCGGTCAGCCCCTCCCATAACATGTCGGTGAACTCGCCATGGCGCAGCTTTAGGCCCCAACGGGCTCCCTTCACCGCATAGGGTACGTTGCTCAAGCTTTCCGCACCCCCCACCAGGTACAGGTCACCCTCGCCCGCGGCAATGGCCCGGTAGCCGCTCACGATAGCCTCCAGGCCGCTGGCACAGTTGCGATGCACGGTGTAGCCAGGCACCTCCTGGGGAACCCCCGCCATCAGGGCAATCACCCGGCCGATGTTGGCCGCCTCCGACGGCTGGGCCGCACAGCCGACGACGACGTCGTTGAACAGGGCCGGATCCACGCCGCTCTGCTCGATGACGGTCTTGAAAGCCAGCACGCCCAGGTCCACGGCCGTCTTGGGGCGCAATGCCCCGCCATGCGACCCGGTCGGCGTCCGGATGCCTCCAACTATCACGATGTCTTGCATCAAACACACTCCTTGTTAGCCTCGTGCTGGCGGCGGTTTCGGTGCCGCCCATCCTCTAGCCGGGTATCACAGGGGGAGAAGCATAGCGACCCGTGAGTCGCCGCGTACGGTACGCAGCGACTCACGGGTCGCTATGGGGACTCTGCGCCGGAGCACACCTTCAAGATCGGCAACGATCGTCTCCTCAGCAGCTCTGCCTGCCACCAGAGCCTGATGGTTTCATGCCGCACTGCGTCACAACTGGATTGTACAACAGGGCAGGGGATTCTGCAAACTCCATGATGCACTGCGTCATAATGCAGATGAACTAGTCCTGGGTCAGCTGCTCTACGCCTGTTGGGTCTCCCAATACCCCATCCGCTCCAACTGATGCCGTCTCTTGGGCGCACCGGCCGGCATCCGTGGCCGTTCGTCATGCCCTACGTTCGTCACCGCACACCCCGCCCGCCTCTACGCTCAGCCCCCTGCTTCCTCTCCGATTGCCCTTAACACCTTTCCTATGTTACAATTCACCTATGCCTATACGGGTGCTCCCTCCTGAGATCGCCAGCCGCATCGCCGCCGGTGAGGTGGTCGAACGACCAGCTTCGGCCGTGAAAGAGCTGATCGAAAACAGCCTGGATGCCGCGGCTGATGAGATCCGTATCGAGGTGCGCGAGGGCGGCCGTCGCCTGCTGCGGGTCGGCGATAACGGCCAGGGCATCCCCGCCGCCGAGGTCCCCTTGGCCTTCGAGCGCCACGCCACCAGCAAGCTCACCAGCGCCGACGATCTGGAGCACATCGGCACCCTGGGTTTTCGCGGGGAGGCGTTGGCCTCCATCGCCTCGGTGGCCCAGGTGACTCTGCTGACGCGGCATGCGGACGAGGCCGCCGGCACCCTGGCCCGGGTCGACGGTGGCCTGTGGGTGGCCAGCGAGCCCAAAGGTGCCCCCGCTGGCACTACGGTCACCGTCGAGAACCTGTTCTACAACGTGCCCGCCCGTCTCAAGTTCCTGCGCCAGCCCGCCACCGAGGCCGCCCATATCGCGGCCATGGTGCATCGCTTCGCCATGGCCTTTCCCGAGCGCCGCTTCAGCCTGCTCTCAGAGGGGCGCCTGGCCTTCCAGTCGACCGGAACCGGCCGCCTTCTCGACGTGCTGATCAAGCTCCTGGGCCTCGAGGCTGCCCGCCAGCTGGTCCCGGTCGGCCTGGAGGATGTGGGCATCCCCGAGGCATCCGCTGCCGCAGCCCTGCCCCACGTCCACGGCTATGTGGGCCTGCCGTCCCTGCACCGCTCCAACCGCAACCAGATCTTCCTCTTCCTCAACCGCCGGCCCATCCAGGATCGCACCCTGGCCTTTGCCGTCACCGAGGCCTACCGCAATCGCCTCATGGTGGGCCGTTATCCCGTCGCCGTGTTGCTCATCGAGATCGATCCTGCCCTGGTGGACGTCAACGTGCACCCCGCCAAGGCTGAGGTACGCTTCCGCGACGAGCGTGCCGTCTTTCGGGCCGTACAGAAGGCTGTGCATGCTGCTCTGGTCGACATCGCCCCGGTGGCCGAGCTGCGGCACGACCGCCTGCAATGGCAGATGCCCGATTGGGCCGATCGCCGCCAGGCCCTGCTGGATGCCGGCCGGCCCAGCCCCTTCGCTTTGCAGCCCGCGCCGGGACCCCAGGCCACCCCAGCTGGCCCTGCCGAGGCTGAGGCCGGGGAGCACGCTCATTCCTGGTTCTCTCCACCAGAGCCTGCCCCCGCCAATGGCCACCCGCCGGCCCCGCCGCAGCCCGCCAGCCCTGCTTCCCCGCAGGTCACCAGCATGCTGCCCATTCTCAGGGTGGTCGGCCAGCTCGGCACGATGTACATCGTGGCCGAAGGGCCAGATGGCATGGTCCTGATAGACCAGCACGCGGCCCACGAGCGCATCTTGTTCGAGCAGATGATGGCGGCCCAGGCCGGGCTGGGTGTGGCCCAGCAGACCATGCTGGAACCCCTGGTGTTCGAACCTGGATCCCTGATGGCGGGGCTGGTCGCCGAAAATGCCGAGGCGCTGGCCGCTGTGGGCTTTGCCCTGGAGCCCTTTGGCGGCGACTCCTGGCTGGTGCGCGGGGTGCCTGCTGTTTTCGGCGCTACCGACCCCCGGCGCGCTGTGGAGGAAACCCTGGAGGGGATCGCCGATGGTCGGGATGTGGCCGGCGAGACCCGCGAGGCTGCCCTGGTGGCCATCATCTGCAAGCGCGCCGCCGTCAAGGCTGGCCAGGTGCTCAGCATGCCTGAGATGCGCCACCTGCTGCGCCAGCTCGAGTCCTGCCAGAGCCCAGGCTCTTGCCCTCATGGCCGGCCCACCATGTTGATGCTCAGCGCCGCCCAGCTGGAGCGTGAGTTTGGCCGTCACGGCTAGGCCCGCTCCGGCCGCACCGTCGCAGGTTAGTGTAGATCTTAGTGTAGATCAAGGAGAACCCTATGCCCCCCAGATCGGACAAGTCCCCCCCCTCGGCCGACCGGCCCTCCTGGCGCCACATCGTCTCTCGCTACCAGACCCCCGATGTCCGGCGCAGCGTCGGCCAGGTCATTACCTCCTTCGTGCCCTATCTCGTGTTGTTGGTCCTGATGTATCTCAGCCTGGACGTATCCTACTGGCTGACCCTGCTGCTGGCCCTCCCTGCCGCCGGCTTCATGATGCGCATCTTCATCATCTTCCACGATTGCGGGCACCAGTCCTTCTTCGAGTCGCGGAAGGCCAACGACTGGGTGGGCGCTGTCGCCGGCGTGATCACTCTTACACCCTACCACCGCTGGCGCCACGCCCATGCCCGCCACCATGCCACCGCGGGTGACCTGGACCGCCGCGGCGTGGGCGACGTGTATACCATGACCGTGGATGAGTATCGCAACGCCAAGCCCCTCACCCGCTTCGGCTACCGGCTCTATCGCAATCCCCTGATTCTGTTTACCGTGGGCGCCTGGCTGAGCTTCATCGTCTTCCAGCGCTTCTGGTTCATGGAGAAGGGGCGCCGCGAGCGCCTGAGCGTCATCTACACCGACATCGCGCTGCTGGCGGTCGTGGTGGTGGCCACGCTGACCATCGGCCTCGGCGACTTCCTGCTGGTCATGCTGCCGATGGTCCTCCTCGCTACCTCCGCCGGGGTTTGGCTGTTCTACGTCCAGCACCAGTTCGAGGGCGTCTACTGGGAGCACCACGATCAGTGGGACTATGTGCAGGCCGCGCTGCAGGGCAGCTCTTTCTATAAGCTGCCTGGCATCCTGCAGTGGTTCACCGGCAACATTGGCTTCCATCACATCCATCACCTCAGCCCCCGGATCCCGAACTATTACCTGGAACGGGCCCACTACGAGAACGAGATCTTCCAGCAGGTCGAGCCCGTCACCATGCTCTCCAGCCTGAAGTCCCTGGCCTTCCGCCTCTACGACGAGGAGAATCGCCGCCTGGTTGGCTTCGGCTATGTCCGCAGTCTGGCCCACCAGGAGGCTGCTGCCGCTTGACCACCCTATGAGCCTCCACTTTGACCTGCTGGCCCGCTCCTACGATCGGCTGATTCCACCCCCCGCCCCCGAGCGCCTGGCCAACTTGCTTGGCCTGCCCACCAGCGGCTGGCTGCTCGACATGGGCGGGGGCACCGGCCGGGTAGCCGCGACCCTGCGCCCCATGGTCGGGCGGCTGGTGATTAGCGATCTATCGGTCCCCATGTTGACTCAGGCTGTGGCCAAGGGCATCGCTTGCGCCGTCCAGGCGGAGGCCGAGGGCCTGCCCTTTCCCGACGGCCACTTCGAGCGCATCCTGGTGGTGGATGCGCTCCATCACTTCGCCGACCAGCGCCGGGCCATCGGCGAGCTGCTGCGGGTGCTTCATCCTGGCGGCAGGCTGGTGATCGAGGAGCCGGACATCGGCCAGATCCCCGTCAAAGCCATGGCCCTGGCCGAAAAGCTGGCCCTGATGGGTAGTCGCTTCTACGCGCCGGATCAAATCGCGGCCATGGCCGCGCGCGATGGCTTCACCGTGGCCGTGGAGCACGACCGGCGCTTCAGTGCCTGGGTGATCGTGGACCGCCGGCCCTGATCGCCAACAAAACGGCAAGCCCCTGCAACCTCAGGTCCAGGGCCGCCCTGGCCACCGGCGACGCCAGCACGGGCTCAGGTGAGCCAGCGCAGCAGGCCGCTCTCCGGCCACCGCCGCCGTAGCCAGGCATCCACGCCCCACAGCCGCCCCGGCCCGGCCACCAGGAACAGGCCATGCCACATGGCCAGCATGGCGTAGGACCACGGCCACTCTCCCGGTACCTCCAGCAGCCCAATCCCCAGGTTGATCGACAGCAACAGCCCCACCGCCGCGCCCAGCCGTGTCAGGGTGCCGGTCAGCAGCGACAATCCCGTGCCCAACTCGGCCAGGAAGATCAGCCAGGCCAACAGGGTGAAGTTGGGGATCACCACCCCAGACACGAAGTCCCCGTAGATCTGGAAGGCCGGATGCTGGGCCTCCAGCACCAGCCAGTCCATCAGCCCGCGCCCCGTCGCCGGCGCGAAGTCCGGGGGCAGCTTCCAGCGCAGCGAGAACAGCCACAGCACGCCCATGATCATGCGGCTGATCGCAATCGGCCACAGGGGAGCAGATAGGCGAGAGGGTAATAGCTTGTCCACGGCTCTTTCCTTGAAATGGAGTTGGATTACGGCGCCAGGGCACCAGGTGGCGCTATTGTACCATAATAGCAGTGGAATCAACCCATAGTTGGGCACTTCCGCTGAGCTATGCTATAATCGGCGCCGGGCACCTGGCCCCGAATATGATGCGAGGAGCAAAACAAAACCTTGAAGATCAGCACCGAACAGTTACCCAATTGCCAGCTGGCCCTGGTCATCGAGCCCGACGAGCAACAGGTCCAGGAGGCCCTGCGCCAGGCTGCCGCCAAGGTCAGCAAGCAGTACACCATCCCCGGCTTCCGGCGTGGCAAGGCCCCCTTCGCCGCCGTGGTGCGGGCCTACGGCAAACAGGTCCTCTACGAGCAGGTCGTCGACGACATGGGCGACAAGCTCTATCAGCAGGCCCTCGAGGAGACCGGCCTCGAGCCCATCGCTCCCGGCACCCTGGAGGACGTCTCCTTCGACCCCCTACGCCTGCGCCTGGTTCTTCCCATGCCTCCCAAGGTTGACCTCGGCCAGTACCGGGAGGTCCGGCTGCCGCGTCCGGCCGTCGAGGTCGGCGACGAGGAGGTGCAGGCCCAGCTGGAGAACCTGCAGGAGCGCCAGTCCGAATGGACCCCCGTCGAGGACGGCCCGGCCCAGACCGGCGACCTCCTCACCCTTAAGCTGAAGAGCACCGTCGACGGCGAGGTTGTCCTGGATGAAGAGGAGTTTGAGCTGACCCTGGAGCCCGATAACGAGGACTTTCCTCCCGGTTTCGATAGCCAGTTCGCTGGCCAGCCCACGGGCACCGCGCTCTCCTTCACCTTGACCTACCCTGAGGACTGGCCCAGTGACCGCGCCGGCCGGGAAGCCACCTTCGACGCTGAGATCCTCTCTATCCACAGCCACATCGTTCCCCCCCTGGACGACGACTTTGCTCCGCTGGTCGGCGACTACGGTACCCTGGACGAGTTGCGCCAGGCCATCCGCGAGGGCATTGAGGCGGACCGCCAGGCCGAGGCCAACGCGACCTACGCCAACCAGGTCATGGAAGCCGTGCTCGAAGGCGCCACCATTGAGTACCCGCCAGTCATGCTGGAGGACAGCCTGAAGCATATCGTCGACGAGCAGATCCGCCATCTCGGGCGCATGGGGCTGCCCTTGAGCGACTATTTGCGTATCACCCGGCAGTCGGAGGCCCAGTACCGCCAAAGGTTCCTGGCCCAGGCCGAAATGCGCCTGCGCGGCGACCTGGTGCTCGGCCATCTGCCTGAGCTGGAGGGCCTCCAAGTCACTCCTGAGGAGATCGCCGAGGCCACCGAGAGCCTGCTCGCCAGCACCGGCAGTTCCGGCGAGGGCGTGGCTAGCTTCCTGGCCTCCCCCAGCGGCCAGGCGACCATCGTCATCGACATCCTGCGCCGGAAGGCTATGAATCGCCTGATGGCCATCGCCGACGGCACTGCTCCCGAACTGCCCGAGCCAGCTCCTGCAGGTGCTGAGGACGAGCCAGCGCAGGCCGCCGCCGAGCCGGAGCAATCTGCCGCAACCGAAGCCGAAACCGGCCCTGAAGCCATTCCTGCCGGGCAGGTGTCTGGTTGACACGCTCGAGCATTCCCTTGCAAGGAGATCCCCCTGTGTTTGATCATTTTCCGCAGTCCCTGGTCCCCATGGTCATCGAGACCACGGCCCGCGGTGAGCGCGCCTATGACATCTATTCGCTGTTGCTGCGTGAGCGCATTATCTTTCTTGGCACGCCCATCAACGACCAGATTGCCAACCTGATCGTCGCCCAGCTGCTTTACCTCAATCGCGAAGATCCCGAGCGCGACATCCAGCTCTACATCAACTCCCCCGGTGGCATGGTGTACGCCGGCCTGGCCATCTACGATACCATCCAGATGATCGAGGCCCCCGTCAACACCTGGGCCGTCGGCGTCACCGCCAGCATGGGCACCGTGTTGCTGGCCGCCGGCCGGGCCGGCAAGCGCTACGCCCTGCCCCACGCCACGGTGCATATGCACCCCGCCGGTGGCGGCGCGCAGGGCTACACCCCCGACGTGCGCATCCAGTACAAGGAGCTGGAGCGGGTGCAGACCCAGCTCTTCCACATCCTGGCCAAGCACACCGGGCAGACCGCCGAGCAGATCGAGGAGGACTTCGAGCGCGATCGCTGGATGAACGCCCTGGAAGCCAAGGAATACGGCCTGGTCGACGAGGTGGTAGGCGACACCACCGACATCGTCAAGGCCCTCGTCGACACCAAATAAGGGAGGGCCATGTCCAGCTGCTCCTTCTGCCACCGGGACGAGGCGGACGTCTTTCGCCTCATCCAGGGCCCCGACAACATCTATATCTGCAACCTCTGCGTCGACCTCTGCGCCGAGATCCTGCACGAGGAGCAGCCTGCCCAGTCCGAGGACGGCCAGCCCCTCCTGGATCGGCTCCCGGCGCCCCGGGAGATCGTGGAGCGGTTGAACCAATACGTCGTCGGCCAGGACCGAGCCAAGAAGGTCCTGGCCGTCGCCGTCTATAACCACTACAAGCGCATTTCGTCCGGCGCCCTGTTCGCCGACGTGGAGCTGCAGAAGAGCAATATCATGCTCATCGGGCCCACCGGCTGCGGCAAGACGCTCCTGGCCCAGACCCTGGCCCGCATCCTCGACGTCCCCTTCACCATTGCCGACGCCACCACCCTCACCGAGGCCGGCTACGTCGGCGAGGACGTCGAGAACGTGCTGGTGGGCCTCTTGCACGCCTCCGATTGGAACGTCGAGCGGGCCCAGATGGGCATCGTCTACATCGACGAGATCGACAAGATCGCTCGCAAGCAAGGCGATAACCCCTCCATCACCCGGGATGTCTCCGGCGAAGGGGTCCAACAGGCCCTGCTCAAGATGGTCGAGGGTGCGATCATGAACGTGCCCCCCCAGGGCGGGCGCAAGCACCCCTCCCAGGAGTACATTCGGGTCGACACCCGCAACATCCTCTTCATCTGCGGCGGCGCCTTCTCCGGGCTGGAAGAGGTGGTCGCCCGCCGCGTGCAGGGCCCCGGCCGCATCGGATTCACCACCGGCACCGTCAAGCGCCTCGATCCCGAGGAGGAGAAGGCCCAGCTGCTGCAGCTGGTAATTGCCGACGACCTGATGAAGTTCGGCCTGATCCCCGAGTTCGTCGGCCGCCTGCCCGTCACGGTCAGCGTCGATCCCCTGGATCGGGCCGCGCTGGTGCGCATCCTCACCGAGCCGCGCCATGCCCTCACCAGGCAGTTCCAGCGCCTGCTCAGCCTGGACGAGGTGGAGCTCACTTTCACCCCTGACGCGCTGGAGGCCGTGGCCAGCGAGGCCATGAAGCTGCACACCGGCGCCCGCGGCCTGCGCACCATCCTCGAGGGCGTGCTGCTGGACGTCATGTACGAGATACCCTCCCGCCCCGAGGTCAAGAAGTGCGTGGTCAACGCCGACACCATCGTGCGCCGCACCCAGCCCGTGCTCTTGGCGGCAGGCGACCGCGCCCTACACTGGGGCCGCGAGCTGCAGGAGAGCGCCTGAGGCATCCATGATAGTCGTCGACGAGGCCCAGTGCCAGGCAATTGCCCGGCGGCTGCGCCTACAGCGGGTACGGCCGGATGAGTTCCTGTTCGTG
>JAULUH010000367.1:0-15140 GCA_032111745.1 Anaerolineae bacterium | reverse complement strand
TACCTGCCAATCCTGGTGGATTTTGCCGCCTACCGCGGCCGGCAGCTGCTGGAGGTCGGTTGCGGCGTGGGCACCGACCTGGTGCGCTTCGCCCGGGGCGGCGCCGTGGTCACCGGCATCGACTTCTCCGCCAGCGCCGTCGGCCTGGCCCGCCAGAACTTCCAGCACCAGGGCCTGCCCGGCACGGTGCTGCTGATGGACGGCGAGGCCCTGGGCTTTGCGGACCAGAGCTTCGACGTGGTCTACGCCCACGGCGTGCTGCAGTACACGGCCAACCCCCAGCGCATGATCCACGAGATCCACCGGGTATTGCGGCCGGGGGGGCAGGCCATCCTGATGGTCTACAACCGCTACAGCTGGCTCCCCCTGCTGTCCCTGGTGATGCAGGTGGAGCTGGAGCACGGCGATGCGCCCGGCCTGCGCCTCTACAGCAGCGACGAGTTTCGCCACCTGCTGGCCCCCTTCGCCACCGCCCGCATCATACCCGAGCGCTTCCCCGTGCCCACCCAACTGCACCGCGGCCTCAAGGCCCAGCTCTACAACGGCGTCTTCGTCAGGGCCTTCCACGTTCTGCCCAGGTCCCTGGTCCAGCCCACCGGCTGGCACCTGATGGCCTTTGTGAGCAAGTAGGGGCACAACGTTCATCGCCGCCTACCCCGCACGGGTATATCACCAAAGCGCCGCCTCTCGAGTTTCATCGATTCCTATTGAACGGGCCTGTGATAACGGCCGGTGAGCGGGAGAGGGGTCCTTGGTGCTGGAAGGACGGCCAGACCACGCGGGTGCCAGGATTGGGCGGCCACGGAGGGCCGCACCCTACGAGGGGATAGGTTCGGAGCAAAGATGGCGGACCCACCAGGCAATCGGTGTGGTCACGACGGGATTAGTTGGAACAGATGCCTGCTGCCCTATCCCCGGCGCGCCGCCAGCGCGCCTCGCCACAGCCCGCGCAGCGCCTCGGGCAGCCGGCCACTGCGGGCCTGGCGCACCAGGAAGCCGCCCAACAGGCTCGGCGCGCCCACCAGATAGAACCCCATCCGCTCCGTGGGCGAGGCATGGCGGCGCATGAAAAGGAACCAGTTGCGGGCCCGGTGGTAGGCGAAGGACTCGCTGTACTGGCCGCCCCCAAAGGTCCGCCCCGGTCTGGTGGGGTGATAGACCACGGCCTGGGGCACGTATAGCCCATAATACCCCGCCCGCCGCGCTCGCAAGCCGAAGTCCAGGTCCTCCGGGCCGTAGGGATCGAAGGCCGTGTCGAAGCCCCCCAGCTCCTGAAACACGTCGACCCGCACCAACATGCAGCCCCCGCTGGGAATACACGGCACCGCCACGTCGAACTGTCCCTGGTCGATCTCGCCGTTGTGCATGTGGCGGGTGTTGCCGCGCCAGAACTCGACACGGCAGCCTCCGGCGCCGTAGATGCGCTGCGGGCTGTCCATGTCCAGGATCTTGCCCGTAGTCTGGGCCAGCCGTGGCTGGCCTTCGCAGGGGGAGAGCAAGTGCTCGAGAAAATCGGGCGCCACGGTCATGTCGTTATCCAGAAACAAGACATGAGAAGGCTGGAAGGCCTCCACGGCCAGCTGGACCGCTAAGTTGCGTCCCGAGGCCACGCCCGCGTTGTAGGGGTGCTCGTGGACGTAGACCTCCGGAAAGGCCAGGCGCACGGCCTCAGCTGTGCCGTCGCTAGAACCGTTGTCCCACAACAGGACCTTGAAGGCGGAGGTCGAGGCCGCATTCAGGCTGGCCAGGCACCGCAAGGTGATCTGGCTCTGGTTGACGGCCAGCAGGATGATGGCGACTTGGGTCACGAAGTCCCTTCAGCGGCGGCGGCATCGCCAGGTCTCAGACTGTCCCTACCCCACCAGCTGTTCAGACGCCTGGCCAATTCCTCTCGTGAACAGTCCCGCACCCACAGGCGTGGAGCTTGATAAACGTCACTGCCCCGCCACAGTATGCCGGCCCTGGCGGTACACGCACGCGCAAGACCAGCCTCGCGCACCAGCTCAGTGGTGAGTGAGCTGTAGTCACCACAGAGGCCATAGGGATAGGCGAAACTGGCTATCAGCCTGCCCGTCACCTCCTCCAAATCCTTCTTGCTGGCGGCGACCTCCTGGCGCTGAGCTTGCGCCGGCAGCTGCGCCAGGGGCGGATGATTGACCGTGTGCGCGCCGATTTCCACCAGGCCACCGTCGGCCAGGCGAACGATCTCGTCCGGGGTGAGGGCCCGTGCACAGTCCGTGCCGTTGCGTGCCAGGCCCGACCACTGTGCCAGCTCGTCCAGCACCTGCTCGCGCTGCCCTGGCAACAGGGCGCGCATGGCTGCGTGAAGCCCGCGCAACAGCCGGCGGCGTCCCTCGGTCCCTTCAATCTGCCAGCGGTAGCACTGCCCTGCCACGGTGAGCTCCAGGACAGGCGGTACCTGTGGTGCCTGCAGAACCTGGCGCACCAGCTCATCCCACCAAAACTGCCCTCCGCAGAAACCTGTGGCAATGAAGACGGTGGCCGGGATCATATAGCGGTCCAGCAGCGGCCTGGCGTACAGCAGGTTGTCAAGGTATCCGTCGTCAAAGGTGATCGCCACCGCGCGCGGCGGCAGAGCGTTCTGGCGTGCGGCAGCCACCAAGGCCGCCAGAGGCATCGGGTGTGCGTTCCGGCGAAGCAAGTCCAGATGCTCCTCAAAATGCTGCGGGCTCACGCACAGGGCATACGGGTCTGGCGAGGCCCCGGCGCCTCCTGGCCGCGTCTCCGGCTCCGCCACGCGGTGATATAACAAGATCAGCGCGCCGGAGACAAAACGACTGTGCACCCGGCGGCCGCGAACCAGTAGCCTCTCGACGCTTAAGGCTTTCATTACCGGTACCCAGCCGGGTCAGGAGGGCTGGCGAATCGTCTCGCAACCAAGGGCTGCTTCCTCTACTTTGCAGGCTTCACGGCCCGCACTTGAATGACCACCTGGTAATCCGGGTCCTCAAAATCCAGGTCCGCCAGAGCCAGTTCTTCGGCGGCCAAGCCATGCAAGAAGGCCAGTGCGGCCAGGACGTTGCCCGACGACTGGACCGTCAGGTGTGTGGCTGGAAAGGCATCCGCAAAGAGCCTTTGTGCCGACAGGGTTGTGAAACGCCAGTAGTCGATCCAACGTGCCATCGCAGCCCGATCGATCCGAGAGATGCCGGGCACGGTGACCAGGGCCACACCGTCCGGCTTGAGGAGACGTTCCAGGCTATGGATGGCAGCTGGCACATCGAAGATGTACTGCAGGGTCTGCAAGCAAATGATACAGTCGAACAACTGGGAAGGCACATGTCCGGCTGTGGCGAGATCGGCCACCATGGTTGCCTTGGGGCTACCAGGCTCCACATGCAAAACGTCGCTGTGGGTTACCAGATTGCCGCCGAACCGTCGTGTGTATACGTCATCTCCGATCTCCAGCACGCGTCCATGTATGTCCACAGCATGAGCCTGCAGGAAACGCTCGATATAGTAACGGTCCACCGGTAGACCCCGGTCTGCACCCCACACCCGGCTGATAGGGGCGACCCGCCACAAGTCCGCCGGCTGAACATGCCCGACTCGCGGCCACCGCGTCTGCCGCAGGACCCATTTGCGCGCCGGCTTAGGCACCAGATTTCGTAACATCCTGTCAAGACCCTGCCTTGAGATATCTCGAGGAGTCGAAGTTGTTGCAGCCTAACCAGCCAGGTGCGCAACCCGGGGAATGGCCTGGGCCAGTACGCGCACCAGGCCCAGATGCATCCAGCGGTCGAGGATCAGCAACGCTCCCACGACGACAACACCGCCTAGAGTGGCGCTGGCTACCAGTCCCAGCAGGCTGGGCCAGACAGTGATGCCCAGCAATGCAGCGGCTACGCCCAACAAGGAAGCCAGCGCGACGGCGGCGATCGAGGCACCTGTTCCAGCCAGGGGTCGCGGTAGAAGGTGCACGATGAACCAGGCGGCCAGCACCTGGGCTGCGAAGGTGGCCGGCAGCCACGCCGCGGCCGCGCCTACCAGACCAAAGCGCGCGGCCAGCAGACCCGCCAGCAGGATGATTAGCAGCGACTGGACTGCCTCGAGCACGGTAACCTTATAAGGCTGGCCCAGTCCCTTCAACACGGGGACCACGACATCAGCCAGGATGCCTACCAGCCCGACCAGGCTCAAGATGCGAATCACAGGAGCGGCTCCGGTCCAGGCCGGGCCCAGCACATACTGTTCCAGGCCAGGGGCCAGAGCAATCAGCAGGGCGTAGGTCGGAACGAGCAATGTGGTTAGGCCCGTGAACGCAACGCGAAAGGCACGGACGCTTCGATCCATATCAGACTGCAGCTGCGCGTAGACAGGAAAGGCCACGGACCCGACGACCTCGGTAGCCACGGCGCTGGGCAGTAGAGCCATTCGTATTACCAGGTAGTAGAGCCCAAGGCTCGCCGCTCCCAGTTGGCGAGAAATCACCATCTGGAGCGCCAGGCTACCGGCTACTGCCACGACGCTACTCAAGAATACCCAGCGCCCGAACCGAACCAGTGGCCGTGTTCGGTGCGGGTCGAGGCTAAACCGCGGGCGATACGGCGCGACCAGGTAGGAGGCAATCACCAGGGCCAGCGCGCCGGAAAGGGACCCGGCCACCAGGGCCCACACCCCCAGCGCGTTGGCCAGAGACACAGCTACGATAGCATCGACGATGACACTTGCCAGGCTCATCAGGGCCAGAGCCCGGAATTGCAGCTCACGCATCAACTGAGCGGTCTTGATGCTCGCGGTCGCCTCCAGGACGGGCCCCAGGGCCAGGGCTCGAATGATGGGAGTGGCGTCCGGTTCCCGGTAAACGGATGCGATCAGCGGTGCAAATGCGACGATCGCCACAGCCACCAACAGCGCGCGCGTCAGGTTGACCGACCAGGCGGCGTGGTAGTCCTCCTCGTCGAGCTGCGGCCTCTGTACCAGGGCCGGCACCATGCCGAAATCGGTTAGCGCCAGGATCATCTGAATGGTGCCTGCGCCGATGGCCAGCAACCCGAAATCCTGCGGCACCAGCAGTCGCGCCAGAATCAGTAGCCTGAAGAACGAAACCAGCCGCGCTGCCCCGATCTGGATACCCTTCCATACCAGTGCGGTACCGGCAGATTTAGACAGCTCAGCGCTCACTCCACACTCCCGCCACGCCAGACGTCCAGGATTGGCCGGCATGCTCCGGAGAACGAGAGGGATCCAATCGTCGACTCATGCATCATTGGCCTTCCCTCTCGACCCTGCTCTTGCCACTGAGACGGCCGTCTGTCTTGTCTCGAATGGCCAAAAGAAGACGGATGCCGGCGCCCGCCGCCAGGACCATCAGTAGCTCAGACAGGGCTGTCCATAGATGCCGCACGCTGCTCAGGCCATCCGACCAGTGTAGGCCAGCAAACAGCGTTATCGGGGCCAGGAAGCGCTCCGGCGACAGCGGCCACAAGGCCATGACGCCCCGCCCAACGGTGAAGTAGTCCAGGATCACGTGCAGGCCATAACAGACGAAAACCAGCAAGAACCATCGCATCGCCCGCCGGATCGACGCCTGGCGACGATTCCCACGGAGACTCTGGCTCCCTTGCTCCTCCGGCTGTCCCAGCCCGGTCAGGTAGGCCAGCACTCCAGCGCCCAAGGCGATGCCTGCTCCCACGATCAGGCTGTGAGTCACCTGGTTGTGAAATCGGCCCATATCGCCCATGGCGATGCCCAGGACCGAGTCCACGTCCGGCAACATGGACAGGGCGACCGTAGCCGCCAGCAGGCCCGCCTCCAAGGGGTGGTTGGTCCCCTGGCCGTCTGGCCAACGCCGTCGAAACAGGCGATACACAACGTAGCCGGCGGCCACATGGGCAATGGGAGAAGGCACCGGGTTCGCTCCTATGTCCTGCCCGCCGGGGACCTGGCTGCGCCAACCTGCTCCAGGATGTCCAGTGTCTCCCTGGCACACCTGTCCCAGCTGAAGTCCTGGCTGCGAGCCAGGCCCTTGCGGGACAACTCAGTCCGCAGATCCGGTTGGCTGAGCAGGCGGCGCAGGGCCTCGGCGATATCCTCGCCCTTCGTGGGATCCACGAACAGCGCCGCGTCGCCAGCAAGCTCCTTCAGCCCGCTGGCCTGCGAGGTGATGATTGGCGTGCCACAGGCCATGGCCTCGGTGATGGGGATAGGAAATGCCTCCTGGTTAGAAGGATACACAAACCCATCAGCCAGCGAGTACACCGCAGGCAGGTCCACCTGGTCGATCCAGCCCGGGAACAACACGTCTCGGCCGTAGCCCTCCGCGGGGATGCCATAGTCGACCCTAAACCGCTCGCAGCCTCTGCCACCCACCACCAGGGGATGGGGGTCCGGCACGCTGCCGTGGTAGATGCGGTACGCCTCCAGCAGCCGGCCGAAGTTCTTGCGCGCGCCGCCCGCGGCCTTGGACAGGGTCAGCACGAAGCGCGGCGGCAGGTTATACCGCTCCCTGGCCGCCTGCAGAACCCCTGGATCGCTCACCGGCCGGAACTGCCGGGCCGGCGCAAAATACACCGTGCGCACCTTGCCCTCCGGCAGGTTCAAGACCCGATTGAAGACCTCCGTGGTCTGCTCCGACACCGAGAGGATAGCCGCCGCCTTGCGGCAGTACATCGGCATCACCCGGCGCACGTAGGCTAGCTCCCAACGGCTCCAGTAGCGCTCCGCCCCGGGCAGGAACCACCCCGCCCCGTGCAACACCATTACCGCCGGGCACGGCGCCAGCATCGGCACCGTGAACTTGGGGTGAAAGACCACGTCCAGGCCGTCGTCGCGGCAGGCCCGGGGCATGGCCACCTGGTCCCACGCCACCTTGTTTTGCACCGGCAGCAGGCGCTCGGTAACGCTGCCAGCATGGAAGAAGCTGCCCATCTGCGCCGCGGTCCGGTAATACAGGACGTAGGTATGGCCGCGATCGAGGTTGAGCAGTTCCTGGGTCACGTTGCGCGCGTAGACGCCCACGCCGCCTTTTTCGTCCACCGCTCTCACCATGATGCCGATGCGCACGGCCTCACCTCACTCACGCTGCCCAATGACCCTGGCCGGCACGCCGGCCACGACGGCATAGGCCGGCACATCCTCCTTCACCACGCTGCCCGCGCCGATCACCGCCCCCTCTCCGACGGTAATGCCGGGCAAGATGATAGCCCCGGCACCGACCAGGACGTCATCCCCGATGGTTACCCTGCCGCTATGCGACCCCTGCTCCACAATCAGCAAATCCCTGCGGGAAAAGTTGTGGCTGCCGCCCACGATGGTGACGTTGGGGCCCATGCGCACATAGTCTCCAGCGACGATGCCCTCGCTGCCGCCGGAGATATGGGTGAAGCTGCTGATGGCACACTGCCGGCCGAAGGCAATCCGGCCAGTCTGGGTGGTGATGACTACATAGGGCTTGACCACGGTCGACGCCCCGAAGGTGATCAGGCCGGACAGCTGGATATGGGTCCTGGTGCTGACGTAGCACCGATAGCGCAGCGAATAATACATGGCGACGATCGATTTCGGCACCACGTAGCGCTGCAGGAAACGGGTCAGCGGGTAGCTAGAGCTCATCTTGGTCGTGGCACCACGCTCACAGGCCGGCCATGATCGTCGCTTCGACCCGGCCGGGGTCTTCCCCCTGGATGAAGATCCGCTGCCACACCTCCAGATTGAGCAGCATCCATAGGCGCACGTGGTTGTCGCGGCGCCCCTGGCGATGGTCCTCTACCAGCTGCAGCACGCTGTCCCGGCGAAACAGGCCCTCCTTGACGAAGGTCGATTGGGCCAGGGTGTCCCTGACCAGCGGATACAGGTCGCCGCGAAACCAATAAGCCACCGGAAACATGAAGCCGTGCTTCGGCCGCCTGACTATGTCCGGAGGCAGATAGTCCCCGGCCAGCTTGCGCAGCAGCGCCTTGGGCACCCGCCGGCCAACCTTCAGCCGGCTGGGCACCGCAGCCATGAACTCCACCAGCTCATGGTCCAGCAGGGGCGAGCGCAGCTCCAGGCTATGGGCCATGGACATGCGGTCGGCCAGCATCAGCGAATGCTCGGGCAGGCGAGTATTGTAGTCGGCAT
Source organism: Anaerolineae bacterium (assembly GCA_032111745.1). GTDB lineage: Bacteria > Chloroflexota > Anaerolineae > JAAEKA01 > JAAEKA01 > JAULUH01. The sequence continues at coordinate 7,058 of JAULUH010000367.1, read as the reverse complement.
ACAACATGCGGTCAAGGGGGTCCGCAGCCGCCACGGCATTGAACGGCCCGGCGATGACCTGGGCCGAGTCCAGGTGTCCCAGGCTCTGCCACAGCGCATCGCCGTACAACTCCCGCTTGTCCTGGTGGCTGAAGCGGAAGAAACAGGTGGCCTCGGCATAGCGCGCGCCCAGGTCGGGCACCGCGGCCAGCTGGTCTAGCCACAGCATCTTCTGGGTGGCGTTCTTGTAGGCGAAGCTGTCGGGCAGCCGGGCCAGGGCCGGGCCGATCACCCGGCGGCGCAGGAAGCCTGGCAGCGCCGCATAAGTGTCTACGTAGCCCAGCCCCAGGTAGCGGTCGAAGCCGGCGAAGAGCTCGTCGCCCCCATCGCCACCCAGCACCACCTTGACGTGGCGGGCAGCCAGCGCCGCCGCCTGGTACTGGCAGGCCGCAATGGGGTCGGAGGGCTCGTCCAGGTGCCAGATCAGCTGGGGCAGCGTCCGCACGATGTCCGCCTCCACCCGCTGCTCCACGTGGTGGGTCTGATAGTGCGAGGCCACCAGGCGGGCATAGGGCAGCTCGTCGAAGTCCTGCTCGGCCACGCCAATGGCAAAGGTACTGACAGCCGCCCGCGACGCGTCCTGGGCCATCAGCGCCACCACCATGCTGGAGTCCAGGCCGCCGCTGAGAAACGCGCCCACCGGTACATCGCTGATCAGGTGGGAGGAAACCGCCGCAGCCAGCTTCTGCCGCAGGGCCTCCAGGATCTCAGCCTCGGAGAGATCGAGCTTGTCCACAAAGGAGACATCCCAATAGCGCTGCAGCCGCACCTGGCCCTGCTGATAGACCAGCACGTGCCCTGGCGGCAGCTTGCGCACGTGGCGCAACATGGTGTAGGGCGGGGGGATGAAGCGCAGGGACAGGTAGTGGTGCAGGGCCTCCCAGTCGATCTCCCTCGGCAGCCGGCTGGCCGCCAGCAGGCTCTTCACCTCGGAGGCAAACAAAAAGCTGTCGCCCTCCTCAGCATAGACCAGCGGCTTCTGGCCCAGGCGATCGCGGGCCAGCACTAGCTTCTCCGCTGCCGCATCCCAGATGGCAAAGGCGAACATGCCGTTCAGGCGCTGCACGCACGCCTCTCCCTCCTCCTCATAGAGGTGGAGGATGACTTCCGTGTCGCTTTCGGTGCGGAAGCGGTGGCCGGCCGCCGCCAGCTCCTGCCGCAGGCGCCGGTAGTTGTAGATCTCGCCGTTGTGCACGACCCACACGCTGCCGTCCTCGTTGCCCATAGGCTGGTGGCCGCCCTCAAGGTCGATGATGCTCAGCCGGCGGCTGGCCAGGCCGATGGGCCCCTCCACATGGTGCCCCTGATCGTCGGGGCCTCGATGCGCCAGCAGCTCTGCCATCCGTTGCAGCCTCTCCGGCACCACACCGCCTGGGTTGTAGGTCCCACAGATGCCACACATCAGGCTTCGCTGGCCGTGACCGGCTCGCAGACGGCCAAGGTCGTGGTGGTCGATCGTTCATCCAACTGCGTCATCTATGTGTCCTCCCGCGCATGTGAACCTCACCGTCTGCGCCAGGCCGCTCCTCAGGTCCACCTGCGGCGCAAAGCCCAGCTCACGCCTGGCCTTGGCGATGTCGTAAGCGTTGTCTTTGAGAAAGAAATCCATGCTGCGGCGCGACAGGGGCGGGCGCCGGCCCAGCCAGGCGAACCCCTGCTGCACCGCCGTCGTGGCCGCCAGCCCCAGCGGCACCGGCAGGTGGACGAGGCGCACCTCCCGGCCCTGGGCCGCCGCCGCGCTCCGCACCAGCGCCTCGATGGTCACCACCTCCGGGCCGGCGATGAAATAGACCTGGCCCGGCGCGACCTCGGACTCGGCGCACAGCTCCAGCCCGCGCACGCAGTCGGCCACGTAGACCGGGTGGCGCAGGGTGGCGCCGTCGCCGAATATCAGGAAGCGGCCCTTGCCGGCCTGGCGCAGCAGCCGGGCCGTGCGCGGACAGCGCGGGCCGTAGACCCACGAGGGCCGCGCCACCACCACCTCCAGCCCGGTCTCTCGGTGGAAAGCCAGGCTGGCCCGCTCCGCGGCCAGCTTCGTCTGCCCGTAGATATTGTCCGGCCAGCACGGGGTGCCCTCGTCGGCCGGCGGCTGCGCGATCGATCCTACCACGCCGTTGGTACTGCAATAGACGAAACGCCTCACCCCGGCGTTCCGGGCCGCCTCCAGGAGCTGTTGGGTGGCCTCGACGTTGACCGCCCAATAAGTGGCCGCGGCCAGGCTGGTGTCCAGGTGTGCGCTGGCCAGGTGGTACACCACGTCGACGCCCGCCAGCAAGGCCACCACCAGCTCCCGCTGCCGCAGGTCGCCGATCACGGCCTCCAGCCGCGGATGCCCTGCCAGGTGGCTCAGCCTGCCGGCCTCGAGATCCAGCGTGCGCACGCGGTGCCCCTGGGCCAGCTGGCTGTCCACCAGGTGGCTCCCCACAAAGCCGCCGCCGCCCGTGATCAGTACCCTCATCACGGCCTCTCAGGTTCCAGCGGCTTGAGCGCCGTGACTGCCACGGCATACCAGTCCTGGCCGGGCAGCCACCGGTCCAGGCTGCTCACCAGGCGCATGGCCGGAAAGGCCAGTCGATACAACTGGTAGGCTGCGCCGTGCCGCTTGAGCTCCGTCGACGAGGCCGGCGCAATGTGGGCCGCGCCGCCGTCATCCTTGCGGCCGCTCAACACCTGGGTGTAGCCGAAGTTGATCGCCAGCTCGATCATCTCGGTGAAGAAGCGGGAATAGCCGGCCGCCGCCACCGGGCGCAGGCCGGCCCGCCGCGCTGCGTCCTCCAGCTCCGGGATCGTATACCCGGCGCGCGTATGCCCATACACCTCGGGGGTCATGCCGATGCGCCACCGCAGCTGGTTGGCCAGCAGCGCCGGGTCGCCGTTGGGCACCGTCACCACGGTCCGGCCACCTGGCCGCAACACGCGGCGCACCTCGCCGAGAAACGGCTGATCCTGCGCCAGGTGCTCCAAGACGTCGATCGCCACCACGCAGTCGAAGGCGCCCTCGCCAAAGGGCAGCTGCGCCTCGTGCACTGGCAGCACCGGTTGTCCCAGCAGCCCGGTCATCTCGACCACGTTTTCCCCGGTGAGGTCGCTCCAGGTCCAGCGGCCGCCGTGCTGGTTGAAATACCAGTTCAGGGCGCCGTTGTTATCACCACAGGTCACCAGCAGGCAGCGCTGTCCTGTGACATCGCCGAGCATCTGCAGCAACGCCTGCAGCTTTAACTGTTTCTTCAGGGAGCGCTGGAACATCTCCAGCTGCCACGCGCCACCGCGGCTCCCATCCGCCACCCCACCGGAGCTGCCGTCCGCCAGCCCACCGGGACCGCTGTCCGCCAACTCCCCAGCGCTGTCTGCTGCCATCGCCGTTCTCCTCCATGATGCTGGTCCCAGCGCCCCGCGCTCGGCCAGGAATGCCCTCACCTGCTCGACCTCGCGGGCCATCCGCGCCCGGTCCCAACCCAGCTCAGCCGCCATCACCTCCGCACACGCCGTCACGCACCCCTCCCCCGGGTCCCCGGCCGCACCCAGCCCCGTCCGCCGAAACACCACATCCGCCAGCGTCTGCGCCATCTCCGCCCGCACCCCATACACCACCTCCACCCCCATCACCGGCCCGCCATCCCCCCCTATCATGGCGTCGCGTTCCTCACCCACCACCCCCATCATCCCACCCGCGGCGCACATCTCCCCCCCCAACCCGGAATCCTCCTCGATCATCCGCACCAACCGCTCATACTGCGACCCATACCGCGCGGCCAACCGGCGCCTGCCCTCGGCGCTGACCCCCACCACGGCCCGGCTTCCGGCCCGAGCCAGAAAATCCTCGATGGGCTCAACCTGGCCACCATCAAGGGCCACAACCCCGGTCAGGCACGGCGGCGGCGCAAAACCCAGCTGCCCGAAGGCCAGGTCCACCGCCTGTTCCGCCGCCCACCGGGCCGTTGTATACTTCACGCCAACCACGGAGATCAGGCCATCCACCCCCTCCCCACGATGGTCGACCACCCGGTCCTCCCTGATCAGCCTGACCCGCCCGGTGCCATCCCCCTCCCGGGCCGGCAAAAACCCGGTGTGCACCAGGGTAATATCCTCCGGCCGCCACCCCGCCCCCGGGTACGCGGCGTTGGCGCGCTCGAGAAAGGCCAGCACCACCGGCTCCCGGGGCAGCAGCTCCTCCGGCCGGCCCTCGGCCGGTGCATGGTAGGTGCCGATCAGCGTGTGGCCCCGCCACCGCGCCAGGAACAACACAGGCCCCTTCCGATCGCCCGGGTTCCGGTGGCTGGGCACCCCTGCCGCGTAGTCCGAAACCGTCCCCCGCACCACCAGGTTCATGGCCAGCGATGGCTGCGCCAGCCGCTCCGGCCCGCGCCCCCTCAGCTGCTCCCGCGTCTGGTCGATCCCGCGTCCCGTAGCATTGACCACAACGCGGCCCCGAACCTCGCCGGTCGCTCCTGACAGCACATCGCGTACCTGCACGCCGGTTACCCGAGCGCCAGACCAGCACAGTCCCATGGCCTCCACGTAGTTGGCCACGGTGGCACCCAAACCGGCAGCCGACAGCACCACAGCCAGGGTTAGCCGCTCGCTGTCGCAAGCCTGGGCATCATGCCACACCGCGCCTCCGGTCAGGCCCTCCGGCGCCAGGCCGGGCAGGATCGCCAGGCACTCCTCGCGCGAGATGACATGCCCCTCAGGCAGCCGTCTATTCTCGTCCAGCTCGCCATTGGCAGCGGCGCTCAGCAGGTTGTTGGCCGCCAGGGCCACCGCCATCGTCGTCCGGTTGGTCTTCCAGCCGCGGTAGAGCGGCATCACGCAGGGCAAAGCATGCACCAGGTGGGGCGCCACCTGCATCCAGATCGCACGCTCCCGGGCCATCCTGCGCACCAGGGGCAGGTTGCCGTCCTGCAGATAGCGCAGGCCGCCGTGGATCGTCTTGAGGCTGTTGGCCGAGGTGGCCGCGCCGAAGTCGCCCCGGTCGATCAGGGCCACGGTGAGCCCGCGGCTCACCGCGTCGCGCGCCACACAGGCGCCATGGATGCCGGCGCCGATGACCACGAGATCGTATGTGGTATGCATCAGTTGATGCAGGTCACGCTTCACGAAAGACTCACCTGATGCCTTCTAAAGAAGATTGATGCTTCCTCACAACAACAGCCAGCGGCCAAGCACCTGGTCATAGAAGACTGAACTATCGTAGACGCAATCGGCAAATGCATAGGAGCCAACCAAGCCAGCAGCCCTCGGAAACAGCTCATCCCCCCTGCCCCAGATGTGCCCATCCGTGCCCGCGGCGACCACGCCGGCATCGGCAAAGCCATAGCCGTCCGACCTTACCGCCAGCCTGATAGCGGCGTTGACGTTGCAGCCCGTCCCTGTGTTGGCGCCATAGCGGAGGTAGACCTTGCCGTCCTTGCCCGGCCATACCCCGGCACCGGCCGCGCCTTCCTCGATGCTGCCCCGGCTCGACCAGGTAATCACGGGATTGTTGGCGTACTTCTCCCAGTGAATCCCGTCCTTGCTGGTGGCCACGCCGATAGTTCGCCTGGCGACGGAGTCGCAGGTGCTATCGCAGGTCTCAGACCCCTGGTAATAGTCATAATAGGTCTCGCCTATCTTGATGATGTTGTTGGTGAACGCTCCTCCCAGGTACCTGTCCCAGTCGCCCTCCTCGCCCCGCCTGATGGCAACCCCGCGGTCCTGCCACTCAGACTGCTCCGGAACCGCGATCGGAACAGCTGGCCACCGGGCCCCACCATCGGCGTCGGTACCTGGAGCGCCAACGCTAGCAGCAGCGCTTACCGCCTCGGCGAGGCTTGAACCGACACCTGCGGCCTCGGGCACTTCCTCCACCACATCCTCGATGATCCCCAGCCGGGCAATCTCCCGGGCCAGTATGTCGGCGATCGCAGCCTGGCCGGCTGCGGTCCAGTGCCCGTTCAGCCGGAAGTACAGCCCATCTCGGTCGTCCCACGCCTGCAGCCGCTGGGCCCCGTCGATCCAGGGCACCCCGGCCTCCCGGGCGGCATCCTCCACGACGGCCGCCGATCGTAGCGGCTCGTACGCGGAGCCGTCCTCATACAGGCTCGCCTGGCCCGTGGTGTAGAGCAGCAGCGTCTCAGCACCCAGGGCCCGGGCCTCGTCTGCTATCTGCACCAGCAGCTCCGTGCCCAGCCGGGCATCCTCCGCCGTGAAATCCTCGCCCCACAGCACGTCCGCGTCGCCCAGCAGGCCGGCGCGGATAGCCATATATCCGATGCTGTCGATGGCGAAGCGGGCCAGGTGACTCTTTTGTTTGAGCAAGTTCTTGAACACCAGCCACGACGGGCGATCCCGGGCTTGCTCCTCCACGACTTCGGCCTTGCGGCTGCTTAGCCAGCCGTCCTCCACGGTGGCCCAGGTGGCTGCCGGGGTGCGGTTCTCCTTCAGATCATTCACCGACAGGAACTGCACCACCACCAGGTCGGGGTCCAGCTCCTGGCCCCTGGAGCGCAGGAAGGCCAGCTGGTCCGCCGTGCCATAGCCAGGCACACCCGCGTTCAACACCTGGATATCCAGCCCGGGATATACGCCAGCCAGTAGCCCCTCCAGCTGCACCGGGAACGTCTCCTGGTCCAGCACGCCGTATCCCCAGGCCTGGGAGTCGCCCAGCACCAGGATGCGGACGGTATGGGGCTGCCGCGGCCGCAGGCCAGCTCCCCGCAGGCCGGCCTGGTTGGTGGAGAACGGCGTGCGAAACTCCGAGCCGGCCAGGATACCTTGAAAACCGGGTGCCAGCGCATAGCCCACTGCGTCGTCGGCCACATACATGCCCTGGGGCGCCCGGAAGATCTGCGGCCTGGCCAGGCGCAGGGCGCCCTCCAGCAGCAGCAGCCCCATCAACAAGCCGAACCCTAGCAGCAGTACCCTGCCCACAATGGGACGCATGGTCGGTTCCGTGTCCAGTCCGTGCCGCTCTCTCTAGGTCGCGGCTGGCTTGCGCACAATAGTGTTGCCCAGCACCAGCAGGTCCAGGTCGCTGGCCA
>JAULUH010000366.1:0-18726 GCA_032111745.1 Anaerolineae bacterium | reverse complement strand
CGCGTCAGGAAACACAGTTAGCTCCAGCCCATCCAACGCAGCCCGCAGCAAGTAGGGATTGACCACCAGATCGTTCGCCTGCGCGCTTCGCAGGCGCTCCGCCAAGGCCGGTAGATCCAGCTGCACCCGGTCGCCAGGGCTGATCTGCACCGCATTGCGTCCGCACAGGGTGGCGCTGCGACTGCCTCGCGCCGCGTTCAGGAACTCGAAATCGCCCTTGCCGCAGGTCAGGCAGTCCGGCCGCCGCTGCACCTCAAAGCGGTCCAGGCTCTGGTCCCACAGGTCATAGTTCAAGAGCCCCGGGTTCACCTCCCCAAACCCGGCCAATAGCTTCAGTGCCTCCCCCGCCGCCATAGAGGCCACTACCCCCACCGCCGGCCCCAACACCCCCGCCGTGTCGCACGTCGGCGTCGTGCCGGGTGCCGGCAGCTGGCCCAACAGGCAGCGCAGGCATGCCGTCTCCCCCGGCCGGATGGTCATGGTCATGCCATAGCTGCCAATGACCCCCGTGTAGATCCACGGCAGCCCCAGCTTCACACAGGCATCGTTGACCAGGAAGCGCGTCTCGAAGTTATCCGCCCCATCCATCACCAGGTCCACACCCCGGATCAGGCTCATCACGTTGTCCGCATCCACGTCGGCCACGATGCCCTCGATCGCGATCTCCGAGTTGACCGCCGCCAGCTTGCGCCGGGCCGCCTCCGCCTTGGGCAGCCCCAGCCTGATGTCGTGCTCATCGAACAACAACTGCCGCTGCAGGTTGTTCAGCTCGATGTAGTCCCGGTCCACGATGCGCAAATGCCCCACCCCGGCCCGCGCCAGGTGGTTGGCGATCACCGTGCCTGTGGCCCCACAGCCGATCACGGCCACCGTCGACCCCAACAGCCGCCGCTGTCCCTCCTCCCCCAGGGCTTGATAGATGATCTGCCGCGCATAGCGGCTCAGGTCCGCGCTGCTCATATCGCCTCCAACGCCTGCTCCAGGTCCGCCACCAGGTCCTCGGTATCCTCAATGCCACAGGACAAGCGCACCAGGGCAGGCGAAATGCCCAGCGTTTCCAGCCGGTCCGGGTCCGCATCGAAATAGCTGATCAGCTGCACCTGCTCCACCAAGCTCTCCACCCCGCCCAGGCTGGGTCCAATGTAGGGCAGCCGCAGCGCGTCCACGAAGCGGCTGGTCTGCTCGCCATCGCCCTCGATCTCGAAGCTGACCACCCCGCCAAACCCCGCCATCTGGGCCACGGCGATGGCGTGGTCCGGATGGCTGGCCAGCCCGGGGTACCACACCCGCCGCACCTTCCCCTGGCCCTCCAGGAAGCGGGCTACCGCCAGACCGTTGGCGTTCTGCCGCTCGATCCTCAGCCCCAGGGTCTTCAATCCCCGGCCCACCAGGTAAGCCGCATGCGCGTCCAGCACGCTGCCCAACACCCCGTGCATCTGCCGCAGGGGCGCCGTCAACCCACCCCTGCCAATCACCACCCCCGCCATCACGTCGTTGTGCCCGGCCAGGTACTTGGTGACGCTGTGAATGACGAGGTCGATGCCGTAGTCCAGCGGCCGCAGGTTGATGGGCGTGGCAAACGTAGCGTCGATTGCCGTCCGTATACGGTGCCGCTGCCCGATCTCGCCCAGCCAGGCCAGGTCCAGGCAGCGCATGAATGGGTTCGTCGGCGACTCCGAGAAGATCAGCCGCGTGGTCGGCCGGATGGCCTCTTCTAGAGCCTCCAGGTCCCCCGCCGGCACGATGGTCGTCTCCACCCCGAAGCGCGACAGGAAGCCGCTCACGAAATCTCTGGTGCGGCGGTAACAGTCCCCCGTCAACACCAGGTGGCCCCCTGCGCCAAGAAACACCAGCATCGTCCCCGCGATGGCCGCCATGCCGCTCGGCGTCAACAGTGCGTCGTCGCCACCCTCCAGCGCCGCCAGCCTGGCCTCAACGGCCCGTACGGTCGGGTTGCCGTACCGCCCATACTCCTCCCGCTGCGGTACGTCCCAGAACATCCGCTCCTCCATGTACGCCACCAGCGCCGCGCTGTCGCGAAAGGTGTAGGTGGCCGCCTGCACGATGGGGACTGTGATGCTGTCGTAAGACTTGCGCCTCTCCTCGCCGCCATGCACGGACCGCGTGGATGCGCCCATGCGCGGGCTGCCTGCGCTCTCACCGGAGTCTAAGGCCATAGGGATGCCTCGCCAGATAGCAGGACTGCCAGCCCCGGGAGGGCTGGCAGTCGTCGGTTCTAACCTCGTCCGGCCTGCCGGGCCTTCACTTGCGCCTCCAGCTCGGCCAGGGATGGCAAGGGGCCAAAGATCTCGTCGGGGAACTTTCCGCCGCCCGACCAGAACAGCCAGCCCTCCGCGCCCGCGTCCTCGGCCGCCTGGCGCTGGATCATCATCTCCGGCACCGCATAGTTGTAGCCCGTCGCCGGCCCCGATGTGCGATAGTTGTTGGGATAGCCCTGCAGCCAGGGCCGGATGCGCGTCGGTAGCGGCACGATCTCACGCACGGTCGCCGAGCTGTCGTAGATGATCTTGTACGGGCACAGCACCGGCTCGTCGCAGCCCGGGAACGTGCCCGGCCACCACACCTGGGGATAGATCATGGGGCTCAGGTAATCCAGCCCCTGCGCCATCTCCGCCAGGTTCTGGCCGATATAGGGCTCGTGGCCGTTGAGGATGATGCTGCCGAACACGTCGATGGCCGTGAAGATGCCATACGGCTTCAGTACCCTCATCAGCTCGTGCGAGAAGCTCGTGATCGCCTCCCGCCGGTTCTCCGCCGTGCTCTCCACCGAATAGGTGAACTGGCTGTGGTCGGTCTGCCCGGTGAAGCGGAAGTAGTCGAACTGGATCTCGTCGAAGCCCAGCTCCGACAGCTCCTTGGCCAGCTCGATCTCGTACTGCCGCACCTCCTCCCGGTAGGGATCCGCCCAGGCCAGGTCTTCGCCATCGCGCCACAACACGCCCGGGTTGCTCTTCTTCGCCAGCGCCCACTCCGGCTTGCCCTCGGCCAGCGCGTCGTCCTTGAAGGTCACGAAACGGGCGATGGTATAGATCCCCCGCTCCCTGGCCTCCTCCAGGAACTCCTGCGCGCTCATGGCGTCCGGCTCATACACCCCGATCTCCCGGGCGATCTCATTGCGCGGCTCCCAGGCGATCTTGCCGTAGTCGCTCTTCATGTCCACCACCACGGCGTTCAATACGTCGGACTCGGCAATCAGGTCCAGGCGCTTCTCGATCAAGGCCCGGTCGTACAGGTAGTGGAACGGCACATAGAAGCCCCGGGCCTCGAAGGGCTGGAGGCTGGCCTCCAGGCAGTAGGGCGCACCGCAGTCCCCGGGCTCCAACGCCTCCGGAAAGGCCAGGCTGTAGCCCGGGGCCTTGATCATCAGCTGCGGCTTGGCCGGCATGCCCTCTACCGTGAAGGTGCCGTCAGTCGCCGCGTCCGCCATCACCACCGACGGCGTGCCCCGGCAGGCCTCGCCCTGGCAGGCCTCGCCGTCGTACACGTACACCACAGCCCCCTGCACGGGCTCGCCCGTGGTGGCGTCCACCACTCGGCCCGCGGCCGTGTCAGGATACATCTGCAGCACCACCTGCCCGGATTCCTCATAGGTGCCCGCCGCCACGGCGTAGCCGTCGATGGTGGCCGTGAACACGTCGCCCGGCGCCAATGCCTCCACCAGGGCCACGCCCTGCGCGTCCGAAATGCCCTGGCTGCGCACGCCACTCACCGTTACCCCCGCCAGCGGCGCGCCGGTCAGCCTGTCCGTGAAGGACAGCACGGCCACCTTGGGCTCCAACGCCACGGTAATCTCGGCATCGTCCTCGAAGCGAGCCTCGCCGTCGAAGAAGCCGGACGCCCGGGCCGTGACCGCCAGCGGCGCCTCCGCGCCCCAGGCCCGGAACATGCCGTCCGCATCGGTCACGAACACCTCGCCGTTGGCCGTCACCTCCGCCCCGGCCACCGGGCTTTGGGTCACCTGGTTCACCACCCGGCCCGCCAGGTGCCGGGGCAACATCGCCACCGCCAGCGGCTCGCCGCCCAGCAGATGGGCCGCCTCGTCCACCGCGGCCGTGGCGTCGTTGAAACCATCGAGGCTGGCCTCCACCGCCGCGCCGGCCACCCGCTCCAGCTGGAACTGGCCTGCGCTATCCGTGGTGGCAGCCTGGCCCCCGGCCATCACCTGTACGCCCGCCAGCGGCGTGCCATCACGGCCATCGGTGACCTGACCCCGCAGCACGTTGGGATCCATCGGCACCTCGAGGGCCACATCGCCCGCCAGCGCCCTGGCGTCCAGCTGCCCGGCCACCAGCTGCGCCGGCAGGTAGCCGGAAGCGGTGGCGGTGACGTCGTCCACCGCCGCCGGCCCGGCGAAGTAGAAGAAGCCGTTCTCAGCGGTAGTGCTCGACCCGCCGTTGAATGCCACCACCCCACCGGCCACGGGCTCGCCCGTCCGCGCGTCCACCAGCGTGCCGTGCAGGCCATCCGCCAGCACCCGCAGGTCGGTCGGCATCGAGCCATCCGGCGCCCAGTCGCCGAGATTGTTGTGGTAGGTGATGAAGCCCTCCGCCTCCACCTGTAGCGGTGCCCCGCTGCGCGGGATCCGCAACAGGGTGTAGGATCCCGACAGGTCGCTGGTGGCACTCTGCTCGCCCGAGCTCACTATAGCCCCCGCCACCGGCTCCCCGGTGGCCGAGTCCACGATCCGGCCCTGCAGCCTGGTAGGCTGCAGGCTCACCGGCAGGCTGGCTGCCATTAGCGGGATGGGCGAGAACGCCGGTTCACCCTGCCAGACCTGGTAACGGTCGCCATCCAGCTCGAAGCCGCGGTCGGCGAAACGCCCGGCCCGGGCGCTAAAGCGGCCCGCATCGTCGCTGGCGACCTCCGAGCCATCAGGCAGGCGCACCACCACACCGGCCACCGGCTGGCTGGTCTCAGCGTCCACCACCGTGCCGGACACCGGCACGGGCAAGAAATAGGCTAACAGGAGCAGGGTCACCATGCCGGCAATGGCGGCCAGCCAGATCCAGGTACTGCGCCGGCTGGACCGCCGATAGATCTCAAGGGTCACTGAAGCTTACCTCCATCGCGGCTGCGCCGCGCTAACAAAGAAACTTCAGAAGCCAGGGCTACGCTCCGGTTCTGAAAGCCGCCCCATTATAGCACACGCCCTCGCCGCGGGCAAAAGAGTGCGCCCAAACCCGCGGCCTCGTAGAGACGCAAGATCTTGCGTCTCTACGCCTTCTGTTCCCACTAACCTTCCCCTCGCCTATCCCCTCAGCATGATGGATACGCGATGCCCATCATACCGTAGGGGCGGGGTCTCCCCGCCTTTCGATCCCAACAGACCCCTCTCCCGCCCCCCGGTCGCCATCCACGCCCCCATTTCAATGGACTAGTTGGAATAGATACCCTCCGTCCATGTCATGGGATCAGGGTTTTGGCGCAGGTAAGGGGACCAGATCAGTCGGAATAGATGGACAATGCCGGCGCCTGTGAGGTGTACGCTCGGGCGGGGAGACCCCGCCCGAGCTATCTGCGTCTCCGCGATTCACCTGGAGTCCGTATGCGCCCGTGTTGTCGCCGGCCTGCCAGTGCACACAGGAGGTTGCCAGAAGCCAACTCCTGTGCTACAATCTGTCCTGTTGTGGCTGTTCCGCCTGCCGAACCCCTGCCAGAGGCGCCATGTCCATGGAAATCCGCATGGGCGACGTGGTTCGCCTGCGCAAGCCCCACCCCTGTGGCGGCTACGAATGGGAAGTCATACGCCTGGGCGCCGATATCGGCATCCAATGCGCGACCTGCCGGCACCGGGTCCTGCTCACCCGGCGCCAGTTCGAGCAACGCGTGAAAACCCTGGTGCGCCGCGGCGACCCGGCCAGCGGCTCCGCACCCTCGCCACGGCCCGTGTCCTAGAATTCCCACGGCCGCCCGTGGGCTAAGCGCCAGCCCGGCGCCTTCTTTTTCCCGGGCGTTTTTTGCAGCCTACCAAAATTCGTGTCCGAGCCTGGTGCCTGTTCGGTGCTATTGCGGTATCGGTGCTATAATGTACGGCGGCGGCGACGGCGCCATCAGAACAGCCGTCTCGCCAGGATCGCTGGACGCGTAGCAATGGGCAGAACGTCTCTTCCAGTCGAACAAACCCGGGGCTTTGCCCCCGTGCTTCAGAATAGAAGCTTCCGTAGCCTGTGGGGAGCCCAGGTCTTCTCGCAAACCGCGCAGCACGCCGTCAACTTCGTGCTGATCGTGCTCATCGAGCGCCTGGTCGGCACCAGCATCCACCAGGGCCTGATCATCCTCGCCTTCACCGTCCCCGCCATCATCTTCGCCCCCGTCAGCGGCGTGGTCATCGACCGCTGGCCCAAAAAATGGGTCCTGGCCGGCTCCAACCTCCTTCGCGCTGCCGCCAGCCTGGCCTACCTGGTGATCCTCGGCTCCGCAGGCGAGCCGCCCAGCAGCTGGACCCTGCTGGCCATCTACAGCATCGCCTTCTTCTCCTCCACCGTCGGCCAGTTCTTCAATCCCGCCGAGGCCGCCACCATCCCCCTCCTGGTGGGCAAGAATCTGCTCATCCCGGCCAACTCCCTATTCACCCTAACCCTTGCCCTGTCCCAGGTGGTGGGGCTGATTATCCTCGGCCCCCTAACGGTCAAGCTCATCGGCGTCCATGCTGCATTCATCCTGTTCGCCAGCATGTATCTGCTGGCCTCCCTCCTGGTCAGCCGGCTGCCCCGGGATGAGCCCGTCCGGTCCCACGAGACTGCCATGAGCGGCTGGCAGCGCGTATGGTCCGAGCTGCGGGAAGGCGCGCACTTCGTAGTCAGCCGCCCCGACGTCCTGGTGCCCATGATGCACCTGACGCTGAACGCCAGCCTGGTCATGATCATGGCCATGCTCGCCCCCGGCATCTCCTCGCGCGTGCTGAACCTGGCACCTGAGGATGCCATTGTGGTGTTTGCCCCCGCCGGGGTGGGCATGCTGCTGGCCGCCATAATGCTAGGGCGCTGGGGAGGCCGCGTGGCCCGGGACCGACTGGCCCGCCTGGGCCTGGTGGCCATGGCCTCGGGCTTCGTCGGCCTCGGCTGGCTCGCCTGGCGCTTCCAGCTCAGCCACCTGCACCTCGCCCTCGACAGCTCCGTTATGGACCTGCCTCCTGCCGGCGCCGCCCTGATCATTGCCACAGTTATGTTAAGCCTCTATCTCGGCTTCTCCATGTCCGGCGTGAACATCCTCTCTCAGAGCGCCCTGCAGGAGCGCTCCCCCGACCGCCTGCGCGGCCGAGTCTTCGCCGTCCAGTTCATGTTGAACAACCTGGTGGGCATTCCACCCATGCTGGCCATCGGCGGCCTGGCCGACCTCGTCGGCATCCCGCCCATCCTGGTCGGAGTCGGCTTCGTCATCCTCGGCGTGTACGCGGCGACCGTCGCCATCGAGCGCCGCTACCGCCCGAACCTCCTCGACGAGCCGGCCCGGGCCAAGGGCGAGCCCTCACCCCGCCTATCCCCCGATAGCCGCGAGCGGCCCGACGCCGATCCGAGGCCGCCAGCTATCCCACCACGCCCTCCCGGCCAGCCCGCGTCCGCCACCCCGGGCAGCCAGGTGGACTGAGACACCGCCATGCACCGCGATGAACTTGTTTCTTACCTGAACACCTACCTGCGCCTCGACCAGGTGGAGGACTACGGGCCCCAGGGCCTGCAGGTGGAAGGCACCGACGAGGTGACCCGGGTTGCCCTCAGCGTCGACTCGGGCCTTCCCTGTATCGACGCTGCCGTCAAGATCGGCGCCCAGATGCAGATCGTTCACCACGGCCTCTTCTGGGGCCAGACCGAGCTGATCCGCGGGCCCTTCGCCCGCAAGCTGCGCCGCCTGCTGCAGTCTAACGTCAACCTCTACGCCGCCCACCTGGCCCTCGATGCCCACCCCGAAGTGGGCAACAACGTCGAGCTGGCCCGCCTGTTCGGCCTGTCCGTCGACAGCTGGTTCTGCAACATCAAAGGCACCGACATCGGCGTCATCTGCCCTGCTCCCAAGGGCCTGACCCTCGATGCCCTGCTGTCCGTCATCAAAGAGACCCTGGCCGTGGAGCCCCGAGTCCTTGCTCACGGCCCCGCCGGCCTGCGCCGGGTCGCCATCGTCTCCGGCGGCGGCGTCTCCCACGCCTTCGAAGCCGCCGCCCTCGGCGCCGACACCTTCATCACGGGCGAGACCTCCCATTCCCACTTCTACGACGCCCTCCACTACGGCATGAACATCATCTTCGCCGGCCACTACGCCACCGAGACCGTCGGCCTGCGCGCCCTCGGCCGCCACCTGGGAGCCAAGTTCGGCCTGGAGACCGTCTTCTACGACCTGCCCACCGGCATGTGATCATGCCCTACGTTCAATGATGACCACAGAAAAGGGGCCGTCCCCTTTTCCCGGGACAGCCCCTCTCGTCTTCTCAGCAATGATAGCCTATTCCGTCTCTTCCATAGGTCGGGCGGATGTGACCCTGTGCCGGTAGACAATTCGTCCACGAGTGAGGTCGTACGGCGACAACTCCACACGCACGCTGTCGCCCAGCAGCACCCTAATATAATGCTTGCGCATCTTCCCCGATAGATAGGCAAGGACCGTGTGGCCACTGTCTAGCTCGACGCGAAACGTGGTATTCGGCAACGCCTCAACCACCTTGCCCTCTAGCACGAGCTTATCGTCTTTAGGGCTGGCTGCCATAATCAATCACCTCCTTTCAGGACGGATTTGCCGCAAGCCGGCCGAACCCTAATCAACGCTCCGGTCCCGCTTGCGCTGCGCCTGGCGCGCCTTGCGTATCGCCTTCTGCTTCTTGATGCGGCGAACCTCGCTGGGCGGGGTGAACCAACGCTTCTTGCGGGCCGTCGACAACACCCGCGCCTTGGTTACCTCCTTACGAAAGCGCTTCAACAACTGCTCCTGGGATTCTCCAGAGCGCAACTCGACACTAGCCATCTGCTATCTTGCCTCCTCTGAATTTGATCCGGCCCCTGCCGGCAGGCACACAAATACCTCACTGCATCGCGCAAGTGAGGCATCCCGAGACCATCCTGCCCATTGCCGCCAACCGCAACAAAGCTATCCTGTCTTCGGGTCCTGTTCTCCTTGATCGCCCACAGCCACAGAAGCCACGGGCCAAAGCTCAAAGACCTGCTACCTACCACTTGGGCTTTACCGCTCAATTATACCCGCTCTCCATAAGCACTGTCAAACTTCCGCCGCCTTCATGCTCCGCTACTCTGCGCTTCATGCTTCGCGGCTCCGGATTTCGTGCTTCGTGCATTCGCCTAACCTTCGCGCATTCGTGTCCAGGGACTCCGCGCCTTCGTGATCCAGACCACCAACCTGCTCCAAATCCCAATTGCCCCTCCGCTCCAACCCTGGTATAATCCCCACGCAGAGATCTTTGCGGAGGATCGCTCACTCATGGCTGAAGTCGATAACGTTAGAGCCCTAGCCGAAAACATCTCCAATAACGTAGACAGGGTTATCCTGGGCAAGCGACAAGAGATTCAAACCACCCTCCTCGCCCTCCTATGCGAGGGACACCTGCTCATCGAAGACGTCCCCGGCGTTGGCAAGACCATGCTGGCCCGCGCCATCGCCCGCTCCATCGGCTGCTCCTTCCGGCGCATCCAATTTACCCCCGACATGCTGCCGTCGGACGTCACCGGCGTCTCCGTCTTCAACCAGAAGACCCGCGAGTTCGAATTCCGCCCCGGCCCCATCATGGCCCAAATCGTCCTCACCGACGAGATCAACCGGGCTACCCCCAAGACCCAGTCGGCACTCCTCGAGGCCATGGAGGAACGCCAGGTCACCGTGGACGGCACTACCTACCCCATGGACCGCCCCTTCCTGGTGCTCGCCACCCAGAACCCCATCGAGTACGAAGGCACCTTCCCCCTGCCGGAGGCCCAGCTCGACCGCTTCATGCTGCGCATCACCCTGGGCTATCCCAATGCCGGGCACGAGATGCAGATGCTCGACACCCAGCGCCAGTCCCACCCCATCAACCAGCTGGAGCAGGTTGTCTCCGTCGAGGAGCTCCAGGCGGTCCAGCATACCGTCACCGAAGTCTACGTGGACGACCTGATCAAGGAATACATTGTTGCCCTGGTCGGCGCCACCCGCAAGCACCCCGACATCTACCTCGGCGCCAGCCCGCGCGGCTCCCTGGCCCTCTACAAAACCACCCGCGCTCGGGCCGCCGTGCTCGGCCGGGACTACGTCATTCCCGATGACATCAAGGCCATGGCCGAGACCGCCCTGGCCCATCGCATGATCGTCAGCCCGTCGGCGCGCATCAAGAACGTCGACTCGCGCGCCGTTCTCAAGGAGATCCTGGACTCGGTGCCTGTGCCCGGTACCCGCGTTCGCGCCCGGTAGGCCCCAGGAGCGAACCAACAATGCGCCGCTCATGGTGGATCATCGCCCTCTGGCTCCTTTCCCTGGGGTTTGCGCTCTTTGTCGCCGAGCGCAACCGCAGCCTGGCTTTCACCCTCACCTACCTGCTCACCGCCATCATCGTCATCTCCTTCCTCTGGTCCTGGCTGAACGTCAGCCAGGTGCGCGTCAGCCGCTTCACCCGCGCCCGCCGTTCCCAGGTGGGCCGCGTGGCAGAAGAGCAGTTCGAGATCACCAACATGAGCCGCCTGCCCAAGCTCTGGCTTGAGGTGCGGGACCACTCCGAGCTGCCCGGCCACTATGCCAGCCGCGTCCTCAACTCCCTTGGGCCCCGCCGCAGCCGCCGCTGGCAGGTGCGCACGGTCTGCCAGCGCCGGGGCCGCTTCCGCCTCGGTCCCCTGACCCTGATCAGCGGCGATCCCCTCGGGCTCTTCCCGCGGCACCGTGAACTGCCCGCCTCCTCCACCATCACCGTCTACCCGGCCACCGTCGACCTGCCCGGCTTCTCACCCCCCGCCGGCCTGCTGCCCGGCGGCGAGGCCATGCGCCGCCGCACCCACTACGTCACCACCAACGTCTCCGGCGTGCGCGACTACGTGCCCGGCGATAGCTTCAACCGCATCCACTGGCGCTCCACCGCCCGCACCGGCCGCCTCATCGTCAAGGAGTTCGAGCTTGATCCCTCCGCCGATATCTGGATTCTGCTTGACCTGGACCAACATGTCCATGTCGGCCAGACCTGGCTCCCGCCCGACGCCGACGCTGGGCCCGCCGTGCTGCGCCAGGAGCGAGCAGGGCTGGTGCTGCCGCCCAGCACCCTCGAATACGCCGTCACCGCCGCCGCCAGCCTGGCCCGCCACTTCCTGATCCAGAACCGCTCCGTCGGCCTCATCGGCCACAGCGCCCACCGGGAGCTAATCCAGGCCGATCGAGGCGAGCGCCAGCTGACCAAGATCCTGGAAACCCTCGCCGTCATCGATGCCAGTGGCCGCGTGCCCTTCGCCCAGGTGCTGGCTGCCGAGGGCGAGCACCTGGCCCGCCACACCACCCTGCTCGCCATCACCCCCTCCTGCGATATCTCCTGGGTAGGCGCCCTGCGCACCATCGGGCGCCACGGCGTGCGCACCGTCGGCATCCAGCTGGCCGCCAGGTCCTTCGGCGACGCCCCACCCCATGCCGATGCCGTGGCCGAGCTGCTTGCTAGCGGAATCCCCACCTACCTCATTGCCCGCGATCAGGACATCGGCGCCGCCCTCAGCGGCCAGGTGACTTCGCTGGACAGCCCGCCCGCAGCCGGCGCTCTCAGTGGGACGCAGGCCGCAGAGTTCGCCCCCCCAGCCACCCTCTATGGAGGAAGATAGGCGATGAACGAGTTGAAACAGCGCAGTGTGCTGCAGGCCAAGCGCCTCGGTACCGTCAACTGCCGGGCCACCGATCCACTTTCGAAGCTCGCCCGCCGCATGGCCGACGACGATATCAGCGCACTCGTGGTTGCCGATGCCGATGGCTACCTCGCCGGTATCATCACCCGCAGCGATGTGCTGCGCGCCGGGCTGGAGTCGCCCGACTGGCGCCACGAGCCCGCATCCAACTACATGACCAGGGACGTCGTCACGGTTACCCCGGAGGCCAATCTGGAGCACGTCATGCACCTCCTCCTTGGCCGCCACATCCATCGGGTCGTCGTGGTCACCATGGACCAGGGCAGGCCCCGGCCGATCGCCGTCATCTCCGACAGCGACCTCGTCATCGAGATGGTCGACGCGGCCTGACCGCCCCCTTGCCCACAGCCTCACTGCCCTGGCCGCAGCTGCGGCTCCTCGCCGCGCGCCCCCCTTCCCCACCCGAACCCCCTCTCCTGCCCAATTCGCAAAAAAAGCCCAAAAAGGTCGTCACAATATGATCTATCGCATACTCTGAAATCAAAGTTCAGGGTAAACTGTTCACAAGACTATCGCGGCGAGCAGGCGAGCCCGCTAACCCTGGGCCTTACCATTCAAGGTGCGCAGTCCATGGAACCGAAAACCCTGGCCCATATCATGACGCCCAGCCCAGTCACCATCGGGCCCCAAAACAGCGTGGCTAAGGCCATCCGCCTCATGCGCAAGCACGGCATCCGCCGGCTTCCGGTGATCGAGGACGACAAGCTCGTCGGCATCGTCACCAGCGGTGACCTGCGCCGTGTCACCGGCCTCTCCTCCGTCCTCCGCGACCTCAGCCACGAGAACTTCCTGTGGAACCACGTCCCCATCGAAAACGTGATGACCAGGGATCCCATCGTGCTCCCCGAGACCGCCAGCCCCACCGAGGCCGCTGAGCTCCTCATCGAGCTTAAGATCGGCGGCGTGCCCGTCCTCTGCGACCAGCACCTGGTGGGCATCGTCACCGTCACCGACCTCCTGCGCTACCTCATTGAGGTCGAGCAGGCCGTCAAGGTCAAAGCCTGATCGCACCGCAGCTCCGCCACCCTATCCTTGCGCGCTCCCACCCCGGGTGGATCCTATGACAGTCTCCCGCATCCTCGTGACCGGTGCCTCCGGCTTCATCGGTAGCCACCTGGTCGAGCGCTGCCTGGCCGAGGGCCTGGCCGTGCGCGGCCTGGTCCGCCGTCGCGATACCGCAACCTTCCTGTCCGCCCTCGGCGCTGACATCGTCGAGGGCGACCTTCTCGACCCGGCCTCCCTCTCCCGCGCCGTCGCCGGCTGCGACGCCTTGCTCCATGCCGCGGCCTGGACCGGCGGTAGCGGGCCCACCCGCCAGGTCGCCTGGGACACCAACGTCACCGCCACCGGCAACCTCCTGCGCACCGCGAAGGACCACGGTGTGCGCCATTTCCTCTACTTCAGCAGCGTCGCCGTCTACGGGGTAAACCCGTCCCCCCTCATCGACGAGTCGGCCCCCACCCCGCCCACCGGCCAGCACTACCCCGACAGCAAGATCGCCGCTGAGGCCCTGGTGCGCACAGCCCAGCAAGAGGGCCTGCCTACCACCATCATCCGCCCTGCCTGCACCTACGGCCCCCGCGGCACTGCCTGGACTATCAACATCGTCCAGCAGATCAGGGCCGGCCGCCTGGTGCTCCTGGGCTCCGACGCTGGCCTGGTTAACACCGGCTACGTCGACAACCTGGTGGATGGCGTCCTCTTGGCCCTCCACAGCCCTGCCGCCCTGGCCGAAACCTTCAACCTGTGCGACGGCACCGCCGTCACCTATCGCCAGTTCTACCTGCGCTACGCCGCCATGCTGGGCCGGCACAGCCTGCCCACCCAGCCCGCCTGGATCGCCCTCGGCGCCCAAACCCTGCCGGGCCAGTGGGCCCGGCGCCTCACCGGCCGCCCGCCCATCGGCCCCTGGAGCTACCACTTCCGCTTCAACCCCAGCCGCTTCAGCATCGCCAAAGCCCAACGCCTCCTCGCCTACACCCCCACCGTCGACTTCGAAGAGGGCATGCGCCGCACCGAATCCTGGCTCCGCCAATCGGGCTACCTCTCGTAAACCCCAAGGGCGCGTTTGCCAGGTTCGTCCATGCCCGTCCCCCTCGCGCCCATTGGGCTTTCTGTAAGGTTCGTCCGTGTCCGTCCCCTTCGCGCCCATCGTGCTCCTCTGCTTCGAGGCCTTTCGCGAAATCGTGGCCCAACTCCCCTCCCCCCCACTTTGCCACGATGCGTCCCCTGGCGGTATAATTCTTCCGCCGGGAAACCGCTTTCATCATCCCTTTTCTCATCCCGTGCCGACAGCTGCGACGGCATCAAGGAGGATCTTCCGTGAAGGTATTAGGACGTCTATCCGTCTTTCCCCATATGCCCGAGTCTCTCCACCGCCTGCCCGAGCTCGCCAACAACCTCTGGTGGAGCTGGAACGACGACGCCCAGGCCGTCTTTCGCGCCATCGACCCCGAGCTCTGGGAGCGCGTCACCCACAATCCCGTCAAGTTCAACCGCGAGGTCAGCCAGGACAAGCTCGACGCCGCCGCGGAGGACCCCGGCTACCTGGCCCGTCTCCACGCCGTCCTGGCCCGCTTCGATGCCTATATGAATCCTGCCGAGACCTGGTTCAGCCGCACCTTCCCCGGCCAGCAAGACCGGGTCATCGCCTACTTCTCCGCCGAATTCGGACTCCATGAGGCCCTGCCCATCTACTCCGGCGGCCTTGGCGTCCTCTCCGGCGACCACTGCAAGAGCGCCAGCGACCTTGGCCTCCCCTTCATCGGCGTCGGCTTCCTCTACCCCCAGGGCTACTTCACCCAGCACATCCCCCAGGATGGCTGGCAGCAGGCCTTCTATAAAAAGCTGAGCTTCTCCGAGGTCCCGGCCACCCCTGCCGTCGGGCCCGATGGCAAAGAGGTGCTGGTCAAGGTCCAGCTGCCCGGCCGCGACGTCTACGCCAAGGTGTGGAAGATCCAGGTCGGTCGCATTCCCCTCTACCTGATGGACACCGACGTGCCCGAGAACGAGCCCCGGGACCGCGAGCTCAGCGCCCGCCTCTACGGCGGCGACCGCGAGCTGCGCATCAGCCAGGAGTTCGTCCTAGGCATTGGCGGAGTGCGCGCCGTGCGCGCCCTCGGCCTTTCACCCGCGGTCTGGCACATGAACGAGGGTCACTCGGCCTTCATGGGCCTGGAGCGCCTGCGCGAGTTCGTCCACCAGGGCCTCACCTTCGACGCCGCCCTCGCCGCCGTGCGCGCTAGCACCGTCTTCACCACCCACACCCCCGTGCCCGCCGGCCACGACGTCTTCGACTGGGGTCTCATGGATCGCTTCTTCGGCCACTTCTGGCCCCAGCTCGGCCTCGAGCGCGAGCCTTTCCTGCACCTGGCCTACCAGGATCAGACCTGGGGGCCGGGCTTCAGCATGACCGTGCTGGCCCTGCAGTGTGCCGGCCAGGTCAACGGCGTCGCCCAGCTGCACGGCGAGGTCTCCCGCGCCATGTGGCACTGGCTGTGGCCGGGCACCCCCGTCGACGAAGTCCCCATCCGCCACATCACCAATGGCGTTCACGTGCAGTCCTGGCTGGGCCCCGACCTGAAGGCCCTGCTGGACCGCTACCTGCCCCCCGACTGGCACGAACGCCTGGACGATCCGGCCGTGCTCGATCTCGTGCTCCAAATCCCGGATGCCGACTTTTGGGCCGCCAAGTGCGCCGCCAAGGCCCGCCTGATCGACTTCGTACGCAGCCGGGCCAGGAACCGGGCCATGCGCCAGGGCGAGTCGCCCCAGGTCCTGGACGCCATCGACCGCGTGTTCGACCCCGAGGCCCTGACCATCGGCTTCGCTCGCCGCTTCGCCACCTACAAGCGGGCCACCCTGATCTTCAGCGATATGGATCGTTTTAGCCGCATCCTGCACCACGAGGATCAGCCGGTGCAGATCCTCTTCTCCGGCAAGGCTCACCCCGCCGACGACGCCGGCAAGGAGTACATCCAGGCCATCGTCAAGGTTGCCCTGATGCCCGAGTATTGGGACAAAGTGGGCTTCATCGAGGACTACGACATGAACGTCGCCCGCTACCTGGTCCAGGGCGTGGACTTCTGGCTGAACAACCCCCGGCGGCCCCGCGAGGCCAGCGGCACCAGCGGCCAGAAGGCCGCCATGAACGGCAACCCCAACTTCAGCGTCCTGGACGGCTGGTGGGTCGAGGGCTACAATGGCCATAACGGCTGGGCCATCGGCGAAGAGCGCTCCTACATCGATGAGACCACCCAGGATGAGGCCGACGTCCATTCCCTCTACCGCACCCTCGAAGACGAGATCGTCCCCCTCTACTTTGACCGGGGCGAGGACGGCGTGCCTTATGGCTGGGTTCAGGTAGCCAAGGCCGCCATGCACAGCAGCCTGTGGGCCTTCAGCACGCGCCGCATGGTGCGCGACTACACCACCGAGATGTACATGCCCGCCGCCGAGGCTGGCGCCAGGTATGCGGCTGACAGCTTCGTCGTCAGCCGCCAATATGCCGCCTGGCAGCGCAACGTCCGAGAGCATTGGTCTGAGGTCGCGCTCGTGGCCCAGGGTCCCGACGAAACCCAGTTCACCATCGGCGACGACGCCGAGGTCACCGCGCAGGTATCCCTCGGCTCGCTGCGGCCGGAGGACGTCGCCGTGGAGATCGTATTCGGCGAGGAGCAGGGGAACCGGCCCGACAACCCCCAGGTCGCCCCTATGAGCCTGGTGAAAAAGGACCGCAACGGCATCTACCACTACCAGGGCATCTTCGAGCCCCGCACCACCGGCGCCCTGATATACGGCGTGCGCGCCCGCCCCAACCATCCCGACATGCTCAATCCCCACGAGACCAAGCTGGTCACCTGGGCCGGCTAGGAGCCGCACATCCCGTCTATGCCAAACCAACCCGTGCGCCGTGTGCGCCAACACCACGCCATCGAACACGCCACCATCACCGTGCTCATGCGCCGCAACGCCCATCTGCAGCTGGTGGGCGGCCGTAGCGACCATCGAGGCTTCTACATCTTCGGGCCGGTAGACTCCGAAGCCCTCATGGAAGCGGCACAGGAGGCCCTGGCGCGCCTGCAGCGCGGCGAATCCGGCCTGGCCATCCACCCCAACTGCGGCACCAACCTGGTCACCACCGGCACCCTGGCCGGGGTGGCTGGACTGTTGACCACCACCATTAGCCGCCGCCGGCAGGCCAGCCTGTGGGATCAGCTCCCCTTCGCCATCCTGGCCGCCACCCTGGCCCTGCTGGTGGGCCGCCCCCTCGGCTTTCGCCTGCAGCGCCACGTCACCACCCTGGCCGATGTGCGCAACCTCCGGCTGGGCCAGGTCAGCCGCCGGCAGCTTGGCCGCTGGGTGCAACACTTCGTCCGCGTGGAGGAGCTGCGCTGAGGCCTCCGTGATCACCCTGCTGCACGGCCCCGACGAGTTGCTGCGCTCCGAACACCTGTCAACCCTCCGCGCTGCCCTGGGACCCGCCGAGCTGGCCGAGCTCAGCACCACCTGGCTGGAAGGCCGCAAGACCTCCGCAGCCGAGATCAGCCACCACTGCGACGTCATGCCCTTCCTGTCGGCCCGGCGCCTGGTCATCGTCGAGGGCCTCCTGGCCCACCTGTCCCGCCGTGGCAAGGCTGGCCGGCCGGCAGACGACCGCGAGGCCCCGGCCGAAGACCCTTCCGAGGCCACCGCCCCTCCCCTGGACCGGGAGCGCCAGGCCCTGCTGGACTACCTGCCGGCCGTCCCCGACACCACCGACCTGGTGCTGCTGGAGGGCGCCGAGATTCCCCGCAACGATCCCGTGCACAAGCGCCTCCTCACCCTGGCCGGGCAGAGCCGGGCCGCCGTCGTCCTCTGCCAGGCCCCCGATGTCCGGGACCTCCCCGACTGGATCGTTCGCCGCACCAGCGCCAAGCAGGCCACCATCCAGCGTCCGGCCGCCGAAGAGCTGGCCACCTACATCGGCAGCAACCTGCGGCTGCTCGACAACGAGCTCGACAAGCTCGCGGCCTACCGCGCCGGCCAGGGCCCCATCACCGCGGCGGACGTGCGCCTCCTGGTCTCCTACGTCCAGGAGGCCAACATCTTCGATATGGTCGACGCCATCGGCCGCCGGGACGGATCGGCCGCCCTGCGCCTCCTGCGCGACCTGGAGGCCAGCGGCGCCGCGCCCCTCTACCTGCTCAGCATGATCGTCCGCCAGTTTCGCATCCTGGTCCAGGTCAGCGACCTCATGGCTCGGGGCCAATCCAAAGACGCCATCGCCAAAGCCATCGGCCTCCACCCCTACCCCACCCAAAAGGCCATGCAACAGAGCCACCACTGGCGCCCCGCCGACCTGCGCGCCATCTACGACCTCCTCCTCCACACCGACCTCGCCATCAAAACTGGCAAACTCCCCGACGCCCTCGCCCTCGAGCTCCTCGTCGTCGACCTCACCCACCGCTCGTAGGGGCGGGCCTCCGTACCCGCCCGGGGCCTCCGTACCCGCCCGGGGCCTCCGTGCCCGCCCAGGGTCCTCGTGCCCGCCCGGCGTTTCACCTGCCCACTTACGGGCCTCAGCACAAGCCCTGAGCGGCATGCGAGGCGCGCTGCTCACTGTCACCCTGAGCGGCATGAGGGGCGCCAAAGGCCATGAGGTGCGAGGCGCCAGCGAAGGGTCTCGCCGTGCATCAGCGGGGAGAGACGCTTCGCTAGCGTGCCGTGCGGGAACGGGCGTTGGCTGCTGGCGAGCGTCGCGTGCGCCAGCGATGAGCTCCGCCAGACCCGCTTAGCGTGACACACATGGATCATCGCTTCGGCAGCCTCAGCACAAGCCCTGAGCGGCATGCGAGGCGCGCTGCTCATTGTCACCCTG
>JAULUH010000365.1:0-6000 GCA_032111745.1 Anaerolineae bacterium | reverse complement strand
CGGCTGGCCTCCGCCTCTCGGAATAGATAGAGCTGGCGGAGGATCGACTGGCCGGCGGGCGACAGATCGCGCACTCCGTTAATGCGCCAGAAACCCTCGGGATCGAAGGGCTTGTCGACCCACTGCAGCAGAGGGAGCCGGTCGAAGCCCTCCTGGGCCTCGGTCCAGCGCCCGCGGCGGCGCAGCTCCTCGACTTGTTGGGAGCGCAGGGGGAGCAGGTAGTGGGTGTCGAGCCCGGCGTAAGCCAGCAGGTCAGGTGGCAGGGGTCGCCGTCCCCAGTTGGCGCGCTGGAGGCGCTTGTCCAGCTTGACGCCGAAGCGCTCGTCCAAGATGGCGGCCAGGCCGGCGTGAGGCCAGCCCAGGATGCGGGCTGCCAGCATGGTGTCGAACAGGTTGGCGAAATGGAAGCCGAAGTCCCGTTGCAGGCCCAGCACGTCATTCTCGGCGGCGTGGAACACTTTCTGGCAGTGAGGGTTGGCAAAGAGCTCGGCCAGGGGGCTCGCGTCGACGGCGAGGGGGTCGATCACGTAGTCGGCATGGGGCAGCGAGAGCTGAATGAGGCAGATGCGGTGGTGGTAGGCGTAAAGGCTGTTGGACTCGGTGTCGACGGCAACCGTCGGCTCCGCGGCGGTTTGCGCCAGCAGCGCTTGCAGGCCGGGGCGATCGGCGATCAGCACGGGCAGGGATTCCCGGCCGGATGGGGTGTCTTGGAGTGTGGTCTTGGGATTGGGCATAGGGGGGACCGGTAATGGCCTAGATGAAGCCCCGTTTGCGGAAATAGAAGAGCATGCTGCCGGCCACCAGGACCATCAAGCCGATGATGAGGAAGAAGCCGTAGATGGTATCGGCGGCGGGCAGCCACTTAAGATTCATGCCGTAGATGCCCGAGATCAGGGTGAGGGGGAGCATGATGACCGAGATGACGGTCAGCACCCGAATCACGTCGTTGATGCGGTAGGAGGTGACCGAGTCGGACGTGCTGCTGAGGCCCTCGATGACCTCCTGGTAGTCCTCCAGGATATCCCAGGCCCGGGAGAAGCCGTCGGCGATGTCGCCGAAGTAGACGTCCAGCTCCTCCTGGATGAAGGGCCGGTCCTTGCGCTCCAGGTTGCTGACGATGGCGATTTGGGGCTTGACGACGCGGCGCAGGGCGATGATATCGCGGCGGATCAGCGAGAGCTCCTGCACGATGCCCCGCATATCCTCCGTGAACATGTTCTCCTCGAGCAACCTGATCTTGGCATCCACCTTGCGCAGGATGGTGAAGTTGTAATCGACCATGCCGTCGAGGATGGAGTAGAGCAGGCGGCCGGCCCCGCGGGACATGTGTCTGGCCCGGGCCACGCCGTCGTCGTGGCAGGCCTCGAACAGCCGGTTGAGGGGCTTGAGATGGCCCTCGTGAATCGCGATCAGATAGCCGGCGCCGATAAAAAAATCGACCTCGCTGGACCGGGTCAGCTGGCGTTCGGGGTCATAGACCGGAAACTGCATGACGATGAACAGGTAGTCGTCGTATTCGTCGATTTTGGGCCGTTCGTTCTGGCTGAGGATGTCCTCCAGGTCCAGAGGGTGGAACGAATAGTGTTTACGCAAATAGGCCACGTCCTCGGGCGTGGCGTTGACAATGTTGACCCAGGTCAGGCGCTGGTGGGTTATTGCGGCGACGCTCATGGCTTCCTCGTCTGAAGCAGGCTCATCTCGCCGTTCATTATGCCAGCGAACATGGGAGATGTCAATTGGGTCAGTTTGCGTTTGACTTGCCTCTATGGTTGCGTTATAATCCGCAATCGTCTGAGGGCGCCACCGGGGGCGCTCTGACGTAGCCATCCGGTGCGTCTTAGTGCCTTCGAGAGCCTTCTGTCAGGTCCCTACACAGAGGCTCTTATTTATTCTCTCCGCTCCTTCAGATCTGCCTGTGCTGCGCCCGCGTGGCCTGGGCAATCCCGGCCGGCGTGGCTGGGAGCCATCATCCTTTCTGCAGGGAGGTTAGCAAGCGATACCATATGTCTACTATGGGTCTGACATCATTCGAGACCATCGCCATCTGGGCGGTGCTCGGCACTGCCATCGTGGGCCTACTGTATGCCCTGCTCCTACGGCGGCAGGTGCTGGCAGAGCCCAAGGGCACGGCGGCTATGATCGAGGTATGGGATGCCATCCGTGAGGGTGCCGATGCTTATCTGGGCCGGCAGCTGCGCACCATCCTGCCCTTCATCGCCATCCTGACCGTGGCCCTCTTCTTCAGCGTCTACATCGTCCCTCCTACCCCGGAGGCGCTGGAGCGTTTTGCGGGCTTTTCAGCCAGCGAGGTGCGGCAGATCATGGGCCTGGGCCGGGCCGGCGCCTTCGTCATGGGCGCCTTGTTCAGCCTGATCGTGGGCCAGATCGGCATGCGCATGGCCGTCCAGGCTAACGTGCGCGTGGCGCAGGCTGCCCGCTCCAGCTTCGACGGCGCCCTGCGCATCGCCTACCGCGCCGGCACCATCACCGGCATGCTGACTGACGGCCTGGGCCTGTTCGGCGGCACCATCATCTTCATCATCTTCGGCGTTGCAGCGCCGGACGCGCTGCTGGGCTTCGGTTTTGGCGGCACCCTGCTGGCGCTATTCATGCGCGTGGGTGGCGGCATATACACCAAGGCGGCAGACGTGGGCGCAGACCTGGTGGGCAAGGTCGAGAGGGACCTGCCCGAGGACGACCCCCGCAACGCGGCGGTGATCGCCGACCTGGTGGGCGACAACGTGGGTGACTGCGCCGGTATGGCGGCGGACATCTTCGAGAGCTACGAGGTGACCATCGTCTCGGCCCTGATCCTGGGCCTGGCACTGCGGACGTTCACCGGCAACAACGAGTGGCTGATCTATCCGTTGTTGGTGCGCGGCATCGGCGTGCTGTCTTCCATCTTCGGCACCTACCTGGTCAGGACGGAGCCAGGCATGTCCGGCGATGCCATGCGAGCCATCTTCCGGGGCTTTTTGACCTCAGCGGCGATCTCGGTGGTGCTCTTCTTCGGCGTGGCCCTGCTGTACATGCGAGACGTGCCGGGTGGCTGGTGGCGGCCTTTCCTGACCACCGCGGTGGGCGTGTTACTGGCCATTGTCATCGACCGCCTCACCGATTACTTCACCAGCACCCATACCACGCCGGTGCAGGAGATCAAGAAGGCCCACGACACCGGGCCGGCCACCACCATTCTAGCGGGCCTCAGCGCGGGCATGGAATCCGCGGTGTGGTCCACCCTGGTCATCGCCGGCACCATCCTGGCGGCGATCCTGATCTACCAGGGGGTGAGCGCGGATCCGGCTGAGCAGTTCGTGTTCATCCTGTACGGGGTCGCCCTGACCGGCATCGGCATGTTGACCCTGACCGGCAACAACGTGGCCATGGACTCCTTTGGACCGATCTCGGACAATGCCAACGGCATCGGCGAGATGGCCGACCTGGAGCCTCAGGCCCGCCAGATCATGGCGGACCTGGACGCCGTGGGCAATACCACCAAGGCCATCACCAAGGGCATCGCCATCGGCTCCGCGGTGATCGCCGCCGTGGCGCTGTTCGGCTCGTTCATCACCGACGTGGCCCGCATCGATCCCGAGGTCCTGGCCTCTGGCATCCGCATCTCGCTACCCATCGTCTTCGTGGGCTTCCTAATCGGCGGCACTATTCCCTGGCTGTTCTCCAGCCTGGCCATCAAGGCTGTGGCCCGGGCAGCCGGCCAGATTGTGTTGGAGGTGCGCCGCCAATTCCGCGTGCCCGGCGTGATGGAGGGCACGGTGAAGCCGGACTATACCCGGCCGGTTACGATCACCACCATTGCGGCGCAGAAGGAGCTGGTCAACCTGGCCTGGATCTCGGTGGCCTCGCCCATCATCGTGGGCCTGGCGCTGCAGGTGGAGGCCCTGGGTGGCTTCCTGGCCGGCGTGATCCTCTCGGGGCAGCTGCTGGCGGTGTTCATGGCCAACACCGGTGGCGCCTGGGACAATGCCAAGAAGTTGGTCGAGGACGAGCCCCGGGATGTGGCGAACAACCTGGGCAAGGGTTCCGAGCGTCACAAGGCGTCGGTAGTGGGCGATACGGTGGGTGATCCCCTGAAGGACACGGCCGGGCCGGCGCTGAACCCCAGCATCAAGGTCATGAACCTGGTGAGCCTGCTGATTGCGCCCATCATCGTGGCCTACAAGGGCAACGATTTGATCCTGCTTGCCGTAGCCCTGGTGCTGCTGGTGACAGTGGGCCTGGCGGTGCGGGCAAGCAAGCGCGAGGCTGTGGCGCTAGTCTAACACTGACAGTTGCGAGCAACCTTTGAGGGCTGCCCGTCCCCGGCCCTTGCTGCGATAGCGGCGCCAGGGATGGGCAGCCCGATTCTTCCCGGAGGGCACTACCATGGCCGGCCACCCCGCAGGTTCGCCGCCCCCTACGGCCTACTGCTACGATCCCTTCAACCTGCGCCATCACCAGGCCGGGCATCCCGAGAACCGGGAGCGGCTGCGCGGCACCTACGAGCTGCTGCAGGGCGACGGCATCCTGGAAACCATGGTCGCTGCGGCCAGCACGCCGGCCACCGACGAGCAGTTGCTGCGGGTGCACACGGCCCGGCATCTCAGCCTGGTGGCGCAGGCTGTGGAGCATGGCCGGCACCTGGACGCCGACACCTACGTCGGCCCGGACTCGGCGCAGGCGGCCCGGCTGGCGGCCGGGGGCCTGTGCCAGGTGGTGGACCTGGTGGTGCGAGGGGAGGCGGGAAACGGCTTTGCCCTGGTGCGGCCGCCGGGCCACCACGCCACGCCCACCCGGGGTATGGGCTTTTGCCTGTTCAACAACGTGGCCGTGGCCGCGCGTGAGGCGCAGGCCCGGCACGGCCTGCAGCGGGTGCTGATCGTCGACTTCGACGTGCACCACGGCAACGGCACCCAGGACATCTTCTACCAGGATGGCAGTGTCCTGGTCTTCAACACTCACCAGTATCCCTACTATCCCGGCACCGGCCACCTGCGCGAGGCCGGGCAGGGCGCGGGCCAGGGGGCGACGATCAACGTGCCCTTCCCGGCCGGCGTAGGGGACCAGGGTTACGCGCTGGCCTTCGACCAGGTGCTGCTGCCGGCGGCGCGGCGCTTCCGGCCGGAGCTCGTCCTGGTGTCGGCGGGCTACGATGCGCATTGGAACGATCCCCTGGCGGGGATGCAGCTGAGCATTGCCGGCTACGCCGGGCTGGTGCAGCGGCTGGTGGCGCTGGCTGGCGAGCTGTGCGGTGGCCGGCTGGTGTTCACCCTGGAGGGGGGCTACGACCTGGAGGTGCTGGCCCACGCCGTGCTGACGACGTTGCGGCTACTGTCCGGCTCGGCGGCGGGGGCCAGCGATCCCCTGGGGTTATGCCCGTGGCCGGAGCACGGCGCGGAGCAGGTGGTGCAGGAGGTCAGGCGAGTGCACGGCCTGGGCTAGGCGCCGCTGCCGCGCCTGGTGCGTCGGGGCGGGGTTTTGCCCGTAGCTCGGAGTCGAGGCTTTGGCCGGGGTTGCGCTAAAGACCCGGCGAAAGCCTCGACTCCGGCGGGGGAGAAGGGCGCTAACGACCTGGCTAGAGCCTCGACTCCGCCGCCCAAGACAACTGCGGAGTTCCGCCACCTTGGACAGGAGGGACCCCGTGCTTTGCCCGCGCTGGTGGCCCGTGCTACAATGCTGCCGCCGCCCCCAGGGTGGCTACCCAAACCAAAGCCAAGAGGAGATGAATTGTGGAACGAACCCTGGTCATTCTGAAGCCTGACGCGGTGCAGCGTGGGCTGATCGGCGAGTTGATCACGCGCTTCGAGCGCCGTGGGCTGCGCATTGCGGGGATGAAGATGCTGCAGGTCAGCGATGCGCTGGCCCGCCAGCACTACGCGGTGCACGACGGCAAGCCGTTCTTCCCCGGCCTGATTCGCTTCATCACGTCCGGCCCGGTGGTAGTAATGGCGCTGGAGGGGCGGGACGCGATCGCCAAGGCCCGGTCCACCATCGGCGCTACGG
>JAULUH010000364.1:0-30869 GCA_032111745.1 Anaerolineae bacterium | reverse complement strand
CACCAGCTTCCGCAGCGTGGACGGCCGGCCCTTCCAGGCTATCGGATCGGCGATGTCCATGGAGCTCCCGCTCACCGACCTCTCCAGCCTGCCCCCCACAGAGCAGGAGCCCGAGATCTTGCGCCTGGCCGCCCTGGAGGCCCAGCGCCCCTTTGACCTCACCCAGGCTCCCCTGATGCGCTCCGCCCTCCTGCGCCTCAGCCCTGACGACCACGTTTTCCTCCTCACCACCCACCACATCATCTCCGACAACTGGTCCTCGGGCATCCTCCTGCGCGAGATGGCCGCCCTCTATGACGCCTTCCGCCACGGCCGCCCCTCCCCCCTCACACCCCTGCCCATCCAATACGCCGACTTCGCCACCTGGCAGCGCAGCTGGCTCCAAGGCGAGCAAGACCCGGCTCTGCCTGCGGCTGCAATGCCGGAAGACTCGCCCCTGCAGCGGCAGCTGGACTTCTGGCAGGAGGCCCTGGCCGGCGCACCGCCCTTGCTCGAGCTGCCCACCGACCGGCCCCGCCCGCCCATCCAGTCCTTCCGCGGCCACTACTTGGCCTTCGAGCTCTCGCCTGAGCTCTCCGATGCCCTGCGCTCCCTCTCCCAGCAGCACGGCGCTACCCTCTTCATGACCCTCCTGGCCGCCTTCCAGGCCCTCCTCTCCCGCTACTCCGGCCAGCACGACATCCCGGTCGGCACCCCCATCGCCAACCGCACCCGCACCGAGCTGGAGCCATTGATCGGGTTCTTCGTCAACACCCTGGTCCTGCGCACCGACCTCTCCGGCGACCCCTCCTTCGCCGAGCTCCTGCACAGAGTACGCCAGAACGCCCTGGCCGCCTACACCCATCAGGACGTCCCTTTCGAGATGCTGGTAGAGGCATTGAAACCCGAGCGGGACATGAGCTACACGCCGCTGTTCCAGGTCATGTTCGCCATGCAGAACATGCCCCCCTTGCGACTCCAGGCCAGCACCGACGGCGGCCTCACCCTCGCCCCAGTCGAGGCCCACTCCGGCACCTCCAAGTTCGACATCACCCTCTTCATGGCCGAGGCTGGCCAGCGCCTCTCCGGCGCCCTGGAGTACAACACGGACCTGTTCGACGAGAGCACCATCCAGCGCATGGCCAACCACTTCCAGACCCTGCTGGAGGCCATCGTGGCCGACCCCGACCAGCCCATCACCACCCTGCCCATCCTTGGCCAGGCCGAGCGCCGCCAGATCCTCGCCGCCTGGGCCAGGGGACCCGAGGTGGTAGCTCCAGTGGACACCATCCATGCCCGCTTTGCCGCCCAGGCCGCAGCCACCCCCGACGCCATCGCCCTCGTCGCCCCGGCCGAGGGCTCAGAGCAGCGGCTCTCCTTCGCCGACCTCGACGCCCGCGCCAACCAGCTGGCCCACGCCCTGCGCCAGTTGGGTGTGGCCCCCGACGCCGTGGTCGGCCTCCTCACCCGCCGCTCCGCCGACACCATCACCGGCATCCTGGCCGTGCTCAAGGCCGGCGCCGCCTACCTCCCCCTCGACCCCGCCTACCCCCCCGACCGCCTGGCCTTCATGCTCCGGGACTCCGCCGCCCGCATCGTCCTCACAGAGGAGCCCCTGCTCCACCTGCTCCCCCACGGCTTCCAGCGCTATGGCCAGGCGGAGGGTGCTCCGGCGGTGGCCCTCTGCCTGGACGCCGACCGGGAAGCCCTGGCCCAGCTGCCGGCCCAGGCCCCCCCTGAGCTGGCCCTGCCCGATACCCTGGCCTACGTCATCTACACCTCCGGCTCCACTGGCACCCCAAAGGGCGTCATGGTCTCCCATCGCTCCGCCCTCAACCTGGCTGCCGCCCTCCACCACGCCGCCTACGCCGGCCTCGACCATCCCTTGCGCCTCTCCCTCAACGCACCCCTCTCCTTCGACGCCTCCGTCCAGCAGTGGATCATGCTCACCCACGGCCATACCCTGGTCGTCGTCCCCCACGAGGTCCGCACCGACGCCGGCGCCTTCGTCGCCTTCATCCGCCACCATCGCCTCCACCAGCTCGACTGCGTCCCCTCCCAGCTCAAGCTCCTCCTCGACGCCGGCCTGCTCCACCCCGGCCACTGGCACCCCGCCATCGTCTTCCCCGGCGGCGAGCCCATCGACGACCCCACCTGGCACGCCCTCAGCCTCGCCCCCCACACCCGCTTCTTCAACATGTACGGGCCCACCGAGTGCACCGTCGACTCCACCACTGCCCTGGTCCAGCCCAGCCACACGGACACCGCCGACCCCCTCGCCTCCCCCATCCCCTCCATCGGCCGCCCCCTCGCCAACGCCCAGGTCTTCGTCCTCGACCGCCACCTCCAGCCCGTCCCTGCCGGCGTGCCCGGCGAACTCTGCATCGCCGGCCCCGGCCTCGCCCGCGGCTACCTCCATCGCCCCCATCTCACCGCCGAGCGCTTCCTCCCCAACCCCTTCGGCCCCCCAGGCTCCCGCCTCTACCGCACCGGCGACCTCGTCCGCTGGCTCCCCAACGGCCACCTCCTCTTCCTCGGCCGCACCGACTTCCAGGTCAAGCTCCGCGGCTTCCGCATCGAACTTGGCGAGATCGAGCAGGCCCTGCGCTCCCACCCTGAGCTCAAGGATGCCGTGGTCCTCGCCCGCCAGGATGGCGCCAGCCACCAGCGCCTGGTGGCCTACACCATCCCGGCTGACCCGGCCCTGCCCCCCGCCCTGCCCGACCTGCGCCGCTTCCTCTTGCAGCGCCTCCCCGACTATATGGTGCCCGCCGCCTTCGTGACCCTCGACGCCTTCCCCCTCACCCCCAACGCCAAGATCGACCGCAAGGCCCTCCCCGCACCGGAGGTGAGCCGCGACGAGCTCGAGGGCACCTACGTGGCCCCGGCGACGCCGACGGAGGAGATTGTGGCCGGGCTGTGGGCCGGCCTGCTGGCCCTCGACCGCGTGGGCCGCTACGACAACTTCTTCGAGCTGGGTGGACACTCGCTCCTCGCCACACAGCTCATGTCCAGAGTTCAATCGGCCTTTGGGGTGGCGGTGCCGCTGCGCGCCCTGTTCGAGGCGCCGACTGTGGCTGGCCTGGCTGCGGTGGTGGACACGGCCATGGTGCAGGCGCGGCAGGCCACTGCGCCGCCATTGGTGCCGGTGCTCAGGAATCTGGCCGAGCCCTTGCCACTGTCCTTTGGCCAGCAGCGGCTGTGGTTCCTCGACCGCCTGGAGCCGGGCAATCCGTTCTACAACATCCCCTTGGCGGTGCGCCTGCAGGGAGTGTTGGACGTGGAGGCGCTGGCTCGCAGCCTCAACCAGGTTGTGAAGCGTCATGAGGTATTGCGCACCAACTTTGGCGAGATAGAAGGCCGGCCGGTGCCGGTAGTGGCAGCGGAGCTTGCGATCGCGCTGCCCTCAGTCGACCTGAGCGCTCTTGATCGGGTGGCCCAAGAGGCCGAGGTGCAGCGCCTGGCGCAGGAGGAGGCGCAGCGGCCGTTCGACCTGGCTCGCGGCCCGCTGATGCGTGGCCGGCTGCTGGTCTTGAGGGCGCCTGAAGCGGGGGAGCGGGATGGGGACTACGTGCTGCTGCTGACCTTGCACCACATCGTCTCCGATGGCTGGTCCAGCGGTATCCTGGTGGCTGAGTTGGCCGAGGCTTACGCAGCGGCAGTGGAGGGAAGAGGGGCCGATTTGCCGGCGCTGCCGGTGCAATACGCGGACTACGCGGCCTGGCAACGCTCGTGGCTGCAGGGCGAGACCCTGGAGGCCCAGCTGCGCTACTGGCGCGAGCAGCTGGCGGGCAGCCCGCCGCTGTTGGAGCTGCCGACCGACCGGCCGCGGCCGGCCAGGCAGACCTACCGCGGCGAGCGTAGAGACTTTGTCGTGCCCGCCGAGGTGGCGGCCGGGCTGCTTGCCCTGTCCCGCCAGCAGGGCGCGACCCTGTTCATGACCCTGCTGGCCGCGTTCCAGGCCCTGCTGCACAGCTACACGGGCCAGGACGATATCCTGGTGGGCACCCCGGTGGCGGGCCGCACCCGGCAGGAAACCGAAGGGCTGATTGGCTTTTTTGTGAATACACTGGTGCTGCGCGGTAGCCTTCATGGCAACCCGGCTTTTGCCGGGCTGCTGCAGCGGACGCGGGAGACGGCGCTGGAAGCCTATGCCCACCAGGACCTGCCTTTCGAGATGCTGGTGGATGACCTGCAGCCCGAGCGTAGCCTGAGCTACAGCCCCCTGTTCCAGGTGATGTTCGTGATGCAGAACGTAGCCCGCAGCGCGCCCCGCACTCGCCAGGTGCCAGGGCTGGCCCTGCGCACCCTGGAGGCGCCGGGCAGCACGTCCCCCTTTGACCTAACCCTATCCATGGCCGAAGGCCCGGATGGGCTGCCAGGGGCCCTGGAATACAGTGCTGACCTGTTCGACGCGGCCACGGTCGAGCGCATGATCGGGCACTTTCAGACCCTATTGGCGGCGGTGGTGGCGGATCCCAGCCTGCCTATCGGCAGCCTGCCCCTGCTGACCAAGGAAGAAAAGGAGCAGCTGGCGGCATGGAACGAGACGACGGCGCCTTTCCCGGCGGAGCTCGGCGTGCACCAGCTGTTTGCGGTGCAGGCGGCCCACACACCAGACGCCGTAGCCCTGGAGTTCGTGCCTGCGGAAGATCCCGGCCACGTGATAACGCTGCCGGAGCGCTGGACCTATGCGGAGTTGGATGCCCGAGCCAACCAGCTAGCCCATGCGCTGCAGAACTGGGGAATAGGCCCTGAGACCATCGCCGGCATCACCATGGAACGCTCGCCGCTGATGGTGCTTGCACTGTTGGGCATACTCAAGGCCGGCGGAGCCTACCTGCCCCTGGACCCCACGTACCCGCCCGAGCGGCTGGCGTTCATGGTGCAGGACGCGGGCATCCGGGTGCTGCTAACCCAGGACCACCTGGCCGAGGTTTTGGGCCTGGCCCTGGCTGCACAGGATGGCGACGGCCCAGAGCTGATCCGGCTGGACACGATGTGGCCGGACATCAGCCAGGGACCGGCGGGACCGGCAGTGGCGAACGGCTTTCCCGAGAACCTGGCCTACGTGATCTACACGTCGGGCTCTACAGGGCGGCCAAAGGGGGTGCAGGTGGCGCACCGTGGCCTGGCCAACCTGGTGACAGCGCAGGTGCGGGCCTTTGGCGTGGAGACCAGCAGCAGGATGCTCCAGTTTGCGTCCTTCAGCTTCGACGCCTCTGTATCCGAGACCTTCATCGCCCTCACAGCCGGTGCTACCCTGGTGCTGGCTCCTCAGGCCACCCTATCCGCACTGCCGAACCTCGCCCGCCTGATGCAGGAGCAGAACATCACGACCGCGATCTTGCCGCCTTCCGTGTTGGCTCTCCTGCCGGCAGAGGGCCTGGAGGGTGTACACACACTGATCACTGCCGGCGAGCGCTGCAGCGCAGAGGTAGCGGCGCGCTGGGCACAGGGCCGGAGATTCTTCAACGCGTACGGCCCCACTGAAGCAACCATCGGCCCGACTCTGGGCCAGATCACGCAGCTGCCGCCAGGCCTGGCCTCGGCGCCCATCGGTACTCCCATCGCCAATACCCAGGTCTATCTGCTGGACCGCTACGGCCGCGAGGTGCCTGTGGGAGTGCCAGGCGAGCTGTGCGTGGGCGGGGTTGGGGTGACGCGGGGCTACCTGGGTCGGCCCGACCTCACGGCGGAGCGATTCGTGCCGGACCCGTTCAAGGTGGATATGCAGAATGATGGACAACAGAGCCACTCAGGCCGCATGTACCGGACGGGTGACCTGGCCCGGCGGCTGCCCGACGGGCAGCTGGAGGTTCTGGGGCGCATCGACCAGCAGGTGAAGGTGCGCGGGTATCGCATCGAGCTAGGGGAAGTAGAGGCCGTACTGCGAGGGCACCCGGCGGTGCAGGAGGCAGCGGTGGTAGTGCAGGAGGGCCGGGGCGGCGCGCGGCTGGTGGGCTTCGTGGTGCTGGACCCGCGGAATGGGACAAACCCGAGCGCGCTGAAGGACCATGTGCGGAGCCGGCTACCGGACTACATGGTGCCGGCAGCGGTGGTGCCGCTGCCGGCACTGCCCGTGACGCCCAACGGCAAGGTGGATCGCCGGGCGCTGGCCAGTCACGGCATCGACTATCCGGTGGCCGGCTCTGCCCCGGTCGAGCCGCGCACGCCGACCGAGGAAATGCTGGCGGGGTTGTGGGCTGAACTGCTGGGCCTGTCCGGGGTCGGCGCCACGGATACCTTCTTCGAACTGGGTGGACACTCGCTGTCGGCGACCCAGCTGGTGTCGCGGATCCGGCAGACCTTTGGCGTGGAACTGCCGCTGGCTATCGTTTTCCAGGAGCCGGCCCTGGCAGGCATGGCCCGGGCCATCGACGAGGCCGTAGCCGAGCACCATGGAGCTGTAATGCCGCCCCTGGTGCCGGCGTCCCGGGAGAAGCCGTTCCCGCTCTCCTTTGCCCAGCAGCGGCTGTGGTTCCTGGACCAGCTGGAGCCGCACAGCCCGCTGTACAATCTGCCCACGGCTCTGCGCCTGGCCGGGCCGCTGGACGCCAAGGCGCTACGACGCGGCGTGGCTGAGCTCGTGCGGCGCCACGAAGGTTTGCGTACGACCTTCAGAGCCGTGGACGGCCAGCCCTGGCAGGTGATCGAGTCCGCAGACACGGCAGCGGCACAGATCGACTTCGTCCTGACCGACCTGCGAGGCTACACCCCGGCCGAGCGAGAGGCCGAGGTACAGCGGCTGGCCCTGGCCGAGGCCCGGCAGCCCTTCGCCCTGGCCGCAGGGCCCCTGTTGCGAACCAGGCTGCTGCGGCTGGCCGAGGACGATCACGTGTTGCTGCTGACCATGCACCACATCGTGTCCGATGGGTGGTCTATGGGCGTGCTGGTGCGCGAGCTGGCCGCGCTGACCATGGCGCAGCAGGCGGGCGAGCCGGTGCCTACGCTGGCGCCGCTGCCAATCCAGTATGCGGATTACACGGCCTGGCAACGCAGCTGGCTGCAGGGGGACGCGCTGGAGGCCCAGAAGGCGTACTGGCGGCGCCAGCTTGCCGGCCTGCCACCGCTGTTGGAGCTGCCCACGGACCGGCCGCGGCCGCCCATGCCCAGCTACCGTGGAGCCACAATGGATCTTGCTCTGCCGCCTGAGCTGGCCCAGGGGCTGCGGGCCCTGGCCCGCCAAGAGGGCGCCACCCTGTTCATGACGTTGCTGGCGGCCTACCAGGTGCTATTGCACCGCTACAGCGGCCAGGATGACATCGCCGTGGGCACACCCATCGCTAACCGCAGTCGGGCGGAAGTAGAGGGGCTGATCGGCTTCTTCGTGAACACCCTGGTCCTGCGCGGCGACCTGTCCGGTAATCCTAACTTCCGGGAGCTCCTGGCCCAGGTGCGCGAGACGGCGCTGGGGGCCTACGCCCACCAGGACCTGCCCTTCGAGATGGTGGTGGACGAGCTGGCACCGAAGCGGGACGTGAGCTATAGCCCCCTGTTCCAGACCGTGTTCACCATGCAGAACACGCCCCTTGGCCCACTGCAGCTGCCAGGCCTGACGCTGCGGCCGGTGGAGGCCGAGGTGGGTGTTGCCAAGTTCGACCTGACTCTTTCCATGGTCGAGGAGCCGGGAGCCGCGGGCGGGTTGCGGGGGTCCTTCGAGTACGCCACGGACCTGTTCGACGCCGCTACCATCGCCCGCATGGCCGGACATTTCCAGGTCCTGCTGGAGGCCATCGCGGCCAACCCGGACCAGGCCATCGGCGTGCTGCCGATGCTGACTCCGGCCGAGGCGCAGCAGGTCCTGGTAGATTGGAACCAGACTCGCGGGGACTATCCCCACGATCGCTGCGTGCACCAGACCTTTGCCGCGCAGGTCGCGGCCACGCCGGAGGCGGTGGCCGTGACCTATGTCCCCGGGCCGGAGGCGGAGCCAGTACAGGAGCTGACCTATGCCCAGCTGGACCAGCAGGCCAACCAACTGGCCCACCGGCTGCGGCGCATGGGCGTGGGGCCCGACACGCTGGTGGGTATCGCAATAGAGCGATCGGTGGCGATGGTGGTGGGCCTGTTGGGGGTGCTGAAGGCCGGCGGGGCCTATGTGCCGTTGGATCCAGCATACCCGGCCGAGCGGCTGGCGTTCATGGTGGAGGACTCGGGAATTGGCGTGCTCCTCACCCAAGAGGCCCTAGGGGATAGCTGGCCGGCAGGATTCGGGCGAGCGGTGGGAGAAGGGAACACTGCGGGAGCGGCAGGCGCTATCCCGCCGCCGGCGGAGGGGAGAGTGGCTCTCTGCCTCGACACGGACTGGCCAGAGATCGCCCGCGAGCCAACGAGCCCGCCGGTAGAGCTGGCCACGCCCGACAACCTGGCCTACGTGATCTACACTTCGGGGTCCACAGGCCAGCCCAAGGGGGTGATGGTAGGCCACCGGGGATTGAGCAACCTGGTGACGGCGCAGGTGAAGGGCTTTGGGGTGCGGCCGGACAGCCGGGTGCTGCAGTTTGCCTCCTTCAGCTTTGACGCGTGCGCGTCTGAGATCTTCATGGCCCTACTGGCCGGTGCTACCCTCTACCTGGCACCTCAAGCGCTCATGGCCTCACCGGTGGACCTGCTGCCCCTTATGCGCCGGGAGGCCATCACCACCATCACCTGGCCGCCCTCCCTGCTGAAGGTTCTGGCCGCCGATCCTGCCCCCGACCCGGGACAGGGATTACCTGAGCTGCGCATTCTGATCTCAGCTGGAGAGGCCTGCCCACCCGACGTAGCCAGGTATTGGGCCTCTGGTAGACGCTTTTTCAATGCCTATGGCCCGACAGAGGCCACGATTGGCCCAACCTACTACCAGGTCACAGATGAGCTGGCCGAAGATATGGTGACGGTACCCATAGGGCGCCCGATCGCCAACACGCAAATCTTTATCCTTGATGCCAATGACCAGCCGGTGCCGGTGGGCGTACCAGGCCAACTGCATATTGGTGGAGTTGGCTTGGCCCGGGGCTATGTTGGCCGACCAGATCTGACCGCCGATCGCTTCGTGCCCAATCCCTTTGCAGGATCAGGCTACCGCCTCTACCGCACCGGCGACCTGGCCCGATATCGGGTCGATGGCACGATCGAGTTCCTGGGCCGGATAGACCACCAGGTGAAGGTGAGGGGTTTTCGGATTGAGCTGGGTGAGGTGGAGGCAGTGCTGCGTCAGCATCCTGGCGTCCGGGAAGCTGTCGCCTTGGCCCCAGAGGGTGAACGCTTGATAGCCTACATCGTGGCGGCCAGGGATCACACACCCACGCCGAGCCAGCTGCGGGACTTCCTGCGGGAACGGCTGCCAGACTTCATGGTCCCCGGTGCCATCATAGCGCTAGACGCCATACCGCTTACGCCGAGCGGCAAGGTGGATCGAAAGCAGCTGCCCGATCCCGCGATTTCCCGCGAGAGCCTGGCCAGGGGCTATGCGGCGCCAGGCACGCCCCAGGAACAGGCGCTGGCACAGATCTGGCAAAGGGTTCTGCGGCTTGACCGCGTCGGTATCCAGGACGACTTCTTCCAGCTGGGCGGCGACTCAATCCTGAGCATCCAGGTCATCGCTCTGGCCAAACAGGTCGGCCTTGATATCTCCCCCAGACAGTTTTTCCAGGAGGCGACCATAGCCGCCTTGGCAGCTGCGGCAGGCGAGGCAACCACCACAGACGCCGAACAGGGGACCGTCATAGGCCCGGTACCTTTGACGCCCATTCAGCAGTGGTTCCTCGACCAACACACGATCGGACCTCACCACTGGAACTCCTCTCTTCTGCTTGCCTTGCCTATTCGGCTGGACGAAGGTGTGCTAGAGCAGACCGTCAGGCACATGCTGCACCATCATGACGCCCTGCGGCTTCGTTATGCCAACAGTGACTCTGGCTGGCAGCAGAGCATTGCGGGCATGTCTGATGGGCCGGTGCCGCTGACGTGCCTGGACCTCTCCCACCTTGACGGCGACGCCCTGCGTCACGCCATTGAGCAGCACGCCGCCGAATCCCAGCGCAGCCTGAACCTTGCTTCTGGACCCCTGTTGCGAGTGGTCTACATGGATCTAGGCACCGGGCGCAGTCCCCGACTGCTGCTTGTGCTCCACCACATGGCCATCGATGGCGTCTCGCTGCGCATCTTCCTGCAGGACTTCCTACAGGTGCACGAGCAGCTGCGGAATGGCGAACCTGCCAGGTTACCGCCCAAGACAACCTCCTTCAAGACCTGGGCAACACGCCTTCGGGAATACGCCCAATCTGAGGAACTGCTGCGGGAGTTGCCCTATTGGCGGGCGCTGGCAACCCGCCAGGTGGATCCACTGCCCGTCGACTGGGCCGGTGGTGCCAACACCTATGGAGCCACCGTCAACCTGACGACAACCCTGGACCGGATGACAACCAGAATGCTGCTTCAGGAGGTCCCCAGAGCCTGTGGCGCGCGTGTCGAGGAACTCCTGCTGACGGCCCTCGGCCTGAGCCTGGTGGACTGGGCGGGGAACCGTGTTTTCCGGATAGAAATGGAGGGCCACGGCCGGGAAGCTGTCTTGGGCAACCTGGACGTCTCACGTACAATAGGATGGTTTACCAGCCGCTTTCCCGTGCTGCTGGACTTGCCGGAACCCTTGGATCCTGCCAGCGCTCTGGAAAGCGTGAGAGCCGCAATGCGCAACATCCCCAACCGGGGATTCGGCTTTGAACTGCTGCGGTATCTTTGCGAGGATCGAATGGCCACCGAACCACTGCGCTCCATGCCAGACCCGCCTGTGAACTTCAACTACCTGGGGCAATTTGACCAGGCCGGCGACGGCAGTCTGCCCATCGGGATGGCGCCCGAGTCGCCAGGGCCTGAACAACATCCCGAGGACCACCGGAGCGCGCTCTTGTACTTGGTCTGCAGCGTGAGTGGCGAACAACTGGGCGTGCGCTGGCTCTACAGCAGCGAGCTCCATCGCCGCAGCACCATGGAACGCCTCGCCGACGATTTCACGGAGCGATTGCGCAATCTCATCGAGTTCTGCTTACACCGCCCTGGCTAGGCCTAGACAGGAATCGATAGGCCAACCAGGGCTATCCAGGTCGCTAAGCGAGTTCCGGTGACCCGTTAGCATAAGCACAAAGGAAGCTATCAATCATGGATCTGATAGGCATCACCTTCGGCGATTGGACCAGGCTCCTGGCCGAGAATCGCTTCGCGATTGGCAGGTCTAGTGCAGGCAGGGCCATACGCACAACAGCCGGAAGCGTCTTTAACTCGATGGGGCGGCGTAGAGAACAGGCGGCGTATGGTAGGGACATCGCCGCCACCCAGGTTATCAAGCCAGTCTTCATCATCGGTCACTGGCGCAGCGGCACGACACTGCTGCATGAGCTGCTTTCCCTGGACGATCAATTCGCCGCACCTACGCTGTTCCATGCATCCAATCCGCACACTTTTCTGCTCCGAGA
Source organism: Anaerolineae bacterium (assembly GCA_032111745.1). GTDB lineage: Bacteria > Chloroflexota > Anaerolineae > JAAEKA01 > JAAEKA01 > JAULUH01. Next base: position 19,434 of record JAULUH010000364.1, on the reverse strand, counting down.
GAGATACGCAGAACAGGCGCTACGCGATGCGGAGGCCCAGAATCGGGTGATGGACAACATGGCCATTTCCTTCCAGAGCCCTGGCGAGGACGAATTTGCGCTGGCGGCCATGACCTTGCGGTCTCCCTTGGTCAGTTGGTCGTTTCCTAAACAAGAAGCGTTCTATGACCGCTACCTGACTTTTGAGGACGCGACACCGCAGGAAAGGACCCGGTGGCAGGAGGCCTTGGCGACCTTTCTACGGAAGGTCACCTATCGCTACCAAGGACGCACCGTTCTGTTGAAATCCCCACCGCACACGGCCAGGATTCGCATGATCCTGGATGTGTTCCCCGATGCACGTTTCGTTCATATCCATCGCGATCCCTTCACAGTCTTCAGATCCACGCAACGGTTGTATGACACCGCAGTCATCCCGACCAGCCTCCAGTTCCGGCTCAACCAGGAGCAAGTCGACACAGGCATCCTGCGGCGTTACCGCGCCATGTATGACGCGTTCTTCGCTCAGCAGCCCCTGATACCTGATGGCCAGTACTGCGAAGTCCGCTTCCAGGAGCTCACGACGGATATGATCGGGCAGGTTGAGTGCATCTACAGGCAGCTTGGCTTGCTGGGATTTGAACAGGCTCGACCCAAGCTTCAGGCATATGCCGAGTCTCACGCGGACTATCAGAGGACGGCCCACAGACCATTGGATGAGACCTTGCGCCAGCGCATTGCCACGGCCTGGCAACGTAACTTTGCCGCATGGGGCTATGAGGTTGAACAAACTTGACGCGTCAAACACCCCTCGAAACACAGGAGTTGGCGCCGTTACCAGTAGAAGAAGCCCGCAACCGCCAGCAGCCAGGCGATAGTTCCAGGCGACCCACCAAGCTCCTCAACCGTAACTTCCTGATCCAGCTACAGGGCCAGACGGTCAGCCGGCTGGGCACGCAGCTGTTCACCATCGCCATGGTGGCCTGGATTAAGGATGCCACGGGCTCGGCGACCATCATGGGGGTGTTGACCCTGGTGGCGGGGCTGCCGGCCATCTTCCTGCTGCCCATCGGCGGCGCGCTGGCTGACCGCCGCTCGCGCAAGCGCATCATCATCTTGAGCGACCTGTTGCGGGGCCTGGCGGTCAGCGCGGTGGCATTTCTGCTGTTCTCGCAGCCGGACGCCGTGGGGGTGATCCTGGCCGGCCTGTTTGTGGTGGCCGTCTTCAACGGAATCGTCAACGCCTTCTTCAGCCCCGCCATCGGTGCCACCATCCCGGACCTGGTGCCCACAGAGCAGGTGACCGCGGCCAACTCCCTGGGACAGCTGTCGATCCAGGTGTCGCTGTTCGTGGGCACAGCCCTGGGCGGCGTACTGTACCGGCTGGTAGGCGCGCCGATGTTGTTCTTCTTGAACGGCCTGTCCTTTCTCTATGCCTCGGCCAGCGAGACCCTCGTGCAGATTCCGCAGCGCCTGCGGGACGACCGGCCGGAGGACTGGCGCGGCCAGCTCAGGAGCTTCAAGGACGACCTGGCGGAGGGCCTGCGGTATGTATGGCGCCGCCCGGGGCTGCGGGAGATGGTGCTGATGTCGGCCATCCTGAGCTTCTTCACGGCGCCGGTGCTGATCCTGCTGATCTTCTTCGTGGAGGACTTTCTGCAAGCCAGTACGGACTGGTACGGCTTCCTGCTGGCGGGCTTCGGCATCGGCACCCTGCTGGGATATGTGTTCGCCGGCATCACGCAGTTCCCAGGCCGGACCCGGGGCAGATTCATGATGGCCATGATCCTGACCACTACCGTTGGTTACACCTTATTAGGCCTGGTGCGCACGCCGGGCACGGCGCTGTTCCTGACCGTGATCGGCGGCTTCGCTAGCGGCTACGTGGTGGTAAACATCACGACACTGGTGCAGGTGACGACGCCCAGCGAGATCCGGGGCCGGGTGGTGGGCCTGCTGGCGGCCATCTCCACCAGCCTGACGCCTATCGCCGGAGGCCTGGCCGGGGTGACCGCGGACCTGGTGGACCAGAACATCCCCCTCATCTATGTGGCGTGCGGGGTCATCATGAGCATCTCAGCCCTGGTGCTATCGACCAATCGCGCTTTCCGCAACATCCTCTCCACTGACCCGCGGGACCTGCCAGTGGGGGAGAGTGGTGCAGCCTGGTCCGCAGCTACCGTGGGCGATGCCAGCCCTGGTGCAGCACCGGTGCCAGGGAATCCGGGCCACGCAGCCGTTCAGGCCCCGGGAGACCCGGGGCACCCAGAGACTGGGACCAGCGGCGAACGCACGCGCGATGTCTACGAGCAGATAGACGCCTATCCCAAGCCACCGATGATTCCCGTGCCCACGCCCGAGGAGCTCGATGGCATGTTGAGCCGGCTGGGACAGCCGCGCGGCGGTGCGATACGGCTGATGACTGATGCTGTGTTTGCCGGCACAGGCTTCAAGGCCTTCCTGGCTGAGCTGCCTCCTAACCTGGAACACCTATTGCGGACCACTAACCTGCGGCTTCCGGGGTTGTACACGCCGGTGATCGCGGCCACGTTGGCCCTGGCGGACGACTCACGGGAGCTAGACCCCTTCACCCGGGCTGCCACCCTGGTGTTTGGCGTACGCAGCCTATACGACGACCTGTCGTCGGGGCGGCTGCCGCCGGACACCTACAGGGGGGAGGTATTGGAGATGGGCCAGTACCCCAACCTGTTCGCGACCAGTCAGATCATCGAGCAGGGGCGGCCGCGGGTCTTCAAGAGCAGCAATCTGTCGCAGATCACGGTGATAGCCAGCGGGCGGTTCTATGTACTGCAAGTGGGCACGCCCGGCGTGGACTGCACGGTGGAGCAGCTGGCGGCGGCGTTGGGGCAGATTGCGGGCCAGGCGCAACGGGACGGAGCGGACGGCGTGGGGCCGGGCATTGTAACGGCGGCGGCCGGCCTGACCCAGTTACGGGCCTTCGCGGCCCTACAGCAGGTGGAGGTGAATCGCAGGTCGTTGCAGGCCCTGCGCCACAGCCTGTGCACCGTGTGTCTCGACCTGGATACCTATCCCGAGACTCCCAGCGAGGTGGCCCTGTGGACCCACACTGGCAATCCGGACAACCGCTGGTACCACGCCAGCCTGCAGCTGGTGGTGTTCGGCAACGCGCGGGCGGCGTGCATCTGCAACTTCACGACCTACCTGGACGGCAACACCATGATGCGCAGCGGCGCCGAGATCCAGCGCCGGGGCGCGGCCTGCGGGCTCCAGGAGCCGGCCGCAGGCGCCGGACCTGCACCGGCCGTGGAGCTGGCGTGGCAGATCCCGCCACAGATGAAAGAGCGAGCGCGGCTGGACTTCCAGCGGGTGCGGGACGACCAACAGGCCACGTTTGAGATCGACGCCTATGGCCGCGAACGCTTTGAGGAGCTGGGACTGCCGCCGGTACCGGGCTTTCTACTGGCCCTGCAGCTGGCCAGCAATCGCCTGGTGGGACGGCCAGCTCGCATAACCCAGTTTTTGACCATGTCGCGCTACCGTTGCATGGATCTGACCACCGCAATGATCTCTACGCCGGAGGCCATGCACTTCGCAGACTATCTGGCGCAAGGCCAGGCCGAAGTGGCCCACGCCAGGGCTCTGGCAGAGGAGGCCATTGCCGCACAGATCGAGGTCCAACGCCAGGCGCGCCAGTTTCTACCGCTGCCGACGGCTATTACCCTATTTCTGCGGTCTCACAGGGGGCTGGGGTGGACGCTGCGCGAGGGGCTGATGACCCTGCGCGCCAAGGTCCTGATATACACGAAGGCAGTCAAAGATATCGAGCGCGAGGTGCTGGTCTCCCACCCGGAGATCTATCCTGAGATCCCCATAGTAGGTCGGCCCGGGGTGCGCTTGCCTTATGTCAAATATTATGGGCTGCACTACCAGATCTTCCCGGATCGGATCGTGATTACCATGATGCCGGGCATGGCCTGGGAGGTGCCCAACGAGCGCTTCGTCGAGGAGCTGCGGGCCAGCCTGGACCAGGTCGCGGCGGCCTTGAACGGCTGAGCAGTGTGTTTGCCAACAGGCGAAAAATGGCTATACTGGCAAGGTCCGGGATCAAAGGATCGCCGGCACACCGACTTGCGTGAAAGGCCTGATCCGGCTACAATGTGCGTGTTCTCAACGTTTGTTAAGAACACGCAGGCGCAACACAGCCACAGGCCTTATGCAGGCGTGGTCACGATGACATCCCTAGCAAGACAAGACGGCTGGCTAGCCGTGCCTCGTCCCAATCCGCAGGCACGGCTGCGACTCTTCTGTTTTCCCTATTCAGGTGCCAGCGCGTCCGTCTACTACAGGTGGGCGGATGGGCTGCCGGCGGCGCTGGAAGTGTGCCCGGTGCAGCTTCCTGGCCGCGGCACCCGCCTGAGCGAGCCGCCCTTTAGCCGGCTGGACGATATGGTGCCACTGGCGGCCGAGGCCTTGGTGCCGTACCTGGACCGGCCCTTTGCCCTATTTGGCCACAGTATGGGCGCTCTGCTGGCCTTCGAGGTGGCTCGCTACCTGCGCAGGCACCATCGCGTTGCACCGGCCAGGCTGGTGGTATCAGGCCATTCCGGTCCACAGCTGCCTGACCGCAACCCGCCCCTGCACGGGCTGCCGGAGCCCGAGTTCCGGGAGCGCCTGCGAGAGCTGAACGGAACGCCGCCCGAGGTGCTGGAGCACCCGGAGCTGATGCAGCTGCTTATCCCTATCCTGCGCGCCGATTTTGCGGCCAGCGAGACCTATGTCTATCGGGCCGAGGAGCCGCTGGACTGTGCCATCGCCGCCTATGGCGGGCTGGCAGACCTCCACGTCAGCCGCGCGGAGCTGGAGGCGTGGCGAGAGCAGACCACGGGCCCCTTCAGCCTGCGCATGCTGCCTGGCGACCACTTCTACCTGAACACCCAGCAGGCGCTGCTGCTGCAGTCCCTGGCCCGGGAGTTCGCCGAGTTCGCCAATGCTGCCTAGTCGATCGGCTGTGATGAGTGCCTGCAGAAGCTATCATCCTTCTGGAGAGGAGAAAACGAAATGGCCTGGGACGATAGAGAAGACACCACCATTTACAAGGTCGTGATTAATCACGAGGAGCAGTATTCGATCTGGCCGGCTGACCGGGATAATCCCCTGGGCTGGCGCGATGGCGGCAAGACCGGGAACAAAGAAGAATGCCTGGCCTATATCAAAGAGGTTTGGACTGACATGCGTCCCTTGAGCCTGCGCAAGAAGATGGAAGAGGCTGCCCGGCAGCAGGCGGAGGACAGCTAAGCGGGCAAGCCATGCGCATGATCTGGGAGCTGCCGCCGCCAAGGCCGGCCGCTACCGAGGCAGAGGTCCATGTGTGGCAGGCCGCGCTGGCGGCGCCGCCGGCGACGCTGGCGTGGCTGGAAGGCCTGCTGAGCGCAGATGAGCTGCAGCGGGCCGGGCGCTTCCGTTTCGCCAGGGATCGCGACCACTATATCCTGGCCCGGGGGCTATTGCGGGTCATTCTCGGCCTGTATGCAGGGACGGCACCGGAGAGTCTGTGCTTCGTCTACAATGCCCATGGCAAGCCGGCGCTGGCCGCAGGGTTTGCCGAGCCGGCGCTGAGTTTCAATCTGTCCCATTCCGGAGACCTGGTGTTGTACGCCGTGACTGCGGGCCGGGTGGTGGGCGTCGACGTCGAGCAGTTGCGCCCCGAGCTGGCCACGGCCGAGATCGCGGAGCGCTTTTTTGCGCCGCGCGAGCGGGACGCGCTGCAGGCGCTGCCGGCAGAGCTCCGCACCAGGGCTTTCTACGACTGCTGGACCCGCAAAGAGGCATACATTAAGGCGAGGGGCGAGGGGTTATCGATTCCACTGGACCAGTTCGAGGTCTCCCTGGCCCCGGGGATGCCTGCTGCCCTGCTGCACAGCGAGGGCAGCCCGAAAGAGGCCGCGCGCTGGCGGCTGCAGGAGCTGGACCCTGATCCGGCGTATGCGGCCGCCGTGGCCGTGGAGGGGCATGACTGGCAACTGCGCTGCTGGCGGTGGGAGGGTGAGCCGGTACAAGCCACGGCCCTGCCGCTGTAACAATACCCCCCTGCTCACGTTATACTCCGCAAGCCGGCCACTCCCTATGTGCCCAGCCCCCTGGTGCGCCTGCGGCATGCGGGCGCACCAGGGGGGCTGGGGCTGGCAGGCTCGCCGTCGAACTCTCCTTCTTCGTTGTCGCTCGACCGCAGCAGGTCCGCTTCGTTCCTGCTCACAGGAGGCAAGCTATGTGGAAACTTTCTAAGCACACGTACGGCCGGCTGGGGCTGGCCGGACGATTGACGCTGGTCATGGTGCTGGCCCTGACCCTGGCGTCCATCGCAATCCCGGCGCAGGCGCAGTCGGGCCCCGGTTTTGCCCTCACCGAATCCCGCAAGGTAGCGTCACAGCCCGTGGTGGCCACGGGCGACGTGCTGACCTACACCATCGAGCTGGTCAACAGCGGCGCTGAAGACCTGCCGGTGTGGGTGGCAGACCCTATTCCGGAGCCCTTTGCCTACGTGGCCGGCTCTGCATCCCACAACGGCAAGTACATGGCTGACCGCGCCACGCTGACCTGGGATGTGACGGTGGGAGCCCGGTCAACCCTGCCGCTGACCTTCCAGGTGACGGCTGGCGAGGTGGCGGCAGCCATCGAGGTCAGCAACGTGGCCGCCATCTCCTCAGTCTACCAGCGCTTTGTCCGGACAGCTCGGGTGACGGTGGTACCGGCTGGCTCTTCCCCGCCTGAACCAGCTCCCCAGCTGGCAGCGTCGCTGAAGGTGGCTTCCCCACGGGTGGTGGCCATCGGCGGGGCCGTCACCTACACCATTTACCTGATCAACAGCGGCACGGCCGATGCACTGGCCGACGTGGTCGACCCCTTGCCGGAGGCCATGGCCTACGTGGCCGGCTCGGCCTCGCCCACCGCGGCCTATGACCCGGCGGCGCACACCCTGAGCTGGACGGATGTGCTGGTGCGCAGCGGCGAGGCTGTGGAACTGGTGTTTCAGGCGACTGCACAGGCCGTCGCTACGCCGGCTGTAGTGGTGAACACGGCCACAATCTCAGCTGGTGACCTGACCTACCAGCGCAGTGCCCGGGCGGTGATCGTGCCGGTGCCGCCAGGGACCGACGTGGTGCCCCCGCGTCTGGTAGAGCTGAGAATCGGCGACTCCGACGTGTTGGCCGATCCCAACGTACAGCTGCACATCACGGCAGAAGACGACAGCGGCGTCAGCCGGATGAAGATCGCGGAGTGGACCCTGACCAGTGGGAGGGCACCGCGCTGGCGGTTGGTCAGGATGACGGACTGGATACCGTTCGCGGCAGAGTATCCTTGGCAGCTGAGCGCAGAGAGCGGCACCCACTTCGTCGGGGTATGGCTTGCCGATGGGGCGAGAAACGCCTCGGCCATGACCCGGCGGGCCATCGACTTTGCCAGCCTGTTGCTACCCAACACGACGGTAGGCCAGGACGAGGCTGTGGCCTACCTGGTGAACTACCAGGCCGGGACCGAGGTGACGGCCTCTCTCACCACCCATAGCGGGGATGCCGACCTCTACGTATGGTTCCCGGGCAATCACAGGTTGCCTGACTTGGTCAGTAACCAGGAGGGCACGGCCCCGGACGCGGTAAGCTTCACCGCACCAGCTACGGGCGTCTATCTATTCGTTGTTTACGGCCAGGCGGAGTCCGTATATGACCTCGACATCGACTCCGGGCACAGCGGCACGGCCATTGCGGCGAACGGCGTGGCGCCGTCCGCCAAGCCAGGGCTGCAGGCCGATCCGGCGCTGACGTGGAGCGGCGTGCTCCCCCTCGGACCGGAGTCGACCCCACAGCCGCACAGCATGCAGCTACCGCTGATCCTGCTGCGCTAGCGCGCAGCCGTTGGACCTGTGCGCCGGCTCCGACCGGCGCGTGCGCTCATGCCAGATCACGTCTCCGATGAGGCCGCGCTGGTCAGGGCCGCGGTGGCAGGCGATGCCGACGCGTATGGCCGGCTCTACGTGCGCCATCTGGACGCGATCTACCGCTACGTCCGCTTCCGCGTTGGCAATGCCGCGGATGCCGAGGATCTGACCGAGCAGGTCTTCCTGAAGGCCTGGGAGGCAATCGCAGGCTACAGGGCACGCGGCGTGCCTTTTGCCAGCTGGCTCTACCGCATTGCCCACAACGTGGTGGTGGACCACCACCGCCAAAGGGCCCCGGAGGCGATGGCGCCCGTGCAGGAAGAGGGCATGGCAGCGAGCGATAGACGCGGGACGGCCGAGCAGGTGATCGAGTCGGGAGAGCTCGCCGCCCTGGCCGCGGCCATTAGCTGCCTGCCGGAGGAGCAGCAGCAGGTCGTCGTGCTGCGCTTCATCGAGGGCCTCAGCCACGCGGAGGTGGCACGTGTCATCGACAAGAGCCCGGGAGCGTGCCGGGTGATCCAGCATCGAGCGCTGGCGGCCCTGCACCGCCTGCTGACAGAGACGCAGCATGCCCAAGCCTGATCCCAACCCTCTGCCCCAAGACGACCCTTTGGCCGACATCCTCGAGAGCTGCGTGTCCGACATCCAGGGCCGCAGGCGCCCGGTAGAGGAATGCCTGGCCCTGTTCCCGGCCGCGCAGGAGGAGCTGGAGCCCTTGCTACGCCTGGCGGTGCGCCTGCAGGAGGCCCGTGGCTCCGCACTGCCATCTGCCGAATTCCGGCAGCACGCGGCAGTGCGCATGCAGAATCTCCTGGCAGCGTCGCTGCGCGCACCGGAGTGGCCGGTGCGCAGACAGGAAACGCCGGGCTGGCGATGGCCGGCCCTGCAGCCGGTCGGTGTGGCGCTCATAATGCTGGTGCTGGTCGTGCTGGCAGGCAGTGCACGCACCATGGTGGTGGCGGCGAGCGCCTTGCCGGGCGACCTGCTCTACCCCGTCAAGACCGCCGTGGAGGAGATCCGCCTGGCAGCCACAACGGATCCCCGGGCAGAAATAGCCCTGCACCTGGAACTGGCGCGGAGTCGTCTGGAAGAAGCAGCGGCTTTGGAGTCCGACCCGCAGGCCGCGGGTGTGGCTACCGCACTGCAAAGCTACCGCCGGCAGTTGGAGCGCGCCCTGGCGATCCTTCAAAACCAGGACGGGCTGGGGGTGGAGGATCAGCAGCAACTGGCTGTGGAGCTAGTCGAGCAGATGGAGGAGTTTCAGCGCCGGCTGGGCGATCTGGCAGGCCGCACCCCAGAGCAAAACAGGGCGATGGTCGGCGAGGCGCTGCGCAGCTCTGAGGCCGCCCGAGAGATGATGCAGCACCTGGTGGGGGGAGAGCCAGTAGACCCAAACCCGTCATCGTCGACCAAGCCAGAGCAGCCGGGCCCGCCGCTGCCGTCGCCTTTGCAGACCCCGACAGCTACGCCATCGCCCCTGGCGACGGCCACGGCGTCGCCCACCGCCATCGCTGATACGCCGCTGCCGCAGCCCACCCCGGCGCGCCCCCGCGTAACCATCACCGGCTTGCCTGCGGGTAGGCCTGGCGAGCGACCGCCCATCCAGCCACCGGCAGATCGCACGCGCGTACCGGCGCCGCTGCCACGGCCGACGGAGGTGCGGACTTTGATGCCACCAAGGCCGGTGCAGACGCGGTCCTGGCCCAGCCCACCGGCCATCACGCCGCCACCAGGGCCAACGGTGACAGTACCGACGGTGGTTGTGCCGACGGTGACAGTACCGACGGTGATGGCACCGACGGTGGTTGTGCCGACGGTGATGGCACCGACGGTGGTTGTGCCGACGGTGATAGCGCCGACGGTGATAGCGCCGACGGTAGTGATACCATCGGTGATCGTGCCGACGGTCACGTTGCCGGACCCGCCGCCCCCATCGCCCATCGGTCCGCCGCGCCGGCCGTAAGGAGAGCGGCCCTGTCATCCTTACCCTGGCAGCAGTGCCGGCGTACCCTCTGTTCCACCTAATACCGCTGCTGCCGAGCCGCCTACATCGAGACGCGCCTTGCTCTCCTATATACCCATATACCGTTCCTTTGGGAAAAGGAACGGTATATGGGAGCCCTGCCCAATGACGGAGCCTACTGGCCGCGGCCAGTGTGACGGGGTCTCACCTGTCTCAAACACACCCGACTGGTTTCTTCTAGGGCTTTGGCGGCGGCGGGGGTACCTCGGAGCTGCCGCCCCCGCTGGCAACCTGGTAGTTCAACACATGAGCGGGGCTGGCCGCCGGCTGGGTAAGGCGCTGATAGGGATCAGTGCCTACGATGAGCACTGTCCAGTTGAGCTGCGGCCCACTGAACAGGCCGGCCTGGATCATGCCGTCCAGGTTAGCACGCAAGGAGGTGCCGGTGGTAGGGGGGGCCACGCCGCGGGCCGCCGCCGGATCCTCGCCCGGATTCCACACGACTACCTCGTAACCGGTGCCAGGTGGCAGCTCCCCTGTGGGCGCCCAGGTGAAATCCACCTCGCCGCTGGCGGAGGCGTTGGGGGCGGGAGACCCCAGCTGTGGCGGGCTGAGCGCGGGTAGTGGGGTGGGCGTGGCTGGCGGCCGCGTCGGTGGAGGCGGCTGAGGCGTTGCTTGGACCGACGTGGCGGTGACGGCCGGCACGGGCGTTGCGGTGGGCACGGGCGTGTTGGTGGCTGCGGAGGTCGGGCTGGCCGCCGTGGTAGGCGAGGCTGCGGCCGTGCCTTCGGCGGCGGGAGAGCTTTCGACCTCCGGCGAGGGCTCAGCTGTGGCGGTGAGCTGCGCCACCAGGCCCGGGGTGGCGGTGGCCTGCTGCGGCTGAACAGTGGTCGCGGGGCGCAGGGGCGCAGCCTCCCGGGTGCTGGTGGCGGTGACCCGAATTGGAGTCGCGGTGGCCGCGGTCGTCGAGGTCGCCTGGGCGATCTCTGTGGCCGCAGGGGACGCGGCCGGTGCTGCCGGCTGGCCTGACACCTCGACGACGGGAGAGGCGGTGGGACGCTGGGGGGTCGCCGTAGGTGGCGGTGGTGTCCAGTCGGGCGGTGCGCTGGAGCCCAGGCCGCCGCCCGACAGCATCGCCACCAGGATGCCGATGACGGCAGAGAGTCCAAGGAGGATAGCAGCCCACACCAAAGGTGAGCCACCCGGCCGTTGGTAGTTGCTCATAATAGGCACTTCATCAATCAGGCTTGTCAGTTGTCCGCGGGCTGCCGCAGCGCCAGCGGGAAGAAATGGGTCGGGCCGTTGATGGCAGGGCCGGAGCGCGCCTGGTAGAGGTCGCCCTGGAATTCCCAGGTCACCTCAGCGCCGTCGTTGATCACGACTACAGTGCCATCGACCTGCCGTAGCATAGCGTCAGCCTGCGGCAGCTGCCAGCCGGCCGGTCCGCGCACCGGTCCGGCGGTCGTCGTGGGGGTAGGTGTGGGCGTGGCGGTCGCCGTGGGTTCATTCGGGGACACTTCCGTCGCCGTGGGCGTGGCCGTGGGCGCAGGAGCTGGCGTTCCCAGGACACGCACGGCGTAGGAGACCTTACCGCTGCTGCCTGCCGGGAGATTACCCACGTCCCAGAACACGACGTCCCCTTGCACCAATGCGATATCGTCCGGCTCAGGGGAGCCGGCCACCAATTCCGTGCCAGCGGGCACCTGGTCGAAGATCATCACGTTGGCGGCGATATCCTCGCCCTCGACCACATAGTCGACGGTGTAAGAGATCACGTCGCCGGGATTGGCCGCTCCCAAGGGCATGTTACGCAAGGTGATCGCTACGTTGGGGGCCACCGGCGCCGTGGGGGTGCTGGTAGGCGTTGCCGTGCTGGTGGGCGTCGAGGTGGGGCTGACCACCGGCCGGCCTAGCCAGATGCCGCTGTCGGTGCCGGCGATCACCCGGTCGCCCACGCTACCGGCCGCGCGCATCAGGTACACCCGTTTGGGGGCGATGCCCTGGTCGACCCACTGGTCGCCGACCAGCTTGAAGGCGCCGTTGTCGCGGGTACCGGCGAAGAGCTCGCCCGCCGCGTTGCGCGTCACCGTGTAGGCCTGGAGGCCGCTGCCCACCTGGGCCCAGGACGCCCCCCCGCTGGTGGATGCCAGCACACCGAGGGTGGTGGTAGCGGCCCACAGGCGCTGGTCATCCAGGAGATCGAAGGCGAAGTCGAAAACCTCCTGGTTGGGAAGCCCGGCGGCATTCCAGTTGGCACCGCCGTTGGCGGACTTGAACGCGCCTCCGCTGGTGCCGGCCATCAGATAGCCGGGCCCGGACCTCACGGTGAGGACATTCTGGCTCTGCAGGCCCGTGTTGACGGTCGACCAATTGCCGCCACTGTTGATCGACTTGAAGATGCCGGCGTCGTAGGTCCCGGCATAGACGATGCTCTGCGGATCACAGGCCAGGGCCGTGATATAGGGCCGGAACAGCCCGCTGTTCACCGCTACCCAGCCGCTACCCTGCCAGCGAAACACACCGCCCCCCCAGGTGCCGGCAAATAGGGACCCATTGGGGCAGGCGGCGACGGTCTGCACGGCCAGGTTGCCGAGGCCCGTCGTGGGCAACGCGGCCCAGGTGCTGCCGCCGTCCTGGCTGCGGTAGACGCCCAGGCCGTCCACCGCAGCATACACCACCTGGGCGTCGCCGGGCGTAGGGTCGATCCAGCGCACCGCACGCCCTTCCAGGGCAACCCTGGACCATGTCTCCAGCGGCTGCAGGGCACCGGCCCCTGCAACACGGGCAAAAGCCCCGGCACCGAGGACCATGCTAGCCACAACCACCAGCGCCAGCACGGTCCAGAGCACCGGCAAGGCCCGGCGGCTCATCCGACTGTGATTTCCTGTGTTCATCGGTAACCTCGTCACGGCGAGACGCTATCCAGTCTCCCCGGGTTGCGCGTCCGGCGCCCTTCCTCCTGCCTGTCGCTGGTCTCGGTCCGGCCAGCTACGGCTTGGGTGGCGGCGGCGCGGTGCCCTCGCCATCCTGGCCGGCCTCGTAGTTCATCACCCGCACGACGCTTTGCGCCGGCTGGGTCAGGCGCTGGTAGGGGTCGGTGCCGACGATCAGCACCGTCCAGTACATCTCAGGGCCGGCGATCTGTCCGGCCTGGTATAGCACGTCGACGTTGGCTCGCAGGGTGGTATCCGTGGTCGGCGGCGCAATCCCGCGCGCTGCGGCCGGATCCTCGTTCCGGTTCCACCACACCACCTCATAGCTGGCGCCGTCCGGCAGGGGCCCGGTGGGCTGCCACTGGAAGGTCACGTTGCCCGACACCTGGCGATTGGCGTCCGGAGCCAGGAGGTCAGGCGGGCTGGTCGCTCCCGTGACGGATCGGGTGGGCCCGGCAGTGGCAGCCGGTACCGGTGCGCTGGCAGGCCCCGGCGAAGGCACGGCAGTGGCTGATGGAGCCGGGCGGACGGTCACGAGGGTGGCCCCCACGGTGGAGACGCCTGTGGGGATGTCCGCCGTAATGGCCGGGGTCACGGCAATCGCCCCTGGCGTAGCCGTGGGGGCCGGAAGCTCCGGCGTTGGCGTGGCCTCCGGCGGCACCGCAGTGGGAGTGGATGGCTCGACCGCCGTGACCTCGACGGCCGGGGCCATGCCGGGGCCGGCGCCGCGATCGATGCTGAGGGTGGCCGTCATGTTCCAGAGCAGCCGGTCGTCGTCGCGATCGGGCAGCACCACCACCGTATAGGTGATATCGCCCTGCTTGTTCTCGCCAAGGGGCTTGACACGCAGTACTGTGCCAGGCAACTCCAGGCCAGGGATGGCATCGAAGGTGATAGATACTGGGTCCCCCGGCTGAACGCCGACGACGTCCAACTCGGTCAGGTCCGCAGTCTCGACACGCCAGCCGGAGAGATCCGCCATGCGCACGATCAGTTCACCGGCCGCCACCTGCTGTCCCAGAGTGTTCTCCAGGGAGACGATCTCTCCGGCGAAGGGTGCGAAGAGCTCGGTATCGGCCAGCTCAGCCTCCGCGCGAGCGACCGCAGCCTCGGCCGCGGCCACGTCGGCCAGGGCCGCAGAGATCTCTTCAACGCGCGGGCCAGCCAGCAGGAGGTCCAGCTCGGCCTGGGCTCGCCGGATCTCAGCCTCAGCGGCGGCGATGTCGGCGGCGCTGGGCGGCGACCGCAGAGCGTTGAGTTCGGCCCGGGCACGATCGGCCTTAGCCTGGGCGGCAGCCACGCCGTCCGGATCGGGACCCTCTTGCAGGGCCTCGTAGCGCGCCAGGGCGGCGTTGTACTCGTTGGTGGCCTTCTCCAGCTCCAGTGCCTCGGGGAAGCGGCCGATGTCCGGATTGCCGGCGACCCTATCGTAGGCCGCCTGGGCCCGGCGCCGGGTCGCATCGGCGTTGTCCAGATCGGCCTTGGCCGCGATGAGCTCCTGCTCGCCCGTCCCGGAAGAGGCCTGGCGGACCTCAGCCAGGGCTACGGCCAGGGAGGCCTGGGCGGCCTGGATATCTTCGGCCTTGGAGCCCTGTTGCAGCTTATCTAGCTGGGCCTGGGCGGCGTCGACCTGAGCCCTGGCAGCCAGGATCTCCTGCTCGCGTGCGCCGGCCACGGTCTCCTGGTAGCGCGCCTCGGCCCGGCGCAGGTCGGCCTGGGCCTCGGCCAGGAGCGCGGCCTGGCGGTCGGCCTTGAGGCGCAACAGGAGCTGGTTGGCCTCCACCTGCTCGCTCTCCCGCACCATGAGCTCGCTGACGAAGCCGCTGACCGGCAGGCTCAGGTCCGCGCTCTGCACCGGCACGATGCGGCCGTCGGCTACGACGACGCTGTCGTCGATGCGGGCCGGGGGCAGCACGGTGGCCGTGGCCGGGATGTTTTGCACCTCACGGTCCGGGCGCAGTGGCCTCGTGAGATTAGCGACCAGGAAGATGCTACCGGCGATTAGTGCCAGGACAACCAGCACGACTAACACGGTTCTCATCAGAACTAACCTCTGAGCTTGGGAGCTCGTAACCGCGGGAGGCTTCCATTACTCATAGGCCAGCGCATCTCGCACGCTCACCCGGGAGGCATCCCGGGCCGGTAGCAGGCTGGCGATGGCCGCTAGGATCAGGACGGCTACCAGCCAGATCGCGGCGCCTTCCGGCGCGAAGCGATAGCTCAAGGGGGTCTGGAGAAAGGACAGGCCCACGGAGCGGCTGAGCACCTGGCTGATGGGGATGGCCAGCGCCGTGCCCAGGATCCAGCTGAGCAGGCCGATGAGGCCGCCCTCCACGACGACCATGCGGCGGACCGTGCGCCCAGTGGCGCCGATGGCGCGCATCATGCCGATCTCCCGGGTACGCTCCAGGACGTTGATGCTCATGGTGCCGGCCAGTCCCAGGGCACCTACGATGGCGAGCAACAGCGCCATAGCCAGCAGAAAGATGATGATGACACCAAACTGGGCAATGGCCACCCGGCGCAGCTCGGCCAGGGTGGTGGTGGAGACCACCCGCAGGCCGCTCCGCTCGAACTGTTCCTCCAGCGCCCCGGCCAACTGGCGCTGGAAGGCCGGCGTGTGTTGCCCGGTTACCACCTGCACCGTGCTGGCCTGGGCCGGGCTGCGCATGGCCCGGGCGAAATAGGGATAGTTGGCGTACATGGTGGGCCCGGAGAGCACTCCGCGCATCAGGCCCACCACCACCCAGGTGCTCAGCCGGCCATCCATCTCCAACTCCACGGCATCGCCAGCGCGCAAACCCGGCTCCTCGCGCAGGAGGTCGGTGGTGATGACGATGGCGTTCTCGTCCTCCGGTAGTAACCACCGGCCTGCGAGCAGCGTGGGCTGCAGCAGCCGCGTGTCAGCCGGGGGTGCGATCATGATCAGGGCGTCGCTGTTAGTGTTGTCAGGCCGCAGGCGACGGACCGTCTGGTAACCCCAGCTCTCGGCGTGGGTCACCCCTGGCACCAGCATGGCCTGGCGCTCGATCTCCTCGACGCGGTAGGGCCGGACGAAGCTCACGCCCACGTCATACTGCCAATGGGCCAAAGCGTCGTCCAGGGTGCGCAGTAAAGAGGCCCGCACGCTCAGGACGGCGATGAAAATGGTCGAGGCCAGGGCCAGGGTCAGCAGGGTAAGTACTAGGCGGGCGCGGCGCCGGAAGGTGCTGCGGATGGCCAACAACACAGGCCGGGACAACCCACGCACCTGCCCCAGCAGGGTCAGGAGCAGGCCGCTGCCCTGCTGGCCCTCAGCCAGGCCGTAGGAGTTGATGGCCTCGCGCACTGTGATACGCGAGCCCTTGAACACGGGGACCAAGGCTGCCAGGAGCGGCACCAGCAGGGCAGCCATTACTTGCAGGCCAAACACCCAGGCCGGCGGCTGGTAGCTGGCCACGTCGAAGTTGACCAGGCCGGCCATGAAGCCCACCAGGCTGCGCGTGGCCAGCAGGGAGGTCGGGATTGAGATGAGGAGGGCCAGCAGGCCCAGCAGCAGCACCATCCCGACGTAGAGGCCGGCGATCTGGCCCGTCCGCGCGCCAATGGCCTTCATGACGCCGATCTGGCGGATCTGTTGCGCCAACAGGGCGGTGATGGTGTTCACCACCAGGAAACCGCTGAGGAACAGGCAGAGCAGGCCAAGAGCCGTGAGCAGCAGGGCCATGGGACCCAGGAAGCGCTCGAAGGGGTGCTTGCCCGGCTCGGGAATAGACAGCCAATAGACGTCGCGGCCACTCTTCTCCACCTTCCCGCGCACCTCGCCGGCAACGGATGCGATGTGGCCGCGGTCAAGCTTTCGCTCGGCCACCACGATGTCCAGCTGGTTGTAGTCGTCCTCGACGCCAAGCCACTCCATAGTCCCCGGATGGACATAGCCGTACAGCCTGTTAGCGAAGCGCGCCGAGGGCCGGTTGATATCGTAGACCACGCCAGAGACGGGCAGGGAACGCTTGGTGCCGTTGGCCGCCTCCAGGGTGACGATGTCCCCGATGCGCAGGCCGGCCAGGTCCATGGCCGCCCGCTCTATCAGCAGCTCCCGCGGGGCGGGGGGCCAGGCCCCGCGCTCCGGCCAGAGCCTGGCTACCTGAAGGTTGTCATAGTCGGGCAGGGAGAACATCTCGACATCCCGCCAGGGGCTCACTCCAGCCTGGAGGCGCATGGTCACGGTGCGGCGGCCGTCGGCGGCCTCCACCCCGGGGAGGTTGCGCACGACCCGTAGCAGGGTGTCGTCGAAGGGCTCGACATACAGGGTGGCGCTGGCGGGATTGACCCGCGCGTAGCCGGCTGGTAGCTCCCGGGTGATCACCGTATAGGTGCCGGCCACGGTGCCCAGCGCGATTACGCCGACGGCGATGGAGAGCACCACCAAAAGGGTCCTCTTGGGATTCTTCCATATCTCCCGCGCCACTTTCTGCCAGCGGGGGCTAGCCATGGGCAGCCTCCTGCAACAGCCGCTGCTGCTGCAACGGAGCACCGCCGTCCGTCAACTGCGAGGAGTGCACCACCTGGTCGACGATGCGACCATCGGCGATGATCAAGGTGCGATCCACCTGCTGTGCCAGGTCCCGGTCGTGGGTCACCATGACGATGGTCTTGCCCTCGGCCACCACCTCCTGGAAAAGACCGAAGACGCTCTCGGCGGTCGCCGAATCCAGATTCCCGGTGGGCTCGTCGGCCACCAGGATGGGGGGGTCGTTGGCCAGGGCGCGCGCGATAGCTACCCGCTGCTGCTCGCCACCGGAGAGGGCCGTGGGCGGCTTGTCGGCGTAAGGGGACATGCCCACCCGATCGAGCAGGGCCATGGCGCGCGCGCGCCGCTCACGGCTGGGGTAGACGTTGCAGAAATCCATGGGCAGCATGACGTTCTCGACGGCGGTGAGCAGTGGCAGGAGCTGGAAGAACTGAAACACCACGCCCACGGTCTTGCCCCGCCACACGGCCATCTGTTCCTCGTTGAGCGCGTGCAGGGCCGTATCGCCTACCAGCACCGTGCCCGAGGTGGGGCGGTCGATGCCGGTGAGCATGTTGATCAGCGTGGACTTGCCGCTTCCGGATTTGCCGGCTACGGCCACAAACTCGCCGCGGTCGACGCAGATGCTAACGCCCTGCAACGCGGCGTAGGACCTGGTGCTGCCCTGGAAGACTTTGGTGACGTCGTTAAGCTCGATCAGGTAGGTATTGCCGTGTCGATAGCGGCCGTTATGGGATTGGGGGATGACCTGACTGGTCCTGAGCAATCGGCGTAGCACCAGGGACCTTACCTTGCATGATAATGGCTACGCCTGCGCGCAGCGTTCGACGGGGTCCGGGAGCCCGTCGGGCCGGATTATACCACCACTCACACCATCGGCACAATGGCAACAGGGCGGGTATCGGGCGCCGGGTGGCCCCTTGCGGCGGCAGGGGCGGTGGTGTATACTTGGCTCGGCCGGGCAGGGCGGCGGGCGACCCTGGCGCGACGGCTGGAGGGCAGGCAAGCTGGCATGCGCTTTGTGAAGTACCAGGCTCTGGGCAATGACTATATCTTGGTCGATCCGGCCGGTGGGATTGAGCCTCCCGCCACTGGGCAAATCCGCCTGATCTGTGACCGCCACTACGGGGTGGGGTCGGACGGGCTCCTGTGGGGGCCGCTGCCATCGGCGGCCTGTGATTTCGGGCTGCGCCTGTTCAACCCCGACGGCGAGGAGTTCGAGAAGAGCGGCAACGGGTTGCGCATCTTCGCCCGCTACCTGTGGGACCGCGGGCAGGTGGGACTCGAGCCGTTCACCGTGGAGACGCCGGGGGGCCCGGTCACGTGCCGCGTGCACCTGGGTGGCCAGCAGGTGACGGTGGCCATGGGCCGGGTCAGCTTCCACAGCAGCGCCATCCCGGTGGCGGGGCCGCCCCGGGAGGTGCTGGACGAGGAGTTGGAAGCCGGGGGACGGCTCTTCCGGTTCAGTGCAGCTACGATCGGCAATCCCCACTGTGTGGTGTTACACGACGCTCCTAGCGCGGCCGAGGCGCAGCGTTATGGGCCGCTGATCGAGCGCGATGGCCGCTTTCCCAATCGCTCCAACGTGCAGTTCATGCAGGTGCTGCACAGCGCCGCAGTGCGCATCGAGATCTGGGAGCGGGGGGCCGGGTACACCCTGGCCTCTGGCAGCAGTAGCTGTGCAGCCGCAGCCGTGGCCCATCGCCTGGGACTGTGCGGGCCAGAAGTCGCGGTCACCATGCCCGGGGGCACGTTGACCATCGAGATCGGCGAGGACTGGTCGGTGGAACAGACCGGGCCTGCGTCCAGGGTTTTCGAGGGGGACCTGGCCGGCGACCAGGCACTGGCCAGGCCGGACTCGGTCTAGGGAAACACCTGCGGGGCCAGGAATCTAACTTGTGGTTTGCCGCCTGCCCCTGTGCGATGGTATAATCGGCACCGACCTGCCAGGCGCCGGGGCTACCAACACCTGGCTAACCTTGCCCGCTATAATCTACCCATCACTCGTCTGAGGGAATCACCGAAGGAAACTGTCGCGTCCAGCGACGTCCATGCGATTCAGCACCCGATATCTGCGCCGGTATAGAACGATCGCCGAAGTCCTGGTGCGCCATGGCTTCGGCGCCTTCGT
>JAULUH010000363.1:0-2517 GCA_032111745.1 Anaerolineae bacterium | reverse complement strand
ACTCCCGCCTGAGCATAATGGAACCCACTGGCCGGCACCGGCTCACTCCCTGGCCTGTCGTCTTCGGTCTGGCCCTGGTGCTGTACAGCGTCCTGGGCTGGTACCAGTTGGACCTGCCCGGCCTGTACTACGACGAGGCGCTAGATGCGGTGCCGGCCATGCAGTTCCTACAGGGGCAGCCTCTGGAGACCGAGGCTACGGTTGACCTGGGCGGCCGCTCGTGGCCGCTGATGTTGATGCCCTATGTCGGGAGCACGACCACCTATCTATCGATGGTGGCCTTTGCCCTGTTGGGGCCTGGTGCCACGGCCCTGCGCCTGGCTAACTGGCTGGTGGGGTTGGTGGCCCTGGTGCTCTCCTGGGGGTTCTTGCGAGAGTACCTGGACGAGCGCGTGGCTGCGCTGAGCACGCTCCTGCTGGCGGCCAATCCCACCTTCGTGTTCTGGACGCGCATGGGCGCCTTTGTCTCGCTACCCATGCTGCCGCTGGCCATCGGTGCGGTATGGGCTTTGTACCGCTGGTACCGGCGTGGCCAGGGGGTGTATCTGATCCTGGCTGGTTTGTTGATGGGGCTAGGGATAACCACGAAGCTGCTGTTCGCCTGGCTCATGATCGGGCTGGGGGCGGCCTGGCTGTTGCTCAGCCCCTTCCTGCGGCCCGGCCGCGGCTGGCGGGCCTGGCTGTGGCCGCTGCAGCTGAGCACGTGGCAGAGCTGGCTGGGTGGCCTGCTGGCCTTTGGGCTTGGCCTCAGCCCCGTGCTGATCTACAACTTGCAGGGCCTGGGAACGGTGCAGTTCGTAGTGAACACGTTTAATCGCGAGCGGCCGCTGGCGGACACGGCCGGGCTGCTCTCGACGATGCTGCAGGTCGCCCGCCGGGACTTCGGCTATCTGTTGAACGGGGGCTGGTTTGGCACGCGGCTGGGGGAGCGACAGGTCAATGGGATCGCCGTCCCCGTGTTTGTGGCCGGGCTGGCGGTGCTGGTGGGACTGGGTATAGCGCGTCGGCTCTCTTACGGCGCCAAGAAGCTGTCCTTGCTGCTGATCCTGGTGGTAGCCATTGCGGCCCAGAGCGCGCTGATGGCCATGGGGCGGGGTGCCGATCACCTGCTCATCGCCTGGCCGTGGCCCCAGGCCCTGGTGGCTGCCGCGCTGTTCAGTCTATGGGACAGTGCCAGGCAGCGCTTCCCCCAACAGCGGGCCGGGCTGGCAGTGGCGCTGGCGCTGGCCGGGTTCGTTCTGGTGGGAGCCGAGCTGGCGACGACCATGGGGTACCATCGTGCGCTGGCGGCCAGCGGCGGCGGAGGCTACTTCTCCGACGCCATCGACGACCTGGCGGCCGACCTCCTGCGGGAGGACGCGCCCCGGGTGGTGGCCCTGGACTGGGGCTTCAAACGCAACCTGCAGATCCTCACCGAGGGCCGGGTCAATCCCGAGGAGGTGTTCAGTTACACATCGCCGCCTGGCCCGGAGGTCGAGGCCCTGTTGGAGCCGCTGCTGGACGAGGCGGATGCGCTGATCCTGGTGCACCCACCCTGGCTGACCGTCCTGCCGGGGCACTGGGAGGCCCTGCAGCAGGCGGCACACCGCCGGGGCCTCGCGCCCGAGCTCTGGAAGTCCTACCATCAGCGCACTGGGGAGCTCGTCTTCCAGGTCTATCGCCTGGGTCGGGCACCAGCCCTGGCCGGTCTGCCCGAGGAGGCTACACCATTGAGGGTCCGGCTCGGCGATGACATTCAGCTCCTGGGGTACTCCCTACCCTCTACGCAAGTGCAGCCAGGAGAGACTCTCGAGCCCGTGCTTTACTGGCAGGCCCTCGCACAGCCCGCGGACAGCTACAAGGTATTTGTGCACTTGGTGGACGACACAGGCCGGCTGTGGGCGCAGCACGATGCCGTGCCGAGAGCCTGGGGCCACCCGACGACAGCGTGGCAGGCCGGGGAGGTCGTCGAAGACCGCATCCAGGTATCTGTTCCCGCCGATATGCCGCCGGGTATCTATCACCTGCTAGCCGGGATGTATAGAGAGGATGGGGGGGAGCGGCTGCCGGTCATCCAGGAGGGCCAGGCGCCCGGCGACAGCGTCTGGCTGGCAAACGTGACGGTGCCGTAGCGGCTGCGGTTTTGCCGGGCTGGGGGACGTTGCTACGTCCGGCGTTCCTAAACTGAGTCCAGGGTGAAATCTACATGGTCCCCTGTTTGGCGACTGCGGATTTCATCGTGGAATCAGTTTAGTCGATCGACAGCGTTCCCAGGTCGACGCGGTTGTCCGCCGTAGGCGGGCTGACACTCAGGTTGCGCAGGGGTTCGACGCTGTACAGGCCCGCCCTGAGCTGGTACTCACCGGGCGCCAGGCCGGCGGGCAGCGGGACGACGTGCCGGTCGCGCAGGATCTCGCCGGCCTGCCAGCGCGTGGTGGGCGTGAAGCCGCCTACCGGATCGCCGTCATGCTGGGCCAGCACCGCGCCGTCCAGGCCGAGCAGGTGCACGAAGGCCTTGTAGTTCTCGGCCAGGGGCCG